>JAFAXA010000196.1 GCA_019241425.1 Acetobacteraceae bacterium | reverse complement strand
GAGCGCGACTTGCTGCTCGCCATGAAACGCGACTTCGCGACCGTCCGCCACGCGAAGCCGCCCGCCAGCCGCAAGGAGTCGAGCGAACTCTACGTGGTCGCCCAAGGCTACCGCCCCGGATAACAGGCGGGCATCTTTTCGCGGCGCGTCACCTCACGTTGTACTGAACCGGCGTCGATCCGCGCGCAGCAGCAAGCGGATGAGTTCCACTGCCGCCTGCAATCCGACAGTAATTCCCGTCGCGAACAGCGTGCCGCAATAGAGCAGCGTGACATCCCGGCCCTTCGCCTTCTCCGCATCTTCGGCGATCACCGAGCCGGTCAGGTCCTCGGTCGTGATCCTGGTCAGACCCTCTCGAGTCAGCGCCTGGCCAGCATGCGCCAGCAGCACCGATTTCAGTCGCAACGTCCTGCCAAGGATCAGATTGACCGAACCGACATGCGGATTGTCGGCGAGGTAGTCGTCCTCGCATTCGGTTTCCGTTTCGCAATCGTCGCGCAGGCGGCTCTCCGGCAAGCGCAGCCAGTAATGCATGACCTTGTCGGCAAACGCGCTGCTCGACAGGAACGAACTGATTTCACCCTTAACGGTGATGTCGCCGGAGCGAACCGCTTCCGGCAGCTTGCTCATCAGCAGCGTGAACCGGACGTCGCCGTTTGCCGAAGCATCCTGGAACGCTGCATTCGCCAGCGGCTCCTGCTTCGGGCGCCGCGTGAAAATGGTTTCCTTCACTTCGGTCGTCATCGCCGGGCCGGACAGCCCGAGCGCATAGGCCGAGTCGAGGCGGCCCGGAAACCGCACGTAGATGTATTCGCACGGATGCGACGGCGTTGGCGGCGCGATGTCGCGGAAGTTCATGACCAAGGTGGTCGGCCGGTCGGCGTCGATCGTGAACTCGATCCGGGTCTTGCGGCCGAACGCGCAATCGGAGCCCGCGGAGATGTGCGTCGTCGGCACCGTCTCGACGCGCTCGCCGAACGCGTCGGCCAGATGCGGCACCGACCACCACAGCAGCGCCGCTGACACGGCAATCAGCAGCAGCACGGGCACCAATTCGCGCCCGTCCAGTAGCCCGACCGCCCGGGCGAGCGCCCGGCCGCCGACCACCAAACCGAAACCGCTTTTGCGCACACTCATAGCGGCAAGACCGGCCGGGCCGCCCCGATATTCCCGGAAAGATGCGCCCGCCCGCTGTGCCCGTTGCCGGTCGCGGCGCGCACCGGACGGCGCGCCGTTGCGCTGCAATGCAGCACGGGCGCTTGCAGCCCCGGCGGCAGCGGCCTATGTGGAGCCGCCAAGGGCTCCGGGCCGAAGAGGCGCGGCAGCGAGCCGCGAAAGGCGCGTTTCCCGATGGCGTTCGACGAACCGGCTGACCTGTCTGCCGCCACCCATGCCGCCGGGACCGGGCGACCCGGCCTGTCGCGGGTCGAGGAGGCACTCGCCTTCGACGACGTGCTGCTGGTGCCCGCCTATTCGCAGGTGCTGCCGAACGAGACCAGCACCCGCACCCGCCTGACCCGCCGCTTCTCCCTCAATATCCCGCTGATCTCCTCCGCCATGGACACCGTCACCGAAGCGCCGATGGCGATCGCCATGGCGCAGAATGGCGGCCTCGGCGTCATCCACAAGAACCTCGGCGTGGACGAGCAGGCGGCACAGGTCCGCCAGGTGAAGAAGTACGAGTCGGGGATGATCGTCAATCCGCTGACGATCCATCCCGACCAGACGCTCGCGGAAGCGCGGGCGATCATGAACGGCAACAGCATCAGCGGCGTGCCCGTCGTGGAACGGGCGAGCGGCCGCCTCGTCGGCATCCTGACGCATCGCGACGTCCGGTTCGCGACCGATCCGGACCAGCGCGTGTCCGAGCTGATGACGCACGAGAACCTTGTCACCGTGCCGCTCGGCGTCGACGCCGACGAAGCGCGGCGGCTGCTGCACCGCCATCGCATCGAGAAGCTGCTGGTGGTGGATGCGTCCTATCGCTGCGTCGGGCTCATCACCGTGAAAGACATGGACAAGGCGCAGGCGCATCCGCTGGCGATGAAGGACGAACTGGGCCGCCTCTGCGTCGCCGCGGCGACCGGTGTCGGCCCGGCCGGCGAAGCGCGGGCGGCGGCGCTGATCGAGGCGGAAGCGGATATCGTCGTCGTCGACACCGCGCATGGCCATTCGGCCGGCGTGCTCGGCACCGTGGACCGCATCAAGCGCATGTCAAACGCCGTGCAGGTGATCGCGGGCAACGTCGCGACCCCGGACGGCGCGCTCGCGCTGATCGACGCCGGCGCCGACGCGGTGAAGATCGGCATCGGCCCCGGCAGCATCTGCACAACGCGCGTGGTCGCGGGCGTCGGCGTGCCGCAATTCTCGGCGGTGATGGAAACGGCGGCAGCCTGCCGCAGCCGCGGCGTGCCGGCGATCGCCGATGGCGGCCTCCGCACCAGCGGCGACATCGTCAAGGCGCTGGCGGCCGGCGCCGACACGGCGATGATCGGCAGCCTGCTCGCGGGGACGGACGAAGCGCCGGGCGAGGTGTTTCTCTACCAGGGCCGCTCCTACAAATCCTATCGCGGCATGGGCAGCATCGGCGCGATGTCGCGCGGCTCGGCCGACCGCTATTTCCAGCAGGAAATCCGCGACCGGCTGAAGCTCGTGCCCGAGGGCGTGGAGGGCCGGGTCGGCTACAAGGGGCCGGTCGCGACCGTCGTGCATCAGCTGGTGGGCGGCCTGCGCGCCGGTATGGGCTACACCGGCAGCCGCACCATCGCCGAGTTGCAGACCCGGACCCGGTTCCGTCGCGTCACCGGGGCGGGGCTCCGCGAAAGCCACGTCCACGACGTCGCGATCACCCGGGAAGCGCCGAACTACCGGCAGGAATAGCGCCCGTGGCGCGCATCCGCGCGGCGGTGTTCGACGCCTACGGCACGCTGCTCGACATCCACGCGGCGATGGCGGCGCACGCCGCCCGGCTCGGCCCGGACTGGCGGTGTATCAGCCAGGACTGGCGGGCCAAGCAGATGGAATACACCTGGGTGCGCAGCCTCGCGGGACCGGCGCATCACGTCCCGTTTTTCGCGCTGACCCGCGAGGCGCTCGCGGTCGTCGCCGAGACCCACGGCATCACCGACCGGGCGCTGCTCGCCGACGTGCTCGCCGCCTACCGCACCCTGTCCGCCTACCCCGAGGTGGCACCGACATTGCAGGCGCTGCGGGCGCCCGGGATCGCGCGCGCCATCCTCTCCAACGGCGAGCCGGACATGCTGGCCGACGCGGTGCGCGCGGCGGGTATCGAGACGCTGCTCGACGACGTGCTGAGCGTCGAAGCGGCCGGCGTCTACAAGCCGGCGCCCGCCGTCTACCGGCTCGCGACCGACCGGCTCGGCCTGGAACCCGCCGAGATCGCCTTTCTGTCCTCCAATCCGTGGGACGCATTCGGCGCCCGGGCCTTCGGGATGCGCGTCTTTTGGGTCAACCGGGGCGGCGGGCCGGACGAGTACGGCCTGCGCGGCGCCGTCGCCGAACTTCGGGATCTCGGCGGCCTGCTGCCGGCCTTGGCGTGACGCCGGCCGCCCGGCTCGCCGCGGCGATCGAGCTGCTCGGCGCGATCGATTCCAGCGGCAGGAAACCCGCCGACGCGGTCGCCAACGACTTCTTCCGCGCCCGTCGCTTCATCGGCTCCGGCGACCGCCGCGCGGTCTCCGACCGCATCTGGCGCGTGCTGCGGGCCAGGCGGCGCCTCTCCTGGTGGATCGCCCGCGCCGGCGGCGCCCCGACCGTGCGGGCGCTGGTCGCCGCGTCCCTCTTGTTCGAAGGCTGGACCCCCGACGGCGTCGCCCAATCCTTCTCCGGCGGCCGGTTCGGCGCCGCGCCGCTCGGCGCCGCCGAGCACGCCGTTCTCCGATCGCTCGCCGGGCACACGATCGACGCTCCCGACATGCCGGACCCGGTGCGGTTCGAGGTGCCGGACTGGGTGCTGCCGCTGCTCGCCGCCCGCTTCGGACGCGGGCTCGCGGCCGAAATGGCGGCAACCGCCGAGCCCGCGCCGCTCGATCTCAGGGTCAACACCCTGAAGGCGACCCGCGCCGACGCCCAAGCGATGCTGCGGGCCGAAGGGCTCGAAAGCGCGCCCACGCCCTGGTCGCCCTGGGGGCTCCGGATCGCCGCCCGCGCGGCGGTGACGAGCGGCGCCGCCTTTCAGTCCGGCATCGTGGAGATCCAGGACGAAGGCAGCCAACTCGTTGCCGCCCTGGTCGGTGCGCGGCCGGAGATGCGGGTCGCCGATTGGTGCGCGGGCGCCGGCGGCAAGACGCTGGCGCTCGCGATGACCATGGCTAATCGCGGCCACATCGTCGCCTGCGACGTCTCGGCGGCACGGCTGGAGGGCGCCATCCGGCGGCTGCGCCGGGCCGGCGTTCACAATGCCGAGCGCCATGTCCTGGCACCCGGCGACAAATGGGCCAAGCGCCGCGAAGGCACGTTCGACCGCGTGCTCGTCGACGCGCCCTGCACCGGCACCGGCACCTGGCGGCGCAACCCGGACGCCCGGATGCGGTTGCAGCCGGGCGACTTCGCCGAACTGGTCGCCAAGCAATCAGCGATCCTTGATGCGGCGGTCCGGCTGGTTCGCACCGGCGGGCGTTTGGTCTACGCTACCTGCTCGCTGCTCGCGGAGGAGAACGAAGCCCAGGTGTCCGCCTTGCTTTCGCGCCACCCCGGATTTGCCGTGGTCCCGGTCCGGCAGGCCTGGACGCTCGATGCGCCGTGCCCGTGCGAGGGCGACTTCCTGCTGCTGACCCCGCTCCGCCACGCCACCGACGGCTTCTTCGCCGCCGTCCTGGAGCGCCGGGCGTGATTTCCGTCCGCCGCGCCCGGATCGCCGATTCAATCGCGATCGCGGCCGTGCACGTCGCCGCTTGGCGCAGCGCCTATCCCGGTATCCTGCCGAACGACTACCTCGCGCGCCTGTCAGTGCCGCGCCAGGCCGCCCATTACGACGGGGCGATCCGCGCCGGGGAGTGCGTCTATGTCGCCTCCGCCTCCGGCCTCGACGTGCCCTCCGGCTCCGGCGCCCGCGTGGTCGGCTTCGCGACCGGCCGGCGCGCCCGCTCGCGGCTGCCCGCTTCCGACGGACGCCGCCCGGTGGAAGGCGAGATCGAAACGCTCTACGTGCTGGACGACTGGCGCGATCGCGGCGTCGGCCGACGGCTGATGCGCGCCACCGCCGGCCACCTCGCCGAAACCGGGTGCCGCGCCGCGTTCCTATGGGTGCTGCGCGACAACCCGAGCCGCTGGTTCTACCAGCGCCTGGGCGGCCGGGCGGTCGCCGAGGAGCGCATCCTGTTCGCCGGCCAGCCGGTGATGCAGATCGCCTTTGTCTGGGATCCGATCGAGATCCTGCTCCAGGCGTCGCCGCAAGCGTCGTAGCTGCCGCCCCTCCCGCTCTGCTAGACGTGGCGCCCCCCGGGGCGGGCGAGCAGGCAAGGACGGTTGAAGATGGCGGACATAGCGGGGCACGGCGAACCGGTCCTGATCCTCGATTTCGGCAGCCAGGTGACGCAACTGATCGCGCGGCGCGTGCGCGACGCCGGCGTTTATTGCGAAATCTGGCCGTTCAACGCCGATCCCGCGCGCATCCGCGCCTTCGGCCCGCGCGCCTTCATCCTGTCGGGCGGCCCCGCCTCGGTCACCGAAGAAACAACGCCGCGCGCGCCCGACATCGTGTTCCAATCCGGGGTACCGGTGCTCGGCATCTGCTACGGCCAGCAGACGATGTGCGCGCAGCTCGGCGGCGAGGTGCAGACATCCGATCATCGCGAGTACGGCCGCGCGTCGGTGCAGATCACCGATGATTGCGCGCTGTTCGACGGGGTGTGGGAAACCGGCTCGCACGAGCAGGTGTGGATGAGCCACGGCGACAACGTGACGCGCCTGCCGCCCGGCTTCCGCGCCGTCGGCACGAGCGGCAGCGCGCCGTACGCCGCGATCGCCGACGACAAGCGGCATTATTACGGCGTGCAGTTTCATCCGGAAGTGGTCCACACGCCGCGCGGCGCGCAGCTCCTGCGCAATTTCGTGCGCCACGTCGTGGGCTTGCGCGGCGACTGGACAATGGCGGCGTTCCGGGAAACGGAGATCGCGCGCATCCGGGCGCAGGTCGGCGGGGGCCGCGTCATATGCGGCTTATCGGGCGGCGTCGATAGTTCGGTCGCGGCGGTGCTGCTGCACGAGGCGATCGGCGATCAGTTGACCTGCATCTTCGTCGACCACGGCCTGCTGCGCGCGGGCGAAGCGGCGGAGGTGGACCGCACGTTCCGCGACCGATTCAATATCCGCCTCGTGCACCGGGACGCGTCCGACCTGTTCTTCGCTTCGCTCGACGGCGTCGCCCACCCCGAGGAAAAGCGCCGCACGATCGGCCGCGTGTTCATCGAATTGTTCGAGGAGGAAGCGGCGAAACTCGGCGGCGCCGATTTCCTCGCGCAAGGCACGCTCTATCCGGACGTGATCGAAAGCGTGAGCTTCAGCGGCGGCCCGTCCGTCACCATCAAGTCGCACCACAATGTCGGCGGATTGCCGGCGCGGATGCGGCTGCAGTTGGTCGAACCGCTGCGCGAATTGTTCAAGGACGAAGTGCGCGCGCTCGGCCGCACGCTCGGCCTGCCGGAGGCGACCGTCGGCCGCCACCCGTTCCCGGGACCGGGCCTCGCCATCCGCATTCCGGGCGCGGTGGATCGCGAGCGCGTGCAGGTGCTGCAAAAGGCCGACGCGATCTTTCTGGAGGAGATCCGCGCGGCGGGCCTTTACGACGCGATCTGGCAGGCCTTCGCCGTGCTGTTGCCGGTGCGTACGGTCGGCGTGATGGGCGACGCGCGTACGTACGAGCAGGTCTGCGCTCTTCGCGCCGTTACTAGCACAGACGGCATGACGGCGGACGTGTACCCGTTCGAAATGGCGTTTCTGACGCGCGTCGCCGGGCGGATCGTCAACGAGGTGCGGGGAGTCAATCGGGTCACGTACGACATTACCAGCAAGCCGCCAGGGACGATCGAGTGGGAGTAGGAGACCGGAAGCGCTCGCGCTTACGCGCTAGACTAGCGTCGTGGACTGTTTCTCCGCGGGTTGGTGCAAGTGAGCGTCGGTTAAAAATAGCCTGTGTGAGCTTTAGGCGATTGCCAGAGACTCACATTTGAAGATCAAAGGGCGTTAATTCGACTCGTTCAGGCGAACTATTTGCGTCCCGCTGTCCGCCCATCAAAATTGTGGAGTCGCAGGAGCGTAGATTGAGCATGAACGTTAGCAGCAGCTTCATCAAAATGGCAAAGAGGCGGCCAGAAAACTTTTACATCATCCATTACTCCTGCCAGAGCCTTTACGACGATAATGAAGGATTGTCCCCACGAATAACATCTATCGCCATCGTGCATCTTGCGACTGAGCAGACAATCAGCTTTTCCACGCACTCTGTTGCCGAGGAGCTTTGCATTCCTCGCGAGGCCGTCCTGGACCGCTTCGACGAGGTTGAGCGCAAGCTTTTACAGGACTTCTACGGCTTCACTCGTGACAGAAGGGATAAATATTGGGTACATTGGAACATGCGCAATCTGAGCTTTGGCTTCGAGCACCTTGAGCACCGCTACCGTGTTCTCGGTGGCAATAATGCGCCCGTCATTCCGATTGAGAGCCGGTTGAATCTTAATGACCTCTTATCTGACCGGTACGGCAGAGGATATGCGAGTCATCCAAAGATGAAAGCATTGATGGAGCTGAACGGTGGAGTCCATCGCCACTTTCTCACTGGTGAAGAAGAGGTCCACGCGTTTCGAAATCACGAATTCCTCAGAATGCACAACTCCACTCTCGCTAAGGTTGGGTTCTTCCTTCATGTGGTTCGATCACTTTTGAAAGGACGACTCAAAACGGCATCTCGTGGTTGGGGCGTCGCCCTGGACAAACTTTTTGAAGGACGAACGGCTAAGACTGTGGGGCTTGTGGGTACAATCGTTGGGATCGGGGTTGGTATCTGGCAGACTGCGATTTGGATTGGCTTCGTGAAATAGGATCTCGATTAAAGCGGCGGACGCCAACTTGGAATCGTTATTGCCGACGGATAGGTAATCTGATTCAGCGTGGCCGGAGAGGGATGGC
>JAFAXA010000299.1 GCA_019241425.1 Acetobacteraceae bacterium | reverse complement strand
CCAAAGATCATATTGTGCCTGCAGGCGCAGCCACGCATCCGCGGTGCTCCATCCGGCTTTTTCGAGGCGCAATGCCATTTCCGCAGAGACGCCGTTGCCGCCGTTCAGCAGCTCGGAAAGCGATTGACGACACACGCCGAGCCCCTCGGCCGCCTCGGTCACCGACAGCTTGAGCGACAGGAGGCAGGCTTCCCTGATGACCTCCCCTGGATGCGCCGGATCATGCATCGCCATCGAACCCATCCTCAGTGGTAATCGACCAAGTCGACCTCGCACGCGGCCTCGTCCTTGGACAGGGATCCAAGCCGCAAGTTGCTTGACACCGAAACGGCCCATTCGCAGTTGCGCTCTCCCTTCGTCCGTGCCCTCCCATACGTGGCGCTGGCCTAATGCGCCAACCACCCGCCGTCGATGGAAAGCGGTGCGCCGGTGATCGTGCGGGCGTCGTCCGAACAGAGGAACGCAGCGAGCGCGCCGACCTGTTCGGGGGTGGTGAATTCGTGCATCGGCTGCTTTTCCGCTACCAGATCGCGTTTCTCCACGTCGAAGCCGGTGTTCTTGCTCCGCGCCCGGTCGTGCAGCTGCCGTTCCACGAGCGGCGTCAGCACCCAGCCCGGGCAGATCGCGTTCGCGGTTACGCCGGCATTGGCGAGTTCCAGCGCCGCCACCTTGGTCAACCCGACCACCGCGTGCTTGGCCGCGACATAGGCCGACTTCTGCGCGCTCGCGGTAAGGCCGTGCGCGGAGGCGATGTTGATAATGCGTCCCCAGCCCTTCGCCTTCATGCCTGGAATGGCGACGCGCATGGCGTGAAACACCGAGGAAAGATTGATCGCGATCACCGCATCCCAGCGCTCGGCCGGGAAATCCGCGATGTCGGCGGTGAACTGGATGCCGGCGTTATTGACCAGGATGTCGAGCCCGCCATGCTCGTTCTGCGTGTTGCGGACCAGCGCCTCGACCTCGGAAACGCGCGACAGATCGGCGCCGTCATACGTAACGCGCACGCCGAATTCGTCGCCGAGCTTGCGGCGCAGCGTTTCGATCTCGCCCGCATCGCCGAAGCCGTTGAGCGCGATCGCCGCGCCGTGGCTCGCCAGCACGCGCGCGATGCCGAGCCCGATGCCGCTGGTGGAGCCCGTCACCAGAGCCACCTTGCCGTGCAGTGCCATTGCCGAACTCCGTGCTGTGTTGGTTGAGCGGCGTCGGTTCAGTCGCCGTCCGCAATCCGGGACCGCGCTTCCTCCGCGCTCTCGTAGATATGCGGCGCGACGTCCCGTTCGGACAAGGCGTCGCCGAGCTTCATGCGCAGAAAGCCGCTGGTCGAGTAGCGCGTCGCGCCGGAATAGTGCCGGTCCATCAGCCGGCTGACCATGGCCGCGTACGGATCGAGCAGCTCGGGCAGGATCGAGAAATTCTCGTAGTTCACGACCGCGTAGACGGGGCCGCCCGCGCGCGCGGTGCGCTCCGCCACCAATCGCTCGATCTCCTCGATTTGCGCATGGGTGCGGATCGAGAAGCCCTCGAAATTGACGAAGAAGAGCTGCTGTTCGGCGTCGTGGATGAGCCGCCCGGATAGCGGCACCTCCAGCAGATCGGCGCGCAAGCCCATCGGTTCCGGCCGGAACAGGCGCGCATCCATCGGGCGCGGCGCGTTCACGAGCGGACGGAAATCCATCTGCGCCAGGATGTCGCGGTCGATGTCGATGCCGGGCGCGACTTCCGTCAGTTCCAGCCCGGCGCCGGTGAGCGACAACACGCAGCGTTCGGTGACGTAGAGCACGGGGGTGCCGCGCTCGGCCGCATACTCGCCCGAGAAGGTGCGGTGCTCCACTTCCTCCACGAACTTGCGGGCCTTGCCTTCGCGCTCGATCCTGAGTTCGCCGTTGTCGATCGCGACCACGAGCCCGTCCGCCGTGAAGGTGCCGCAGAAGATCACGCGCTTGGCCGACTGGCTGATATTGATGAACCCGCCGGCCCCCGCGAGCTTCGGGCCGAACCGGCTGACATTGAGATTGCCGCGCCGGTCCGCCTGCGCCAGCCCGAGAAACGCCATGTCGAGGCCGCCGCCGTCGTAGAAATCGAACTGATAGGGCTGATCCAGGATCGCCTGGGTGTTGACGCCGGCGCCGAAATCGAGGCCGGCCGCCGGCACGCCGCCGATGACGCCGGGCTCCGCCGTCATCGTCATCAGATCGGCGATCTTCTCCTCGTTGGCGACGTTGGCGACCCCT
>JAFAXA010000192.1 GCA_019241425.1 Acetobacteraceae bacterium | reverse complement strand
CCGAGACGTTCAACAGGGCCCGTGATCGCCGTGACCCCGCACGCGCGCAAATGTTCCAGCACCTCCTCGCAGCCGACCGCCGTGACGAAGCAAAGATCCCCATTCCCCGGCCTGTCGTTGGCGCCGGTGATCCACGAGCGCTGATCGGCACTGACCGGACGGAGGTTGAGCTTCTGGCCGCCGAATTTCAGCGCCGTCCGCTGGTCACGGCCAAACTCCTCGCGCTCCATGCCGAGTACGCGCTGGTACCAGGAGGCTATGATCTCCACGTCCGAGACGTTGAGCACGACGTGATCGATCCGGTCGACGGTGAAGCGCATCAAGAAGCTCCGGCCAGCGTGTCGGGAACTCTGCAGAGGCGGGTGCGACCGCTCAACCGGCGTCCCTCGGCGGCCCACGCCGCCGGAAGGCGTCGAGGCTGACCACCTGCGGCGCCTCCTCGTCCTTCTCGGGCGGTTCCGGCTCGGGCTGAGCCGGCGCCTCCTCACGGCTGGCGGCCTCCTCCGCTTCTTCCGGCCCGGCCTCGATCGCCTCCACCGGTTCGGGCTGGAATCTGAGGCCGAACCGGACATGGGGGTCGGTAAAGCCGATCACGGCGCCCAAGGGGATCGCGAGCGTCGCCGGAATGCCCCCGAAGGAAAGCCCGACCGTGATCAGCGCCGCCGCCTCGTCCACGCGCAAATCCCAGAATTGATGCTGGAGCACGATCGTCATCTCTTCGGGGTATTGGGCGCGCAAGCGGGGCGGTATGACCGTGCCAGGGTAGTCGGTCCGGAAGGTGAGATAGATGTGGTGCTCGCCCGGCAGGCCGTTGGCGGCGGCGAATCGCAGCGCGCGCGAGACGACGTGGCGCAGCGCTTCCTCGGTCCACTGGTCGTAGGGGAGCAGGCTTTCGGGCCGCTGCTCCGGGTTATCTTCCATCCGGTCTCGATTCCTGGCGATCAGCGGCCGTGCATAGCGCGGGCGGCGACCCGGAGTAAACCGAAGGGGAGAAAAGTGAGGGGGCTTCTGTTGCCCGGTGCCCCCTCAAACCGCGCTATCCCTGCTTACGCAGCGACGGCGAATGCCTCATGGTTGTCATTGGCATTTGTCATACGGCCCGATAACGGCGGAACCATGCCGGGCAAAAGATTCGTCTTTACCACGCGTGTCGAGCCTGTTTCGCCCCCGTATGGTGGAGGCGCCGGGCACTGCCCCCGGGTCCACAACGTTTATTCCACGTACCGTTTATCACCATAGCTGGCAAGCCAGCAAACCCAAGATGGGGCGGCCGGACTGGCTTTGCAAGCCGCCGCGCGATATGCAGCGAGCCATGCTCAGCGCGGAACAGCTCGCCGAAATCGAGTCGCTGCGATCGGCGCTCGCCCCGACCCGCCGCGCCACCGTCCCGGCGCTCGAGGACCTGCTGTTCCGCCCCTTGCCGGTGCTCGATCACGGCTTCATCCGTGTGATCGACTACATGGGGGACGACGCCGCGATCGTGCAGGCGGCGCGTGTTTCCTACGGTCGCGGAACGCGGCGGGTCTCGGAGGATGCCGGGCTGATCCGCTACTTGATGCGGCACCGCCATTCGACGCCGTTCGAGATGTGCGAAATCAAGTATCATGTGAAACTGCCGATCTTCGTCGCGCGGCAGTGGATCAGGCACCGGACGGCGAACGTAAACGAGTATTCGGCGCGCTACTCGATCCTCGACCGGGAGTTCTACATCCCCGCCCCGGCGCAGCTCGCCGCGCAATCGGCAAGCAACCGGCAGGGACGGGGCGACGTGCTGGAGGGCGCCGAAGCAGAAAACGTGCTCGCCATGCTCCGCGACGACGCGGGGCGCAGCCACGACCACTATCTCGCGTTGCTGAATGAAGGCGAAACGCGGGACCCGAACCGGCAGGGGCTGGCGCGCGAACTGGCGCGCATGAACCTGACGCTGAACACCTATACGCAATGGTACTGGAAGTCCGATCTGCACAATTTGCTCAACTTCCTGTCCCTGCGCGCCGACCCGCACGCCCAGTACGAGATCCGGGCCTACGCGGAAGCGATAGCGGAAACGGTGCGCGCCTGGGTTCCGGCGGCCTACGCCGCCTTCGCCGACTACCGGCTCGGCGCCGTTACGCTATCCGCGCCGATGCTCGCGGTTCTCCGCCGGATGCTCGATGGCGAGACGGTGACGCAAGCGGGTAGCGGCCTCAGCAAGCGGGAATATGGGGAAATGATGGCGGCCCTCGGCCGCCCGGCCTGACCCGCCGCCCGCGTCAGCGCAGCGGGGGAACAGCGATGCCGACACAACGAGTGCCGCTGCCCGTGATGCTTTGTCTGACCGCGCCCCTGCTTTACCCGCGGGGGCTGGCGGCTCAAACCCCGCTTTCACCGGAGATCGAGCATCGAATCGAGAGTGTGCGCGCTTGCCTTACCACGCCCGTCGTCGAGAAGGATGACCTGCACGCGTGCCGGACGCTCGCGGATTGGATGGAAGCCGAGCGCATACCGGGCGTCAGCATCGCCGTTATCCATAACGGCGGCATCGAGTGGGCGCGGGGCTTCGGCGTCGCGCGTTTAGGCGGAGCGCCGGTCACGCCGGACACTCTGTTCCAAGCCGCAAGCATCAGCAAACCGGTCGCCGCAATGGCGGCACTCCGCCTGGTGCAGGACGGCAAGCTGTCCCTCGATGCCGACGTTAATGGGGCGCTCACCTCCTGGAAGGTTCCGCCGAGTGCGGCGGCGCCGGGCGCCGTCGTCACGTTGCGCGATCTGCTTACCCACGCGGCGGGGCTCAGCGTGCCAGGTTTTCCCGGCTATGCAGCGGGCGCGCCCGTTCCCACGCTCGTTCAGATCCTCAACGGCGAGCAGC
>JAFAXA010000083.1 GCA_019241425.1 Acetobacteraceae bacterium | reverse complement strand
TCTCGGCGTTCTATTTCGACATCCGCAAGGACTCGATCTATTGCGATCGGCCGGACAGTTTGCGCCGCCGCGCCGCCCGCACCGTGCTCGATCATCTGCACCGATGCCTCGCGACTTGGCTCGCACCTATGCTGTGCTTCACGGCGGAAGAGGCGTGGCAGGCCCGGTTCGGCGCGGACAGCTCCGTGCATCGCCAGCAGTTTCCGGTGATCCCGGCGGAATGGCGGGACGAGGCGCTTGCAAGGCGAATGGTGCAAATCCGCGTGTATCGAAAGTTTTGCACGGAGGCCGTCGAAGAGCAGCGAGTCGGCGGTGCGATCAAATCATCTCTCCAAGCGCAGGTGGAAGTGACCGTGCTCGAAGGGGATCTCTCTTGGATGTCCGAAGAGCCTTGGGCTGAACTTACAATCGTTTCGAAGGCTACTTTTATCCGAGATCAACCTATCCCTAGTGCCGTTGCCTCGCTCGCGCCCGGCCGCAAATGCGCGCGCTGCTGGCGGGTGTTGCCGGAGGTCGGGCAGCAGCCCGGGCACCCGCTGCTCTGCGCGCGCTGCGCCGATGCCGTCGAATCGGGGCTCGTCTGCGAGGCAGCCGCGTGAAAAGCGGGCGCCTCGTACCGCTCGGTCTGTTCGCCGCGCTGCTCGTACTCGTCGCCGATCAGGCGAGCAAATGGTGGGTGTTGGACGTCATCGACCTGCCGCGCGTCGGGCAGATCGTGTTGCTGCCGGTGCTCAATCTCACCATGGTCTGGAACCGGGGCGTCACCTTCGGGCTGCTCAACGGCCTCGGCGGCTGGAGTTCGCTTGTGATCGCCGCCGTCGCGCTCGGCGTCGTTGCAGCGCTCGGCTTCTGGCTGTTCCGCGCCCGGACGCTTGTGTCGGCGGCAGCGATCGGCGCGATTGCCGGCGGTGCGGTCGGCAACGTCATCGACCGGCTGCGATTCGGCGCGGTGGTCGATTTCATCCACGCGCATGTCGGCGAAATTTCGTGGTATGTGTTCAACGTCGGCGACGCGGCGATTGTGTGCGGAGTCGCGGCGCTGATGATCGAGAGCCTGCTGCCCGCCCCGGCTCTCCCCTTGCGGGGCGCGGACCCCGCTTCTAAGGAGGGTCGATGAAACTCCGGCTCCCTTTCGTTCTGGTGGCATCCTCGGCCGCCATGCTGGCGGGATGCAGCGAGACTGGCGTTCGCCATTTCGGCACCACCCGTGACGGCGCGAGCGAACTCCGGGCGTCGGCGCCGCCACCACTTTCGGTCCCGCCATCCCTGGTCGATCGCCCGCGCCGGGCCGGCGCGCCCGCGGACGAGCCGGCGGCCGCCGGGTCCGAGTCCGCCTCCGGTGAGGCGGCGCCGGTCAGCGCCGGGCAAGACGCCATCATCGAAGCCGCCGGGCCGTCGGCGCCCGCCGATATCCGCAGGCGGGTCGATCAGGACCAGCAGATCCGCAACCACGACGAAGAGTTCACCGACCGGCTCTTGTTCGGGCAACCGGACGGACAGGCCGGATCGCAGGAGCCCTTGATCCAGTCCGGGAGCAAGAGCTGGCTGGGCAGCATCTTCTAGTTCGGGGGCAGGCCGACCATGCGCATCCGTTCGTCTAATCCGTTTTTCGCATTGGCGTGCGGGACGTTGCTGATGCTCGCCGGTTGCGGCGGCGACCAGAGCATCGCCCGGACGCTCGGCATGGTGCGCGACGCGCCGGACGAGTTCACCGTCACCACGCGCGCACCGCTTGTCATGCCGCCGAGCTACGACTTGCCGCTGCCCGCACCCGGATCGCCGCGGCCGCAGGAATCGCCCGAACGCGTGCAGGCGGAGCAGGCCCTGGTGCCCGAATCCGCGCTCGCAGCCACGCCGGCCGAGGGGCAGGACAGCCCCGGTCAGGAAGCGCTGGTGAAGCTCGCCGGACCACCGGCCCCGCCGCATATCCGCCGCACCGTCAACGCCGAGTCCCTCGACGACCAGCCACCGCGCTCGCTCACCGACCGGCTGATGTTCTGGCAATCCCCGCCACCGCCCGGGACCGTGGTCGACGCCAGCCGCGAGGCGCAGCGCATTCGTGAGAACGCGGCGTTGGGCCAGCCCATAGTCGATGGCGACACCCCGATCGTGCAGCCGAAGCGCAAAAGCATTCTCGGCAGCATCGACCCGTTCTAGCCCACGGCCCTTCTGTGCCCGTGACGTCGGCCCAGTGGCGCGCGCTCAGCCGATGAGCCTCGCCTCGCTCCGCCTCGCGCCGGGTGAAGAAGACCCGGAGCACCGCCCACCGCTCATCAGCCTGGTGCTGGCCTTTTTGCCGATGCTGCCGCTGCTCGCGGGCGCCGCCCTGGCGTGGGTCGACGACCGCGATTCGGCGCTCGGTATCCGGCTGTGCGCGGTGTGGGCCGGCGCGTTGATCTGCTTCCTCGCCGGCGTGCGGCGTGGCCTCCGCTTCCGCCAGGACGGCGGACCGACGCTCGCGCAGCTTGCGACCACGTTGTGGCTATTCGTCCTCGGCGTCGCCTCCCTGCTCTCGCCGTCCGTCACGCCGGCGCTGCTGCTGCAACTGCTCGCATTCCTCAGCCTGGCGGTGCTCGACCCGATCGCCGCCAAACGAGGGGAAGCGCCGCGTTACTTCGCGCGGCTGCGGCCCGCCCAGACGCTGCTGCCGGTCGGGTCGCTCTTGCTGCTCTTGCTGAAGGTAGTCGCATAGGCGTGCCCACTTCATCGCACCGCGCGCCGATTTCCGGTCCGCTTGCACGATTGGGCGGTGGCGCTTTGCCACCGCCTTGTGCACGTGCGCTCGGCGTTGCCGCCGTTCGGCGTACGGTCGCCGGGTCAGTCGGAGCTAACTAGCCCCTTTCCGGAGCTTTGGCGAGCTTGCCGGCGCGTCCATGGCCACCAAGTTTCTGCACGCTTGCCGAACTGAGGGTTGGTCTTGGCTTCTTGTCGCCGACCGCCTCGAACACCTCGTCCAAAATGTCCGCTCTGCGAATTTCGCGCATTTGGATCTCCTGCTTTATCGCCTCGAGACCTTGCCGAACTTCACGCAACAGCTCCTCGATCCCCATTGCACGGAGCCACCATTCGTCGGCCGGGGTAAGGGTCAGCGTCGTTCCGCCGCCGCTATCGGTTGCAGCCTCACCGCCGCTCTGCAGGAGAGCCCGGATCTTTGCAGAATTGCCGCTGATGTCCTTCCCTATATTCTCATCAGAAAACAGCTTCTTCAAATTCGAGTAAGCGACGGCGCTGAAGACCGGAAGGGAGTATTTGAGCAGCCCCGGATAGGACGCCTTCAGGCTCTCGAGCGGGCCGACGAGCGGCGAGATCTTGGCGACCCCGGTGAGAACCCTCCCATTGACGATGTGGAGCGCAAATTTCGGAATGACGCTGATATACTGCGATGCAAGGCTTTGCTGGTGGGCGTCGAATATGCTTCCCTTCAAATGTGCGATCGTCGGCAGAACCCAGTTTTGCTCGATGTTCTCGCGATCCATCTCCAGAGCCATCGGTATGACGCTGTCGCCGAACCTGCATGCATATTTGTCGAGAATTTTCTTGGCGGTCGTGCCGAGGGAATGGACAACGAACAATGCCGCGAAATACTCTTGAAAGGATCGGTGAACAAACGTCAATTCCGTTCCGTCAGGCTGCATGATGCAGATGGCGTCCCGGAGATCGCAGACGAAGTCGTCGGCCGTCACGGTCTCCTTGATCGAGCCGATCCTTTGCCGCGCGTAATCGATCGATTTCTTCGCGACCGTCAACACCTCAGCCTCGGAAAACGAGATCCTCTCCTCGAGATAGCTCATGGCGCAGAAAGCCGAGAAACAGTGTCTGAACTCCTCCTTGGTCATGCCCGTCCGCGTCTTTCTCACAAACTGTTCCTTGAAAGCATCATGTTTGTGGAGGAGCGTATCGAAGGCCTGGCTATAGAAAGCGTGCATCCGATCGGGCACGTCGGCGAACTCTTCGAATGTCAGAAGCATGATCGTCGTCAGCAGGGGAGAGGAAAGGAAGCTTTTGTGGGAGGCATATAGTCTCTCCTCGACACTTTTCTTGAAGCGATTCTTGACGTCCTTTTCATAAGCGAGCGTGTCGATGAGCCTCAGGCACTGAGTCCTCGTCAGGCTGTCGACGTTGAAAATATGGAAAGCCGTCCAGCCTGCGAACCGGCTGTCCGGCCGACTCGATATAATGATCGTCGCCGCCGGATAGTCCTTCCGAATCTCCAGGATCTGCCGTTGCAGATCGTCTCGGTTTTCCAGGATCACCTCGTCGAACCCGTCCAGGATCAGCGTGAGGCAGCCGGATCTCAGGGCCATCTGGAACTGATCTTCCGAGATCGCACTCGATTTGCTGGCGCAGTGACTGCGGATGAACGTCAGCAGGTCACATTTGGTCAGTTGATTGGTGTGCCTCAGCTCCACAAAGATCGGCAAGCGTCCCTCGTTGAACTCGAATTTGTGGAGCGTCAGCGATTTCATGAGCATGCTCTTGCCGCTACCGGCCAAACCGGTGAGGACAACCGACTTGTACTTGCTGACGTTCTTGATCAGTTCATCGTCACTAATGTGCTTCTTTCCGTACGCAAGCGTGACGTGGACGTAGTGGTCTTTCACGCTTATGGGCGTGCTTGGATCGAGCAGAGTTTTAAAAAGCTCACATCGTCGGTAGGAGAGTTCAAGATAATCCTGCAAGCCGATCTTCAGTCCGACGACCATCTTGTCGACCAAGCTCCTCGAGGAAGTCGTCATTCTTCCAAGAAGAGCTTCGCCGAACTTCTCCAAGGCCTTTCGGATCAGCGTCGTTGCTGAGTTGACGATCGTCGCACTGATTGCGGCATTTACCGCACTCGATTCAATCACTTCGGGTCTCCGCAGGATTTTCCTGGTTGCTTGCCTAGAATGCACGACTTGCGTTTACATTCCGGAAAGATCGGATCCCGAACAGGTCGAACGTCGCTTTTTGCGGGGGCTGGGCGCGCGAGCAAAGCCGCGCGGAAGCACGCTTACCCCGGCGCGGCTCCCTGCGTCTGAACCTGCAACACGTACAATGACTGGCTCGCGCACATGAACAGGTGGTTGCGCTGCGGGCCGCCGAACGCAAGATTGGCGCATACTTCCGGCAGGCGGATGCGGCCGAGCAGCTTGCCCTCCGGACTGAACACCACGACGCCCGAATAGCCGAGCGGCGCGTTGCTGCTGATCCAGAGCGCGCCGGTGACATCCGCGCGCATCCCGTCCGGGCCGCAATGCACCCCGTCCACCATCATGTCAGAAAACAGGCGCTGGTTCGTGAGCTTGTCGCCATCGACGTCGAACGCGAAGACCACGCCTTTGCCGCCCGAGCCGGTGTCGCCGGGCCCCTTTCCCGTGCTGATGATGTAGAGCGTCTTGTAATCCGGTGCAAAGCAGATCCCGTTCGGGTCCGGTACCTGATCCTGCGTCGCCACGAGGTCGAGCCGCCCCGACGGGTCCCAACGATAGGTGTTGGTCGGCAGTTCGCGCTTTCGCCCGCCAGCCAGACCCGCGAGCGGCGCGCCGACGCGCGGGTTCAGCTTGCCCTCCGCGTTGGTCGGGCCGCCCGCTTCGTCCGGGTGACCTTCGGACAGCGTGCCGCCGTAGCTCGGGTCGGTGAACCAGATGCTGCCATCTGGATGGGGCACCAGATCATTCGGCGAGTTGAACGGCTTGCCTTCGAAATTGTCGGCGATCACCGTCATCGTGCCGTCGTGCTCCCAGCGGATCACGCGACGGAAGAAGTCCTCGGTCGAAAGCTGGCGGCCCGTGAAATCGAACGAGTTGCCGTTGCTGTTCCAGGACGGCTTACGGAACGGCGTCACCCGCCCGTCGTCCCAGTTATAACGATACTGCGTATTGCCCTGCACGTCGCTGAACAGGAGATAGCGCCCCTGCGACGACCAGGCCGGTCCCTCCGCCCAGCGAAAGCCCGTCGCCGCGCGGCGGATCGCGGTGATGCCGAGCAGATACGCTTCGAAGGCCGGATCGATGATGATGATGTCGGGATCCGGGTAGATGTCCGGCGTCGCGCCGGGGCCCCACGCCCGTGGCGGCGAGGTGACCACGCTCGGCGGCGTTGCCTGTTGCGCACGCGCGGCGCCGGCTCCCAGGGCCGCCGCCCCGGCGAGCAGAGCGGTGCGTCGTGACAGCGCCGGGTGTTTTCCGGTCTGCGGCATGGTTTGGTTCCTCCCGAAAGGTTCTCGTTGACGGGAAGCCTAGCAGGTCCGCTCCCCGCTTGAAGTCACGCCCGCGCGCGCTACAGGCGCAAGGTGCTGACCGGGTTCTCCAGGCCGACCCGGATCTCCACCCGCCGCGCCTCCTGCTCCGTCCAGGTCGGTTGAACCTCGCCGCGTCCCTGGGTTGTGATACGGGCCGACGCAATGCCGTCCGCGACCAGCGCATCGCGCACCCGGTCGGCGCGAGTCGCCGAGATATCCACGTTCGCTTCCTTGCTGCCGGTCGGATCGGCGTATCCGATCACCGCGATGCGGTCGTCCGGGTGCGCCTTTGCGTACGCAACGGCGGCGCGGATCAGGGCGCGGCTCTGCCCGTCCAACTCGGCCGACCATTTCTCGAAGAACACGAAGTAGTTCTGTTTCGGCGGCGGTTGGCACCCGGCGAGACCGGCAAGCAGCAGCGAAACAAGCAGCAAAGCGCGCATGAGCGGGTCCGAATCGAAAGACGATGGCCGAACGGGACGCGCCATTGCATAGAGGAAGGAACGGGGCGTGCAAGCCGCCGGGGAGCGGACGGAATGTCGAAGGGCGAATGGCTGCGGCCTCGCGATGACGAAGCGGGCAGCCGCGTCACCAACATTGAGCTGTTCTTCGACCTCGTGTTCGTGTTCGCGGTCACGCAACTCTCCCATCACCTGCTCGGCGCGCTCACCCTGGGCGGCGCGGCGGAAACGCTGCTGCTCATGATGGCGGTGTGGTGGGTGTGGATCTACACCTCATGGGTCACCAACGCGCTCGACCCGGACCGCACGCCGGTTCGCCTGCTCTTGCTCGCGCTGATGCTGGCCGGGCTCGTGCTCTCCACCTCGCTGCCGCACGCGTTCGCCGAATCGGGCCTGATCTTCGCCGTAACCTACGCGGCAATGCAGGTTGGCCGCAGCGTGTTCGTGACGGCATCGCGGCGAGGTGGCCAACCCGAACGCTACCTGAACATGCAGCGCATCACGCTCTGGCTCGCCTTCTCGGCGCTGTTCTGGATTGCGGGCGGCATCGCGGAAGGCGGCACCCGCATCGCGCTATGGTGGCTCGCGACCGCGATCGAATACGTCTCGCCCGCGATCGGCTTCCGCGTGCCGGGGCTCGGCCGCTCCTACGTGCAGGACTGGGACGTGGAGGGCGGGCACATGGCGGAACGCTGCTCGCTATTCGTGCTGATCGCGCTCGGTGAATCGATCGTCGTGACCGGCACCACATTCGGCGAGGTGGCGTGGGAGTGGGACGTGGTGCTCGCCTTCGCGGTCGCCTTTATCGGCAGCGTCGCGTTCTGGTGGATCTACTTCGATCGCGCGGTCGAGCGCGGCGCAGCGCGCATCAGGGAGGACGAAGCACCCGGACGGCTGGCCCGGATGGCCTACACCTATCTGCACCTGCCGATCGTCGCGGGCGTCATCGTCGGCGCGGTGTCGGATGATCTGGTGCTCGCGCATCCGCACGAACCGGCAGATGCTGCAACGATTGCGGTGGGCTTGGGCGGTCCCGCGCTGTACGTCGCGGGCAATCTCCTGTTCAAATGGACGATCGCCGGCCGGCCGCCCTTGTCGCACCTGATCGGCCTCGCGCTGTTCGCCTGCACGCTGCCGTTCGCGCACCGCTTGTCGCTCCTGGAAATGGCGATGGCGGCGACGGCGGGGCTCCTCGTGGTTGCGGCGTGGGAAACGATCGTGCTGTCGCGCGGCCCCCTGCCCGAGCATCGGGATCGTGACGTCGCCTGACCCCGGCGCTGGTCGCCGCCGGACGCCGCCGCTAGATTCGGCGGCAATGGACTCGCGCATTCGCCTGCTGCCGGAGGCGACGGTGAACCGCATTGCGGCCGGGGAAGTGATCGAGCGCCCGGCGGCGGCGGTGAAGGAATTGGTCGAGAACGCGCTCGACGCCGGCGCGCGCCGCATCACGGTCGCGCTCGAGGACGGCGGCATCGCCCGCATGGACGTGACCGATGACGGGCACGGCATGAACGCCGCCGAACTCGCGCTCGCGATCGAGCGCCATGCCACCTCCAAGCTCGCCGACGAGTCCCTGACGCGGATCGCGACGCTCGGCTTTCGCGGCGAGGCGCTGCCCTCGATCGGCGCGGCCGCCCGGCTGTCGCTGACTTCCCGGCCCGCGCGCGCGGACCACGCGAGCGTTATTGCGGTGGAAGGCGGCCGGGTCGCCGCCGTCCGGCCCTGCGCCGGCGCGTATGGCACCCGCGCGGTGGTGCGGGATCTGTTCTTCGCGACCCCGGCCCGTCGCAAATTCCTCCGCCACCCGCGCACGGAAGCGGAGCACGCCGAGGCGGCGGTGCGCCGCCTCGCGCTTGCGGCGCCCGCCGTCGCATTCCGGCTCGAATGCGACGGCCGAACCCTGTTCGATCTGCCGGAGCAACAGCGCCGGGCGCGCGTCGCGGCGCTGCTCGGCGAGGACGCGCTGCTCGACGTCCTGCACGAGCGGGATACGCTCCAGCTCGCCGGCTTCGCCGGACCGCCTTCCCTCACCCGCGCGACCGCCGCCGCACAGCATCTGGTGGTGAACGGCAGGCCGGTGATCGACCCGGTGTTGCGGGGCGCCGTGCGCGCCGCCTATCGCGACGTGATCGCGGCCGGGCGGCATCCGGTCGTCGCGCTGTTCATCGACCTCCCGCCCGCCGAGCTGGACGTCAACGTGCATCCGGCCAAGACCGAGCTGCGCTTCCGCGACCCCGCCGCGGTGCGGGCGCTGGTGGTCGGCGGCCTGCGGCGCGCGCTCGCCGCCGGCGCGGGCGTTTCGGCGGCACGGCCCTCCGTGCGGCCCCCGCTGGCCTTCGCCCCTGCCCGGCCGCGCGCCCCGGGCTTTGCTGAAACGACGCTGCCGTTCGGCGATCCGCCCTCCGCGCGCGTGCTGCCGGACGCGCCCCCGCCCGATCCGGCCCATCCGCTCGGCGCCCCGGTCGCGCAGGTGCTCGATACTTATGTGATCGCAGTCGCCGCCGATGGCGGGCTCGTGCTGGTCGACCAGCACGCGGCGCATGAGCGGCTGACCCATGAGGCGCTGCGCGAGGAGATGCTGGCCGGTGGGGTGAAGGCCCAGCCCCTGCTTATTCCGGCGGTCATCGACCTGCCCCCGCAAGACGCCGAACGCCTGTTGCAACACGCCGGCGCGCTGGCGGCACTCGGTCTCGACATCGAGAGTTTTGGCAGGGGCGCGGTGCTGGTACGCGGGATGCCGGCTATCCTGGGCACCCCCGACCCGAAGCCGCTGCTCCGCGATCTCGCCGACGAGCTGGCCGAGTTCGGGGACGGCACCGCCCTCAACGCCCGGCTCGATGCGGCGATCGCCCGGATGGCGTGCCACGGCAGCATCCGCGCCGGGCGGCGGCTGACGCAGGCCGAAATGGACGCGCTGCTCAGGCGGATGGAAACGACGCCGCGCGCCGCCACGTGCAGCCACGGCCGCCCGACATTCCTGAAACTCGCCCGCGCCGAGATCGAGCGGCTGTTCGGCCGGAGCTGAGTTTGCCGCCGCCGCCGCTTCTGCGATGGTTTCGCCATGAACGAGAGCGCGCCGCCCGCCGAGAGCCCGCCGCCGCAGGTGCACAACACACTGCGCTGCATCGCCTGCCGCGCCGAGATCGACGGGGAGGCGCGGCTTTGCCCGGTTTGCAAATCCTACCAGCGCAACTGGAAGAACGTGCTGCCGTATTTCGGCAGCGCGGCCGGGCTGATCGCGATCGTCGCCTCCGCCCTCACCTT
>JAFAXA010000163.1 GCA_019241425.1 Acetobacteraceae bacterium | reverse complement strand
CGCAGGGTAAATTGCCGCCCGGCGCCGTCCGAAAGCGGCCCGTATGCGGCGAGAGCGGCCGGGTCGGCCGTGTAGCTCACCACGCGCACGAGGCCGCGCACGCCGTGCGGCCGGCCGATCACCCCGAGCAGGATGCGGTTGTCGGGCACGGTTCCGGTCAGGCGCCCGCCGCCGCCTTGGCCCGCTCCTGCGCCTTCTTCTTCGGCGCCGATTGCAGCGGCTGCTCGCGATAGGCCGGCATCTGGGTGATCCCGGCATGGCCGAGGAAGCGCGCCACCCGGTCCGTCGCGACCGCGCCCTGGCTCAGCCAGTGGATCAGCCGCTCAGACTGCAAGCGCACCCGGTCGTTATGCTCGGCCGGCAGCATCGGGTTGTAACTGCCGACTTTTTCGATAAAGCGGCCGTCGCGCGGGCTGCGGCTGTCGGCGACCACGATGTGGTAGTAGGGCCGCTTATTGGCGCCGGCACGGGCAAGCCTGATCCTTAGTCCCAATTCACTCTCTCCTGTCTGCTGTTCAAAACGGCCGGCCCGGCCGCCCCATGCCTTTCGGCATCAGCGCGCCGAGGCCATGGCGCATTAGGCCCTTCTGGCCGAGCTTGTTCATGCGCTTCATCATCGTCGCCATGTCGTCGTAGGTCTTCAGGAGTTTGTTCACTTCCTGAACCGAAGTCCCTGATCCTGAAGCAATGCGCTTTTTGCGGCTGGCCTTGATGATGTCCGGCGCGCGGCGCTCCTTCGGGGTCATCGAGCCGATGATCGCGACCTGGCGGCGGATCATCGTCTTGTCGAGATTGGCGTCCTCGATCTGCTGCTTCATCTTGCCGATGCCGGGCAGCATGCCGAGGATGCTGGAAAGGCTGCCCATCTTGGTGATCTGCTTGAGCTGGCTCGCGTAATCCTCGAGGTCGAAGGCGCCCTTCGCCATCTTGCGGGCGAGCTTTTCCGCCTCCGCCTCGTCGATCGTTTCGCTCGCCTTCTCGACCAGGCCGACGATGTCGCCCATGCCGAGGATGCGTCCGGCGACGCGCTCCGGATGGAAATCTTCGAGCGCATCGATCTTCTCGCCCGAGCCGGTGAGCTTGATGGGCGCGCCGGTGACCGAGCGCATGGAGAGCGCGGCACCGCCCCGCATGTCTCCGTCCATTCGGGTCAGCACGATGCCGGTGACGCCGAGCGCGTCGTTGAACGCCTTGGCGGTGTTGACCGCGTCCTGGCCGGTCATCGCGTCGACCACGAGCAGCGTCTCGACGGGGCTCGTTTCGGCGCGGATCGCCCGCACCTCCTCCATCAGCGCCTCGTTGATCGAGAGGCGGCCGGCGGTGTCGAGGATGACGATGTCGAATCCCTCGCGGCGGCCGGTGTCCATCGCCCTTCGGGCGATTTCGACGGGTGTCTGGCCGGCGACGATCGGCAGGCTCGACACCCCGGCCTGCACGGCCAGTTGCGCGAGCTGGAGCTGGGCGGCCGGGCGCTGGGTGTCGAGGCTCGCCAGCAGCACGCGGCGGCGCAGCCGCTCCCTGAAGCGGAGCGCCAGCTTGCCGGCGGTCGTGGTCTTGCCAGAGCCTTGCAGGCCGACCATCAGGAACGGGATGGGGGCCGCCGCTTGCAGGTTCAGCGGCACCGCGCCGGCGCCGCCAAGCTGCTCGATCATCACGTCGTGGACGATCTTCACCACCTGCTGGCCGGGCGAGACGCTGTCCAGCACCTCGGTCCCGAGCGCCCGCTCCCGCACCTTGGCCGTGAAGTCGCGCACCACCGGCAGGGCGACGTCGGCATCGAGCAGGGCCAGGCGGACTTCGCGGAGCGCTTCGGTGACGTCGGCCTCGGTCAGCGCGCCCCGGCCGCGCAGGCGGTCGAAGGTTCCGGACAGCTTGGCGGAAAGCGACTCGAACACGGTACGGCCCCTAATACGAAAAGCGCCGCTGCGCGAACCCTCGCGGAGCGGCGTGACCCCCGCCGAGGGCGGGTGCCTTCCGGGTTTGTTCCTGGACCCGGACGGCGGCGTTATGATGGGCGAGGGCGGCGAGTGTCAAGCGATCAGGCCGCCCGCCGCCTCTCAGCGTCAGCGCGGTGCTTCGCCGGTAATCAGCAGGCTGGACGTCGCCGAGGCATAGAGCGTGCCGTCACGGCCGGTCAGTCGTGCTTCGGTGAAGGCCGCCCGCCGGCCTAGTGTCACGACCTTGCCCTCGCCCCGCACGGTGCCCGTGCGGTCGCTAATCGCCCGGTGGTAGGCGACCTTGATTTCCACCGTCGAGAACGTCCGGCCGGCCTGCATCTTGGACAACACCGCGTATCCGCACGCGAAATCCAGCACCGTCGCCGCGAAACCCCCATGAACCGTGCCGAGCGGGTTGTAGACGCGACTGTCTGGCGTCGCCTCTAACACGGCCCAGCCATCGCCGACCTCGGCGAGGCGAATGTCGAGCGTTTCCGCCATCCCCGGGCGTTTTCCGGATTGCAGCAGCATCCGAAGCTGCTCCATCCCGGGCAGGCCGGGCGCGATTTCGCCAAGCAGGTTCATGGCCTATCCCAATGAGGCGGAGCGGGCGCGGCAACGCGGCCCGGCGCCATCGACTACGGATCACCCGGCAGTTCGTCCAGCGTCACCCGGCATTCGCGGGCAATGGCAAAGGCGGCTGACCATCGATCGTCTCCGGTAACACCCTGAGCGCCTTCGCGTAGATCCGGAGGAGGTCGATGCGCTGACGCATGGACGGCGCGAACGAGTCGCTCACCTGAGCGCGATGAAGCCGGGCATCCGAACGCCACCCGGGCGCTGCCAGCGAGTGCGGCCACACCTCGGCCCTTCAGCAAATGGACGAGCGCTTGAAGCAAGAGCGACCGCACCCGCGCGAGTTCGCTCCCTCCCACGCTTTCCACCTCCTCGATGATGTTGAACCAGTATTGGTTCTCCCGTGGGCGCGGCGGTCTGGCTGCGTAAAATTCCTTGCCGCACGCACCGGTTGTGGAGATGCTTGACGAATGACCGCCGCCGCTCCCGCGCAGAGCCTGACAGAGCGCTTCGCGTTTTCGGTCGAGCTGGTGCTGCGGGGGGCTGTCGCTCAGCTTGCCAAGGAGCCGGGAGGTGGCGCCGACGCGCTCGGCACCTGGAACCGGCTGAAGCGGCTGGTTGCCCGCTTTTCCGCCCTCGTCGCCGCCGTCGAGGCGGGGCGGTTTTCCATCCCGCGCCGCACCCCGGTCGCGGAGCGCAAGCAGCGCCAGCTTTTCCCCGAAAGCCCGAGGCCTGCGCAGGCCGTGAAGGTGCGGCACCCGCAGAGCTATGGCTGGCTGCTGAACTTGGCGCCCGAGTTGAACACGCGGATTGGCCGGGCGCAGATCGAGACGCTGCTCGCCGACCCGGCGCTGCTCGCCTTGCTCGCCGAGGCGCCGCAGGCGGGACGCATCCTGCGCCCGCTTTGCCACATGCTGCGGATCG
>JAFAXA010000338.1 GCA_019241425.1 Acetobacteraceae bacterium | reverse complement strand
AATCCCGAGCGGCGTGATGTCGCGATCCCAGATCTCGCCGTAATTGCCGACGCCCTTGATCACGTTGACGACGAAGGCGTTGTCGAGCCCCAGCGCCTTGCCCAGGTCGCCCTCGAGCCCAAGCAGCCGGCGCTCGTCCGGGTTCGTCGTCGTCTTGGCCTTGTCGGCCACGTTGGCCTGGGTGATGCCGCTCTCCTCGGCCTGCCACAGCCCGAACATCGTCCAGCGGACGACATCGAAGAATTTGTCGTCGCCCTTGCGCACCATCACGCCGAGCGGTTCCTTGCTGATGATTTCGGGCAGCAGCAGGAGATCGTCGGCCTTGGCGCCTTGCGTGAAACGAAAGCTGGCGAGCGCCGAACTGTCTGTGGAGTAGGCATCGCAGCGGCCCGACATGAAGGCGCCCTGGATTTCGTTCAGATCCTGAATCAGGATCGGTTGCCACTTCAACTTGTTCTGCCGAAAGTAATCGGCGATTGCGAGTTCGGTGCTGGTGCCGGGCTGCACGCAGATGGTGGCGCCGTCCATTTCATTGATCGATTTCACGCCGGCCGATTTCTTCACCAGGAAGCCGGTGCCGTCGTAATAATTCACCCAGGCGAATTCGAGGCCGAGATTGGCCTCGCGCGACAGCGTCCAGGTGGTGCGGCGGGCCAGCATGTCGACCTCGCCCGATTGCAGCGCGGTGAAACGGTTCTGGGTCGTGGTCGCGACGAACTTGACCTTGCTCGCATCACCGAAGATCGCGGCGCCGACGGCGCGGCAGGTATCGGCGTCGATGCCGCGAATAACGCCCTGGCTGTCGGCCAGCGCGAAGCCCGGCTCGTTGCTCGCGGTGCCGCACAGAAGTTGCCCGCGGGCACGGATGGCATCGAGCGTGGCCGAGCCGGACCCTTGCGCGCGCGCGCCCGTGGTGGCCGCAGCGAGCAAGAAGGCAAGCACGCCGATGGCTCGCGCCACGTTTGATACCGTCATCTATTCCCGTCCTGTTCTGCCGCGGCCCGCTGCCGCCCGGGCGGACTGTGCTGCGATGCCGGACCAAATAGCAATGCGTAAGAAGGCCGGTGTTAGGCGGCCGACGGTCCAGCGCGTCCGAACTGATCTACGATCGTACGGATCTGTGCGCCGTCCGACTGATCCATGACCCGCCGCGCGAGTCGTACGCAGCTATCGATCGAAAGGCCGCGCACCGCCTGCTTCACGCGCGGCACCGCAGAGGCGTTCATGCTGAAGCTGCGGATGCCGAGACCGAGCAGCAGGGGCGTGTATTTCGGATTGGCGGCCATTTCGCCGCAAACCGAGACCGGCATCCGGAGCCGGAGCGCCGCTTCCGTCGCGAATTGCACGAGGCGCAGCACCGCCGGATGCAGCGGGTCGTAGAGATGCGCGACCTCGGTGCCCCCGCGGTCAACCGCGACCGTGTACATCGTGAGGTCGTTGGTTCCGATCGCGAAGAAATCCGATTCGAGTGCGAGCGCATCGGCCGACAGCGCGGCGCCGGGCGTTTCGATCATGATGCCGAGCGGCGGCAGCGGGTCGGCGACGCGATCGCCGCGCCGGCGCAGGCGGTTGGCGACGCTCGCGTAGATCGTTCGGGCTTCTCGCACCTCCTCGACATTGGTGATCATGGGCAGCATCACCCGGGTCGGCCCGGCGACGGACGCGCGCAAGATGGCGGCGAACTGCGTTTCCAGAAGCTCGGGCTTGCTAAGGAGGAGGCGGATGCCGCGCATCCCGAGTGCGGGGTTGGTTTCCGTGCTTTCCGAAACGAGGCCGGCGCCCGTCAACGCCTCGATGTCTTTTTCGCCGCCCCAATCGAGCACCCGGACGCTGACCGGATCGCCGTTCATCGCCTCGATAACGAGGCGGTAGGTTTCCGCCTGCGTGTCCTCGTCCGGCACGTTCTCGCGGTTCATGAACAGAAACTCAGTCCGCAACAGCCCGATCCCGTGTGCGCCGGCTTGCGCAATGAGCGGCAGCTCGATCGGCAGCTCGAGATTGGCTTGCAGTTCGATCGGGTGGCCGTCCGTGGTCACCGCCGGCAGATGGCGCATGCGGGCGAGCTTCTGGCGGGCGCGGGCGAAGGCGGCGACCGCGCGGCGGGCGGAGGCCAGCGAGGCGGCCGAGGGGTGGAGAATGACCGAGCCGCCCGTGCCGTCGACCACGGCGGTCGTTCCCGGTTCGGCGGCATCGGCGATACCCGCGGCGCCGAGCACGGCCGGGATGCCGAGGGCGCGTAGCATGACGGCCGTATGCCCATCGGCGCCCCCCTCTTCGATGGCGACGCCGGCGAGGCGCGCCGGGTCCAGCAGCGCGGCGTCGGCCGGACGCAGATTCTCGGCGACGAGTATGGCGCCTTCGGGCAGGCCGGCGAGGCTGCGAAACGGCTGGCGCGTCAGGTTGCGCACCACGCGCCGGGCGATTTCATGGACCTCGTCGGCCCGTCGTTTAAGGCTGACCCGCTCGTCGTCGTTGATGCCGTCCGGCGCGGCGAGGATGACGGCGGCGATCTCCTCGGCCTCCGCCGTGATGGCGCTCTCGGCGGAGCGGAGTTGCTCGGCGATCCGGCGGCTGGCGCCCCGCACCAGGCGGGATTGGCCGAGCATCTGCGCATAGGCGTCGAGAAGCGGCGCAATCTCCGCCTGACTGTCTTCGGGTAACACGCCTAGGCGGCTGCGAAGCTTGGCGATCTGCTTGCGGGAGCGTGCGACGGCCTCGGCGAGCCGCGCCTCCTCGTTGGCGATTTCGCCGAACTCGATGCTGTGGCGGGTGATCTCGGCGGCGGGTTCCCGGGCGCCGAACACCGCCCCGATCGCGATGCCGGCCGAGACCGCGATGCCGCGAAATGTCTGTTCGGGAAATTGCGGGTCGCCGCGCGGCGGCTTTTTCAACCGCTTATGTTGCGGCGGGGGCGGGGAGGAGGCTCGTGCTTCTAAGCCGCTCTCCTCAGTCCTGCTCATTAAAGCCCGATTCGATGAGCGTGGTCAGCGCATCAAGGGCCTCCTTGGCGTCCCACCCCTCTGCCCGCAACTCGACCGTGGAACCGAGGCCGGCGCCGAGCATCATCAAGCCCATGATGGAGCGCGCCGGCACGCTCTGCCCGTCCTTGACCACATCCACCGACGCGCCGAACCGCTCGGCCATCGTCACGAACTTGGCGGCGGCGCGGGCGTGCAAGCCGCGCCGGTTGCAGATGACGACGCTGCGCGTCACGCAAGGAACGCCGGTCGCACCCCCGGCCGAACCGTCAGCGGACGCGGTCATCCGCATGCGCCGTGCGTTCCGTTCATCTTGCACCCGTGCAGCACGCGGGAAGCGGCGGCAATGTATTTGCGGCCGGCCTCCTGCGCGCATTCAACCGCCGCTGCCAGCGGTTGGACCGAGCGAATCTTTGCAAGTTTAACGAGCATGGGCAGGTTGACGCCCGCAATCACCTCGACGCCGCGGCGCTCCATCATGGAGATTGCGAGGTTGCTCGGCGTGCCGCCGAACATGTCGGTGAGCAGCACGACGCCGTCCCCGGTGTCGCATTGGCCGATACATCGCTCGATCTCCGATCGGCGCTGTTCGATGTCGTCGTCGGGTCCGATGCAGACGGTGTCGACGTTTCGCTGCTTGCCGACGACGTGCTCCATGGCGAGCCGCAACTCATCGGCCAAGCGGCCATGAGTCACCAGAACCATGCCGATCATGGCAGCAAATCTCGCGGCCATGCCGCAACAAAGTCGGTAGAAACCGCACACGCGTGATGGTTCATTTCGTGATCTCAGGCCTCCTGCGCCTGAAAACCGGGCGCTGCGCTCGCACCCCGTGGTTCGCCGACCGACACTTCGCCCCTGCGCGCGCCTAGGTTGGCGTCGTGAGAGGCTGTCTCACGCGCCAATTCGCGGTGAACGACACTCGGACGCCACCCGGCTTCCGCCAAGTGGGTACTGACAAGCTCAACCAGATGCACCGAGCGATGCCGGCCGCCGGTACATCCGATCGCAATAGTGGTGTACTTCTTGCCCTCCTGGACGAACCTCGGCAAGAGCAGTGCGAGCATACTCCTGATCATCCCAAAGAACGCCGCAAAGTCCGGATCGGCTTCTACATAGGCGCCGACTTCCGCATCCAAGCCGGTACGGTGGCGCAAGATAGGGTCGTAGTGCGGGTTTCGCAAAAAGCGGGCGTCGAATACCAGATCCGCTTCCCGCGGGAGGCCGGACGAGAAGGCGAAGGAGATCAGGGCGACGCTGAGGCCGGCCGTGCTTCCGGCCGGGCTTTCCGCACCGAAATGCGCCTCGATCAATTGCCGCAAGCGCACGGGCGCGAGTTCGGTCGTGTCGACGAGGAGGTCCGCGGCCTCCCGGAGCTGGGCGGTGAGCTGCTCCTCTTCCCGGATGCCGTCGGTCACGCGCCCGAGCGGCGCCAGGGGATGACGCCGCCGCGTCTCGGTGTAGCGGCGCAGAAGCACGGTCTCGTCGGCCCAGGCAAACACAAGTTCCGGGCGCGTGCCGCCGGCGGAGCGCACCCTGTGCAGCAGGTCGAGCACGGCGCCCGCATCGAAGCCGCGCGTCCGCGCGTCGACCACGACGGCGAGCCTTCCCTCGCCCCGGCCGACAAGATCGGCGAGCAACGGCAGCGGCGGATTGTCCACCGCTTCGTAGCCGAGATCCTCGAGCGTCCGCAGGATGGAGGCCTTGCCGGCGCCGGAGAGGCCGGTGACGATCACCTTGCGCGCGGGTGCAGGGGGCGCCGTGGGGTCGCTCACGCCCGGAACGCTCCCACCGTGTTCTCGATTCGCCCAAGGACGGCATCGAGCGCGAGTTCCACCCGTTGCGCGGCCGACGGGCAGGCGGCGTCGATCCGGATCAGCGGCAGGTCGAGGTCGGGGTGTCGCTCCGGCGATGGCAGCCGCTCGGTCGAGCCGCCCAGCGCCGCCACCAGCGCGAGCGTGCAGGACGGCAGATAGGGCAGCCGCATGATGCCGAGACCCCGCACCTCCAGCAGCCCGGACAGCGCAGGCGGCGCGGCAGCGGCAAGCCCGTCGATGCCGACGCGATCGTCAGCCACCAACCGGAATCCCCGGTCCAGCAAACGCAGGAGCAGGTCGGACTTGCCCGACCCCGGCGGTCCGACGATCAGCACGCCAGCCCCGGCGCGCGCCGCGCAGCTTCCGTGCATGTGCATCGGGCGGGAATGTGAGCGCTTGTCCGGCGCATGGAAAGGCCCGTTCTGGCTCCTTCGCGAGGGGCGGGCCGGCACTGTCCGCCGCCGCGCTGAACAGGCGGTTAAGTCCGCGCGGCACCCGTCGCGTCATCCCGTTTCGGGGTGTTGCCGATGACGTGGCCGAGGGCCTGGAGGGACGGAACCTCGTCGCACACGATCTTCAGAATCGTCAGCAACGGAACCGCAAGCAAGGCGCCGATAACGCCCCAGACATAGTCCCAGAAGAACAGGGACAGGATCACCAGCACCGGGTTGAGCGTGAACCGGCGGGCCAGCAGCATCGGCGTGATCGTCTCGCCTTCGAGGACGTGGATGAGGAGATACAGCCCGGCCGGGATGAAAGCGTTCCACCATGTCTGGTACGTGAACAGTCCGACGAAGAAGAACACGACGACGCCGCAGAACGGGCCGAGGATCGGAATGTAGTTCAGCAGGAACGCGGCGGTTCCCCAAAGGAGCGGGTCCGGGAGACCGCAGGCCCAGGTCGCGAGCCCGACCGCGATGCCGACCAGCGTATTCATGATCGTAATGGTCAGCAGATAGCCGGAGATGTTCTGCTCGATCTTTTCGCTGATTTCGACGAGCCGGCGCTTGTCGCGGAATCGCGGCATGACCTCGACCAGCCGGCGCAGCAGGCTTTCGCCGGAGGAGAGCAGAAAAAACAGCATCACGACGAACATGAACAGATTGCCGACCACGGCCCGCGTGCCCGAAAGCACCGTCAATCCGACGCTGCCGATTCCGGCAGACGTGGAGGGCGGAGCGGCGCTGGTTTGGGCTTCAGCTTGGGGCCGGCGCTCGGCGGTGCCGCCTTGCGTTTCCAGCAACTGCTGCATCTTCTGCATACCCTGCTCGACATAGCCGAGCGGCCGGCGCAGGAAGCCCAGCTTCTCCTGCAAGGTCGGCAGACTTTCGGGCGCCTTGGCGATCCAGCCCGAGGCGGGCACCGAGACGGCCGCCCCGACCGCGCCGACGAGGCTGAACAAAGCGAGGATCAGCAACAGCGAGGTGATCGGCGCCGGAATGCGCAACCGGTTGCAGAGCAGCCGTTTCGGCGTTTGCAGCAGAAGATAGATGATGATCGCCATCACGATCGGGATGACGAAGTCCGAGGCGACGTAGAGCGTGAACAGGATGGCGAGGTTGACCAGGATCAGCAGCGCGACCGAACGTGGTTCCTGGCCGGCGGATTCGAGTTCGGCCGCGGACGCCTCGGCCCGGTCCGGCCGCGACGCGGCCTTATCCTCCCGCCGGTCGATCGCCTTCGCACTGGTCGGGACGTCGGCCGCGCTTGGCTCCGCGATTTGCTTAATCGTCGTTGCTCCGGATCACATCGGCCCGCCTGGCACCGCGCTGGCACAAAAGGCCGGAAAACGGTGCGCGCCGGCCAGTTGATAGTGCCACCACTCCAGGGGGTGATGCTCCCACCCCGCAGCGGTCATGACGCCGAGCAGCAGCGCCCGGTTCCGTAGGGCGTCGGCCGGGATGTCCGTGCTCGCATGGGCTGATCGCGCCGTCATGCTGTCGAATCCGGTTCCCATCTCGAGCGGCTGTCCCGATCCGGCGTCTTCGAGGGTCAGATCGACGGCGGCGCCCCGCGGATGCACGGCACCGCCGCGCGGATCGCCGACGAAGTTCTTGTCCTCGATCGCGTGCCACAACGCCCATTGCGCTTCGACCGGCCGGAACGCGTCGAACACGCGAAGGCGGAGTCCGAGCGCGCGCGCCCGGGCGGCGGCGGCAAGCAGGCGCTGCGACGCGTCCTGAAGCAGCAGGGCGATCGGCCGCGTGTAGATGGGCCGGCCGGTGACGTTGTCGGGCGTCGCGTAGCGCAGATCGAGCGTCAGCAGGTCGTTCGCGTCGAGGGCCACGAGCATGGGGGAAGGGTAGGGGCGTTCGCCGCCTCGGCCAAGCGGCGCGCGCCTTCGCTTGGCGGGACCCGGCCGGGGCGGCTACGCTCGGAGGATCATGCGCATTCTCGCAGTCGACGCGGCGCTGGCCGGTTGCTCGGTCGCCGCCACGTGTGACGGCCGCGCGCATGCCGAATGGGGCGCCGGAACCGAACGGGGCAACACGGCACGCCTGCCTGCCATGGTGGCGTCGGTGCTGAACGAGGCCGGATGGCGCCCCGGCACCCTCCATCTAATCGCGGTCACGATCGGGCCGGGCAGCTTCACCGGCATCCGCGCCGCCTTGTCGGTCGCGCTGGGGCTGGGGCTCGCGGCCGGGGTGGAGGTCGGCGGCGTAACCGTCGGCGAAGCCCTGGTGGCGGCGTCCGCTCCGGCGGCGGGGCGGCGCTTGCTGACGGCCATCGCCAGCACGCGGGACCGCGTGTTCATCGAGTGCGAGGGGCATATCGCCATTCGCCAGCTAAACCAACTCTCGGTGCCGGACGGCCCGGTGAGCGTGGCCGGTGACGCGGCCGAAACGGTTGCGGCCCGGCTTACGGCAGCCGGCGCCGATGTGCGGCTGGCGAGCGTTCGTCTGCCGCATGCGTCCATGGTGGCCGCCGCTGCCCTGAATCGGGTGCGCGCCGGGCTGGCACTTCGCCCGGCGCAGCCCCTCTATGTCGAGAACGCGGCCACCACCACGCCGCCCGCGCCGCCCCGGCCGCCGCCGGTCGCCGATGGATAACGGCGCCGGAATCATCGCGGCCCGCCCGATCCATGCCCGGGCGATGGCGGCGATCCACGCCGCCGGGTTTCGGGCGGCCGAGCGGTGGAGCGCCGAAGCGATCGGCCGGCTACTCGCCCTGCCGGTGTGTTTCGGCCTGCTGCATCCGGCAGGCGGCATGCTGGTCGGGCGCGTCATGGCGGATGAGGCGGAGTTGCTGACGGTGGCGGTCGACCCAACGGCGCGCCGGCAGGGTCTCGGGACCGCGCTCGCGCGACGGGCGATCGCGGAGGCGCGCGGCCGGGGCGCCCGCTCCATGTTCCTTGAAGTATCGGCCGAGAACGGGGGGGCGCGGCGCTTGTATGGTGCGCTCGGCTTCGCCGCCATCGGCCGCCGGCCCAAGTACTATGCGGGCGGGGGGGACGCGCTAGTAATGAAGCGGACACTCAGCGGCCCCGGCGAAGTCGAAGCCGGGTGACTCCGTCGTCGCCGGTTTCGATGGAAAGCACTTCATGGCCTTGCTCGCGTGCGGTACGCGGGACGTTGGTGCGCGGCTCTTCGCCTTTCAGAACAACCAGAAGCGTCTCGCCCGGCGCGAGCCGGTCGAGTGCCAGGCGAGTCCGGACGAATGTCATCGGACAGACATCTCCGGTGATGTCGAGTTCGTGATCGGCAGCTTTCATTTGCCCGCGCACCGCTCGCTTCTTGGGGTATTGAATATAAGTTGAAAACCCGCTGTATATGCTCTTATAGAGCGAGGCTATTCTTGAAAGGTGCTGCCATGGCCGATCATCCGGCAAATCACAGTGTGCTCGGACTGACGGCCCAGATCGTATCGGCGCATGTATCAAATAATTCAGTAACGCCCGATGCTTTGCCTTCACTCATCCAGGAAGTCTACCGGACCCTCGCAGGGGTCGACAAGGAACCGGTGCTGGCCGACCGGCCGCAGCCCGCGGTGCCGGTGAAGCGCTCCGTGTTTCCGGATCACATCGTATGCCTCGAAGACGGCAAGAAGCTGAAGATGCTGAAGCGTCATCTCAAGACGGCCTACAACATGACGCCGGAACAGTATCGGGACCGCTGGCAGTTGCCGCCCGACTATCCGATGGTGGCGCCGAACTATGCGCGGCACCGCTCATCGCTCGCCAAGAAGATCGGCCTCGGCACCAAACCGCGCTCGGTGCGCGGCAAGTAGCGTTCAGCCTGCCGCTCCGTCCGGTGTTGGACAGACCGGCCCCCTATCGGCTACGCCAACGGGACCGCGCCGGCGTCCGCGCTCGCATCGCCCGCGGCCGAAAGAGTGCCGGGGCATGATGGAATCGCGGATCGAGCAGCTCTGCATTGACCGGGGAATGAAGATGACCGGGCAGCGCCGGGTCATCGCCCGCGTCTTGTCGGAGGCGAGCGATCATCCGGACGTCGAGGAGCTGTACCGCCGGGCGGCGACGCTCGACCCGCGGATCTCGATCGCGACCGTCTATCGGACCGTGCGGCTGCTGGAGGAGAATGGCATCCTCGAGCGGCGGGATTTCGGCGGCGGCCGGGCGCGCTACGAGCCGACCGAGCACGGGCATCACTACCACCTGATCGACATCGACACCGGCAAGGTGATCGAGTTCGAGGATCGCGAGCACGAGCGGTTGATGCAGACCATCGCCGCCCGGCTTGGGTTCGACATCGCCTCCATCAAGCTGGAACTGTTCGGCCGCCGGACCGATGCGGTGCGCGCCAAGACGGGGACGGCGCGGGCCGGCGCCGGGGCGATCCGCCCAGGCCGCGATCCGGCGGAGGCGACAGAGCAACCCGGGACGGCAAGGTGACCGCCCAGAAGTTTTTCGGCCTGTCCCGTGACGTGGACGTGCAGGGATTCGGTGAGCTGCGCGGCGGTCATCTGGGCGTGCGAATCGCCACCACGCCGGCGGAGATCGACGCCGTGCAGGCGCTCCGCTACCGGGTGTTCTTCGAGGAGATGGGCGCCGTACCCGATGCGGACGCGCGCGCGATTCGGCGGGACCGCGATGCATTCGACGCGGTCGCCGATCATCTGATCGTCGTCGATCACGAGATCGGCTCCGGGGCCGAGGGCGTGGTCGGCACCTATCGCCTGATCCAGCGCCACGCGGCGGCTCAGGTCGGGCGGTTCTACTCGTCGGACGAATACGACATCGCCCGCATTCTGCAATTTCCCGGTCAGGTGCTGGAGCTTGGCCGCTCCTGCGTCGACGCGGCGCATCGCAGCCGGGCGGTGATGCAGTTGATGTGGCGCGGCATCGCCGCCTACGTGTTTTGCCACAAAATCGATTTGATGTTTGGGTGCGCGAGCCTGCCCGGAACCGATCCGGACGCGCTCGCCCCTGAACTCAGCTACCTCTACTACCATCATCTGGCGCCGCCCGCCTTTCGCCCGCGCGCGATCGAATCCCGCTACATCAAGATGCGGCGGATCAGCCCGGCGCAGCTCGACCGCAGACGCGCGCTTGCGCAATTGCCGCCGCTGATCAAGGGATATCTGCGGCTCGGCGGTTTCGTCGGCGACGGCGCAGTGATCGACCCGCAGTTCAACACCACGGATGTCGCAATCGTCGTCAAGAGCGACCTGATCACTGACAAATACTACCGGCACTATGAGCGGCAGTTGCGCGAAGCATTGTTTTGAATTGCCGCGCCGGATGCTTGTTGCGCCCTCCTGCAATCAGGGAGGAGTCGCCGTCGCCAATGCGTCGGTGCCGACCGAGCGCGGGTGCGGCGGCTCCGGCGCGTTCACCCCGCGCAACATGCTGTTGGCGACTTCGCGTTCGCCCATGACCACCAGATCGGCGCCGAGGCGCGACAGATGCTCGATCGCGGCGTCCGAACTCGCGCGCGCCAGAATTTCGATGCTGGGATTGGCGGCGCGCGCCTGCTGCACGATCTGTCCGGCCTCGAAGGTTTCGGGGATAGCAACATACACACGCTGCGCGCCGGCGATATTGGCGACGGCGAGGATCGCCGGGTCGGCGCCGTTTCCGGTAATCGCCTCGACCTGCTCGGAGTGCAGCCGATCGACGACGTCGCGACGGTCTTCGATCACGAAGATCGGCTGGTTGGCACGCCGCAGCCGCTCTCCGACCACGCTGCCGACGCGGCCGTAGCCGACGATCACCGCATGTCCGGCGAGGGTTGTCGGCGGCGGGATCGGATCCGGCGCCGCCGGCGTTTGGCCTGCCCGCGCGTCGGTCGCGGCCTCGCGCCGCGCCAGCCAAGGCTCCAGCCGGTCGAGCGCCGCAAACAGCACCGGATTGAGCAGAATGGAAATGATCGCCCCGGCCAGGATGAGATCCCGCGCCGCCGTCGGCAGCAATCCGAGTTCGACGCCGAGGCTCGCGAGGATGAAGGAAAACTCGCCGATCTGCGCGACGCTGACCGCAATGGTGAGCGCGATCGACGTCGGATAACGGAACAGCCGGACGATGATGAAGGCGGTTCCCGCCTGGCCGACCGTGATGAGCAGAACCGTTGCGAGCACCTCGAACGGATGCTCGACAAGAACGCGTGGGTTGAACAGCATCCCGACCGAGACGAAGAACAGCACCGCGAAAGCGTCGCGCAGCGGCAGCGTTTCCTGCGCCGCGCGCTGGCTGAGCTTCGATTCCGAGAGCACCATGCCGGCGAAGAAAGCGCCGAGTGCGAACGAAACGCCGAACAGCATGGCCGCGCCATAGGCAACGCAAAGCGCGGTTGCGAGCACCGCCAGGCGGAACAATTCGCGCGAGCCCGTGTGCGCCACCCAGTGCAGCATGGACGGGATGGCGCGCTGACCGACCAGCAGCATCAGCGCGACAAAGGCCGCGATCTTCAGGAGCGTGTAGCCGATGGCGGAGGCGAACGGCGCGAACGCGATCGGTGCGCCGCTGGCGCCGTCCTCGAAACTGGCGTTGAGCAGCCGGGCGATCGGCGGCGCGAGAACGAGCGCGAGCACCATCGCCAAATCCTCGACCACCAGCCACCCGACCGCGATGTGGCCCCGTTCCGTTTCCAACAAGCGGCGATCCTGCATCGCCCGCAGCAGGACGACGGTGCTGGCGACGGACAACGCCAGCCCGAACAGAAAGCTGGCGCCGATCGACCAGCCGACCGCCTCGCCCAATCCGGTGCCGAGCACGGTCGCTACAACCATTTGTCCGAGCGCGCCGGGCACCGCGATCGAGCGGACCTGCAACAGATCGTTGAGCGAGAAATGCAGCCCGACGCCGAACATCAGCAGGATGATGCCGATTTCGGCGAGTTCGTTGGCCATGCTCTGATCGGCGACATAGCCGGGTGTCAACGGGCCGATCGCGACTCCGGCCAGCAGGTAGCCGGCGAGCGGGGAGACACGGATGCGGTGCGCGACCGCGCCGAGCACGAAGGCGAGGCCCAAACCGGCGACGAGGGTAGCGATCAGGGGGGAGCTGTGGGGCATCCGGCTCTCCTTGCTCCGTCGTCCTATACAAGCCCCGCTACCGGGTTGCGCAGGATTCTATGACAGTTCGATGCGGGAAGGGTGGGTGAACACCTCGAACCCGTCGGCGCGCGCGATCGCTGCCACCGTGATGCGCGCCGCGTCCGCGACTCGCACCGCGAGTGCGGTGGGGGCCGACACCGCGACGATGACCGCGGCGCCGATGCGGGCGGTTTTCTGCACCAGTTCGACGGAAACGCGGCTGGTCAGCAACACGGCGCCTGCCGCGCCGTCCGCGCCGGATCGCGCCAGTGCGCCCGCCAGCTTGTCGAGCGCGTTATGCCGTCCGACGTCCTCGCGAACGGCCGCAAGCCCGCCGGCTCCGCTCGCGGTCGGCAGCCAGAGCGCGGCGGCGTGGACGGCCCGCGTCGCTGCGTGCAGCGGCTGCGCGTCCCCGAGTGCCGCCATCGCCTCCTGTAGCGCCTGGGCCCGGAAACGCGGCTCCGCCGCGACCGGCGGCGCCGGCCGCATCGCGTCGTCCAGGCTCTCGAGGCCGCACAGGCCGCAGCCGGTCGGACCGGCGATCTGCCGCCGCCGCGCGGTCAGCGCCTCCATGCGCCCGCCGTCGATCCACATCCGGAGTTCGATGCCGGACGGGGCGGCGACGATCGCGAGATCCTCGATGTCTCCGGGCGAGGCGATGATGCGCTCGTTGAGGCTGAAGCCGACCGCGAAATCCTCGAAGGAGGCCGGCGTCGCCATCATCACGGCATGGGCGACGCGGTTGTAGCTGAACGCGATCGCCGTCTCTTCGGGCAACAGGCGCGCACCCTGCGCCGCGACGCCGCCGCGCCAGCCGAGCCGCGGACGAGCGGTGGCGGGCTCGGGCAAGGGGATCACGGCGGGCGAAGCTGCTGTCACAGGAGGAGTATCGCCGGGCGGGCAGGTCCCCGGAAGATCCGCGTCAGGTCGCGTGCTGGAGCGATACGGTGGTCAGCCCCCGGCGGAGGATACCAAGTTGCCGGGCCGCGCCGACCGAAAGATCGATGACGCGACGGGTTCCGGGCAGACGGTCGGTGATGGTCACGACCACCTCCCGGCCGGTTTCCTCGTCGCGGACATTGACCTTGGTGCCGAACGGCAGCCAGGCGTGGGCCGCCGTCATCGCGCCCCTGTCGAACACGGATCCGCTCGCCGTGTAGCGGCTCAGATTGCCGTAACCGTAATAGGAGGCCGTGCCCCTTTGCCGCCAAAAGCCGTCCGGGCTCTCGGCGTCGCCGTAAGCGAAGTCGGTGTCAGCGCCGATACCCCGGGCGTGCGCGGCGGCGTGGCGTTGCTGCGAGCGGGACGCTGCGGCGTCGGCCTGCACGGGAATTGCAGTCAATCCGGCAAGTAGAACGAGAGCTGGCAAAAATGGAATAATAAAAGGCTGGCTACTCTTTTTGAGGGCCGAAGAACAATCCAACATCAGTATACCTAAGCATCACGAGAGAAATGGCGAGTATTGCCGTGCCAACCTTACGGTATCAGCTCGTTCAATTAACTGACCGAGGCGGCAAGCCAGGCTCGCGGCGAAAAGTTATTCGATTCGGCCCTTCCTT
>JAFAXA010000269.1 GCA_019241425.1 Acetobacteraceae bacterium | reverse complement strand
GTCGGGTTCCGGCCGCACGTTGCTGATGTGAGACGCCAACTCGGTTTCCTCCGTTCGGTGGGGCTTTTACAAATAGAATAGCAGGGTGAGCAGTGCGAAGACCGGCAGCAGGAGCGCGCAGGACCACCCCATGTAGCCGAAGAAACCCGGCATCCGCACGCCGCGATGCGACGCGATGGCGCGCACCATCAGATTGGGCGCGTTGCCGATATAGGTGAGCGCGCCGAAGAACACCGCGCCCGCCGAGATCGCTTCCAGAATCAGGGTGAGATCGGTCGTCAGATGCGCGGCGTCGCCGCCCGCCAATTCGAAGAACACGAGATAGGTCGGGGCGTTGTCGAGAAAGGCGGACAACACGCCGGTCAGCCAGAAATAGGCGACCGGCAGCTTCTCGCCGTCGCTTCCAAGCGTGAGTTGCAGCAAGCCGCCGAGCGGGCCGTCGAACCCCGCCTGCAACATCCCGAGCACCGGGCCGATGGTGATGAAGATCGCCGCGAACAGTTTCGCGACCTCCTCGATCGGCCCCCAGCTATACATGTTCCGCTGCCGCACCGCGCGCGCCGTGATTGCGACGGAGATCAGTGTCACCGACGCGAACACCGCCATTCCAACCATTCGCTCGATCCCGATCGCCTGCCCGAACAGCACGACGTCGCCTGGCCGCCAGACGCCTTGCGCCAGCACCGTCCCGACCACGACACCGATCAGCCCGACATTCGGCCAGCCGCGAAGATGCAGCGGGCCGGTGCGCGGGGCAGGGGGTTCCGACGCCGCGAGCCACCGGTCCACGGCGTAGAACGCCGCCAGCAACACCGCCGTCGCGAGCAGCAATTGCGGCCAGAGTCGAGACACCGGCCAGAAGAACGGCACCCCGTGCAGAAAGCCGATATAGAGCGGCGGATCGCCGAGCGGCGAACTCGCGCCGCCGACATTGCCGACGATCACGATGAAGAACACGACGAGATGGACCTTGCGCGCGCGATGCGCGTTGGCGCGCAGCAGAGGATGGATCAGCACCATCGCGGCACCGGTCGTTCCCATGACGCCCGCGAGCGCCGCCCCGATGCCGAGCAGCGCGGTGTTGCCGAGCGGCGCCCCGAGCGGACCGCCGCGCACCAGGATGCCGCCCGCCGCCGTGTAGAGCGCGAGCAGCAAGGTCACGAAGGGCAGATACTCGATGAGGATCGCGTGCCAGGCGGCGGCGGCCGCCGATCCCGCGCCCTGCATCACCGCCTGCGGCAGCAGCAGCGCGAGCACCCAGGCGGCGGCGACGGTGCCCATGCGGCGATGCCACAGCCGCTCGGCCAGCATCGGCAGCAGCGCGATCGACAGCAGTACACCGACGAACGGAATGCCCCAGGCCAGGCCCGGAACCGGCCCGGCCGCGGCAGCGGCGCCGGCCGGAACCGGCACGAGCAGGACGGAGCCGGCCGCGCTCGCCCAAGCGCAGGCGCGGCGGAGGGTTGGTTGCATGGGGGCGACCCTGCCCTTAACGTCCGGCCCGCGCAACGGAGCGAGGAATGGCATGGATATGACGGGCGAACGGCGCATTCCCGCGCCGCGCGAGCGGGTCTGGACCGCTCTCAACGACCCGGCCGTGCTGAAATCCAGCATCCCAGGCTGCGAGAGCCTGGAAAAAGTATCGGATACCGAATTGAAGGCGCTGGTCGGGGTGAAGATCGGCCCGATCGCCGCCCGCTTCAACGGAAGGGTGCTGCTGGCCGATCTCGATCCGCCGCACGCCTACACGATCAGCGGCGACGGCCAGGGCGGCGCTGCCGGTTTCGCCAAGGGCGGGGCAAAAGTGGCGCTCGACGATGACGGGGGCGCCACCTTGCTGCATTACGCCGTGCAAGCGCAGGTCGGCGGCAAGCTCGCCCAACTCGGCGGTCGCCTGATCGACGCCAGCGCAAAGCAGCTCGCCGATCAGTTCTTCGACAATTTCACCCGCGAACTGACGCTGGGTGGCGCCAGCGCGCCCGTGGCGCCGCTGGCCGACGCCGAGCCGCCACCCGCGGAACGGAAAGCGCGGCCCGCCGCCATTAGCGTGTTCTCGCTGATGCCATCGGCGGTGTACGGCCTGCCGCTCGTCGCCTGGATCGGCGGCCTGCTCTGGTTGTTCGTGCTGGTGCTGATCACCGGGCTGATCTGAGCCGCATGTGACGGCGCTCCCCCGCTCGGTGGACGAGGCGGCGGCGCTGCTGCGGGGGCAAGGCTATATCGCCGACCGCGAACTCGCGACGACCGTGCATCTCGGCCTTGGCCTGCAGCGGCCGATCTTCCTCGAAGGCGAGCCGGGTACCGGCAAGACCGAGATCGCCCGCGTGCTGGCGGCGGGTCTCGGCCGGCGGCTCGTGCGCCTGCAATGCTATGACGGGCTCGATCTCTCGGCCGCCGCCTATGAATGGGACCACGCCCGCCAATTGATGGCGATCCGCCTGGCCGAGGCGGCGGGCGAGACCGACCGCGACCGGCTGGCGCGGGACATCTACGGCCGCGAATTCCTGCTGGCGCGCCCGTTGCTGTCAGCGATCGACCCCGAGCAGACGCCGGCGGTGCTGCTGATCGACGAACTCGACCGCGCGGATGAGCCGTTTGAGGCGTTCCTGCTTGAGTTGCTCGCGGACTTTCAGCTCACCGTGCCGGAATACGGCACCATTCGCGCGGCCGTGCGGCCCGTGGTGATCCTCACCTCCAACCGGACCCGCGAGGTGCATGACGCGCTGCGCCGGCGCTGCCTGTATCACTGGGTCGACTACCCGGACGCCGCCCGCGAGCGCGACATCCTGGCCGCGCGCGCGCCCGGACTGCCGGCGTGCCTTTCCGCGCAGGTCGTCGCCTTTGTGCAGCGGTTGCGGCGGGAGGAGCTGTTCAAGCTCCCGGGCGTCGCCGAGACGATCGACTGGGCGGCGGCGCTCGCGCATCTGAACCAGGCGGAGCTGACGCCCGGCAATGTCGATACGACGCTCGGCGTGCTGCTCAAATATCAGGACGACCTCGCGCGCATCCGCGGCGCCGAAGCGGCGCGGATGCTCGCCGAATCGGGTGCGTCCGCGTGAGGACCGGCGGTGGCGCGCTCGGGGCCAACGTGATGCGGTTCGCGCATGTGCTGCGCCGCGCCGGGCTGCCGGTCGGCCCGGCCGAGACAATGGCGGCGCAGCGGGCGCTGTCCCTGGTCGATCTCGGGAACCGGATGGAAGCGCGGGCGGCTTTGCGCGGCACGATGGTGCACCGGCACGAGCACGCCGATGTGTTCGATCACGCTTTCTCGCTGTTCTGGCGCGACCCGGCCGCGGGCGATCGCGCGCGCGCGATGGCGGCCCTCGAAGGCCGCCCCGAGCCGCAGCCGGTTCCTGCCGCGCCCACCGCCCGCCGGGTCGGCGAAGCGCTTGCGGCGTCGCGCCCGCGTGTCCCGCCGGAAGACGAAACGCCGCCCCGTCGCGACGCGGCGCTCACCGTCAGCGAACGCGAACGGCTGGGGCGCATGGATTTCGAGGCGATGAGCGCGGCGGAGATCGCGAACGCCAAGGCCGAGATCCGCCGCCTCACTTTGCCCCTGGATCGTCGCCCGACGCGGAGGCTCCGGCCCGACCCGATCGGACGCCGGATCGACCTCCGCCGCACCGTCCGCGCCAGCCTGCGGCAGGGCGGCGAAATTCTTTCGCTCGCGCGCTCGCGCCGCACCCTGCGCGCGCCGCCGCTCGTCGTGCTCTGCGACATCAGCGGCAGCATGGCCCGCTACGCGCCGATCCTGCTGCATTTTCTGCACGCGGTCAGCAGCGACCGCGCCCGCGTGCACGCCTTCCTGTTCGGCACCCGGCTTTCCAACATCACGCGCCAGCTCCGGCATCGCGACCCCGAGATCGCGTTCCAACTGGTGGCGGCGAGCGTGCCCGACTGGTCGGGCGGCACCCGCATCGGCGACGCGCTCACCTTGTTCAACCGCCGCTGGGGCAAGCGCGTGCTGGCGGAAGGTGCCACCGTGCTGCTGATCACCGACGGCCTCGACCGCCCGCGCGCCGATGACGCGCCGGACACGCTCGCCGCCGCCATGGAACGCCTGCGCCGGTCGAGCCGCCGCCTGATCTGGCTCAACCCGCTGCTGCGCTGGAGCGGCTTCGAGGCCAAATCGAAGAGCATCCGCGCCATGCTGCCGCATGTCGACGCGTTCCGGCCGGTGCATAATCTCGACAGCCTGCGGGCGCTGGTGCGGACGCTGTCCGAACCGGACGCCGCGCGCGGGAGGGCGTGATGGCGCGCGCGGTTTGGGATCCCGCGCAATATCTGCGATTTTCCGGGGAACGCCTCCGCCCGGCGCTCGACCTGCTCGCCCAGGTGCCCCTTGCGCAGCCGTCGCACGTCGTCGATCTCGGCTGCGGCACCGGCAACGTGACCGCGATCCTCCGCACGCGGTTTCCGGACGCGGAGATCGTCGGCGTCGACAGTTCCACGGACATGCTGAAACGCGCACGGACCGACGTGCCGGATTGCCGGTTCGAGCGGGCGGACGTTGCCGGCTGGACGCCGAAGACGCCGCCCGATCTCA
>JAFAXA010000124.1 GCA_019241425.1 Acetobacteraceae bacterium | reverse complement strand
GGAGCGCGGCGCCGGCCTCACCCTCGCCTGCGGCTCCGGCGCCTGCGCGGTGCTGGTGAACGCCAGCCGCCGCGGACTGGCCGCGCGGCAAGCGACGGTGCTGATGGATGGCGGCCCGCTCGACATCGCCTGGCGCGAAACGGACGGACATGTGCTGATGACCGGACCGGCTGTGACCGCCTTTACCGGCAGCGTCGAGCTGGAGGCGTATCCGTCGTGAGCGCCGACATCCTCACCTTCGGCTGCCGCCTCAACACCTATGAGTCGGAGGTGATGCGCGGCCACGCGGCGGCGCTCTCGAACACCGTCATCGTCAATACCTGCGCGGTGACGGAGGAAGCCGAGCGGCAGGCGCGGCAAGCGATCCGCCGCGCCCATCGCGAGCGGCCGGAGGCCCAGATCGTGGTGACGGGCTGCGCCGCCCAGATTGCGCCCGAGCGCTGGGCGGCGCTGCCCGGCGTTTCCCGCGTGCTCGGCAACGCCGAGAAGCTGCAGCCGGAAAGCTGGCGGGCAGAGGCCGGGCGCGTCGTCGTATCCGACATCACGGTGGCTAGGGCGACGGCCGGGCATCTGGTGACCGGGTTCGCCGGAAGGGCGCGCGCTTTCGTGCAGGTGCAGGGCGGGTGCGACCACCGTTGCACGTTCTGCATCATTCCATTCGGACGCGGCCCGAACCGTTCCGTGCCGATCGGCGCGGTCGTGGAGCAGGTGCGCGCCTTGGTTGCGCGCGGGTACCGCGAGGTGGTGCTGACGGGCGTGGACATTGCGAGCTACGGCCCTGATCTGCCGGGCCGGCCGACGCTCGGGCAGATGGTGCGGCGGTTGCTGGCGCTGGTTCCGGAACTGCCCCGTCTGCGGCTGTCATCACTCGATCCGGCGGCGATCGATGACGATTTGTGGCGGCTGATCGGCGACGAGGAAAGACTGATGCCGCATCTGCATTTTTCGGTGCAGGCAGGCAGCGATCTGATCCTGAAGCGCATGAAGCGCCGCCACCTGCGCGCGGACGCGCTCGCTGTCGTCGCGCGGGCGCGGGCGTTGCGGCCGGACATGGCGTTCGGTGCCGATCTGATCGCGGGTTTTCCGACCGAAACCGACGCGCTGTTCGCCGAAACGCTCGCCTTCGTCGAGGAGGCCGGGCTGCAATTCCTGCACGTCTTCCCGTTCAGCGCCCGCGCGGGCACGCCGGCCGCCCGAATGCCCGCCGTGCCGGTCGAGCAACGCCGCGCGCGAGCCGCCCGGCTGCGCGAAGCCGGACGCATGGCGGCGCGGCGCTTCTACGACGCCCAGATCGGGCGCACGGCCGCGCTGCTGACGGAAACCGGCGGCTTCGGACATACGGAGCATTTCGCGCCGGTTCGGCTTCGCCAGGCGGCGGCGCCCGGACAGGTGCTGGCGGTACGCGTCGTCGCCGCGAATGATGAAGGCTTGCTGGCGGAGGCCGCCTGATGGCGCTCGGCGGCTTTTTCGGCCGACTCAAGCAGGGCCTTTCCCGTTCGACGCAGAAGTTTTCGGATGGGCTGACGACCGTTTTCAAGAAACGGCGGCTCGATGACGCGGCGCTGCACGAACTGGAGGAATTGCTCATCAGCGCCGATCTCGGCACGGCGGTCGCCGCGCGCGTCATCGATAATTTCCGGCGCACGCGGTTCGGCGCGGAGGTTACCGACGAGGAGATCCGGACCCAGCTATCCACCGAAATCGCGAAGATTCTGGACCCTGTCGCGCAGCCGCTGGTGATCGACCGGACGCTGAAGCCGCACGTGGTGCTGGTGGTCGGCGTCAACGGCAACGGCAAGACCACGACGATCGGCAAGCTCGCGCAAACCTACGTCGAAAGCGGGCTGCGGCCGATGATGGTTGCCGCCGATACGTTCCGCGCCGCGGCCGTTGAACAGTTGCAAATATGGGGCGAGCGGACTCGCGCGCCGGTGATTGCCGGGCCTCCGGGAACCGACGCGGCGGGGCTTGCCTTCGACGCGCTCGCCCGTGCGCGCACCGAAGCGGCCGACGTGCTGCTGATCGACACGGCGGGGCGGCTGCACAACAAATCGGTGCTGATGGAGGAACTGCGCAAGATCATCCGGGTGATGCAGAAGCAGGATCCGGCGGTGCCGCATTCGGTGCTGTTGGTGCTGGATGCAACGACCGGGCAGAACGCGATCCAGCAGGTGCGCGTCTTCAAGGAAATGGTCGCCGTGACGGGCCTCGTCGTCACCAAGCTGGACGGCAGTGCCCGCGGCGGCATCGTGGTCGCTCTCGCCGAGGAGTTCGGGCTTCCGGTCCATGCCGTCGGAGTCGGCGAACAGGCCGGCGATTTGCGGCCGTTCAATGCTCTCGATTACGCGCGCGGGCTGGTCGGCGCCGATGGAGGCACCCCGGCCGCCGGGGATTGAAGGCGGAGATGCCGCTCAGACGGCCCCGAAGCCCGCCGGGAGCAAGCCGGCGCCGGCCGGGCAGCCGGAGTTCGCCTGAAAGCCAACCTCCGAGAGCGGCACGAAGGCGCCGGGTCCTAGCGTCGCCCCCGGGAAGTCGCGGGACAGCACCACCCGGATGTCCTGGATGACAGCGGCGCCCCCTGACTCGCCGGCCCCTTTACGTCTGAAACGGCAATTGACGACGATCGAGCGTGCCAGGGCGGGATTCGTTTCCGAGACGGCGTCGAGCAACTCCGCGATGGGAACCGGCCGCCCGAACCAGCCGTGCGACTGGATCGCGCCGCCGATCACACGATCGGCCTCTTTCGCCGCGGTGATCAGGGCGCTGAAATACGCGGCTGGGTCGAGGCCCGAGCAGGTGCCGTGCTTGCGCCACTCGTAACGATCGAGACCATCCGCCGAACCTGGCATATAGCGGGCAAGATCGGCCCGCAACGAGTCCGGCAGCGAGCCGAGCGGCGGCCCGTCGCAATTCCCCGGCTGGTTGCGTCCCGCGACGCCGATCCGGTTCGGCCACAAGCCGTGCACGGTGAGCGGCGTTTCGCGATAAGCGGCGTCGCTCGCTTCGGTGCACTCGGTCTTGTCGCTTCTGCCGCGATCCGTCGCGCAGAAGCTCGGTGCAATGCTCAGACTCAGAAGATAATAGTCGAACGCACCAGGCACCGACCGGTTGTACGGACGCCGCGCGTCGGCGACCGTCCAAGCGCCCAGCAGCAGGATAACGGCCACGGCCGCCTCCCCGATGCGCCGCTTCCGTTCGCGCAATCGCACGCCGATCATCCCGCCGCGGCCGTGCGGGCCGGCGCCGCGACATTGGCGATAATCTCGCCGAACGGCCCTGCATTGCGCGCCCCCGCGGCCGCATTGCCGGTGGTTTCGCGCAACGGCAGCAGCGGGAATACCAGCTCGGCGAAACGGTAGCATTCCTCCAGATGCGGGTAGCCGGACAGAATGAAGCGGTCGATACCGAGCGCCATGTATTCCTTCATCCGGGCCGCGACCTGGTCGGGATTGCCGACCAGCGCCGTGCCGGCGCCGCCCCGCACCAAGCCGACACCCGCCCAGAGGTTCGGGCTTATCTCCAACTTGTCGCGACGTCCGCCGTGCAGCCTCGCCATGCGTTGCTGACCGACCGAATCGAACCGCGCAAAGGTTTTCTGCGCGAGCGCGATCGCCGCGTCGTCGACATGGCGGATCAGATTATCGGCGGCGGCCCACGCCTCCGCCTCGGTTTCCCGCACGATGACGTGCAAACGGATGCCGAAGCTGAGGGTCCGCCCGCGCTCGGCGGCCATCGCGCGCATATGGGCCAGTTTCTCGCCGACGCCGGCGGGCGGCTCGCCCCAGGTCAGATAGACGTCCACCTGCTCGGCCGCGACGATCTGGCCCGCTTCAGACGAGCCGCCGAAATAGAGCGGCGGGTACGGTGACTGCACGGGCGGGAACAGCAATTTGCCGCCCTTCACCGTGATGTGCTTTCCTTGGAAATCGACCGTCTCACCGGCGAGCATGGCCCGCCAGACCTTCAGATATTCGTCGGTCGCGACGTAGCGCTCGTCATGCGCGAGCCAAACGCCGTCCCCCTGCAATTCGGCCGGATCGCCCCCGGTCACCACATTGATCAGCAAGCGTCCGCCGGAAAGGCGATCGAGCGTCGCCGCCATGCGGGCGGTCATGGACGGTTCCGATAGTCCGGGCCGCACCGCGACCAAGTAACGCAGGCGCTGCGTCAGCGGCACCATCGCCGACGCGATCACCCAGCTATCTTCGCAAGACCTGCCGGTCGGCAGCAGCACGCCGAAATAGCCGAGTTCATCGGCAGCGCGCGCAATCTGGCTCAGATAGTTGAGCGTGACGTGGCGTGCGCCGATGTCCGACGCGAGATACCGGCCATCACCATGCGTCGGCAGAAACCACAGCACGTCGGTCTGCTCAGCCGCGATCGGCGGCACAGGCTTGTTGGTCATCGACACCCCTCGACGCAAACGCGAAAGCACGCGCTCGGAACGTGTTTAATCCGGACAAACCCGCGCGATCCGGCCGAACATAGGAAATGCCGGGCCGGGTGAATAGAGGCCCGGGCATTGCAGCCTCCCCTTATCGCACCTATGATCAGTGCGTTGCTCGATTACACGATTGCGATCCGTTATATGGCCTGCGGGCCGGCAAACCTTGAGAGCTGAAATGATGCATGTCGCAACTAAGCAGGTCACGCGACGGTCGATCGCGATCAACGCATTGCGCGGCGGGATTGGTGTCGTTCTGGGCGGGGTCGTGGCAGCAGGTTTTTCTCCTGCGGCCCGCGCAGACAACAGGATTGTCCGCATCGGCATTCAGAAGGCCGTCACGTTCAACATCGTGCGCGGCAGCGGCGCGCTGGAGCGCGCGCTTGCAGCATCGAACGTGTCGGTTGTCTGGAAAGAATTTCCGGGCGGTCCGCAGATGCTGGAGGCGTTGAACGTCGGCGCGATCGACTTCGCGACCACCGGCGAGGCTCCGCCGATCTTCGCGCAAGCAGCCGGGGCGCCGTTGCTCTATGTCGGCGCCCAGCCATCGGCGCCGAAAGGCGAAGCCATCATCGTGCCGAGCGACTCGCCTTTGCACGCTCTCGGCGATTTGAAAGGCAAGCGCGTCGCCCTCAACAAGGGATCCAACGTCCATTATTTGCTGGTGCGCGCCCTCGCGTCCGTCGGCCTCACGCCGTCTGACATTCGGCCCATCTACCTCCCTCCGGCCGATGCGCGCGCCGCGTTCGAGCAGGGCAGCGTCGACGCTTGGGTGATCTGGGATCCGTTCCTTGCCGCGGCGCGTGCCGCGACCGGCGCGCGGGTGCTCGCGGACGGCACCGGTCTGGTGCCGAATCGGCAATATCTGCTGGCGTCCCGCACGCTTGCCGCGCAGCAGCCCGACACGGTCCGTACGATCCTGAGCGAGATCGAGAAAT
>JAFAXA010000240.1 GCA_019241425.1 Acetobacteraceae bacterium | reverse complement strand
TTGATCGATCGCAACACACGGGCCGTGTACTGCGAAAGCGTCAGCAACCCGGCCGCCACTGTCGCCGACATTTCGGCGCTGGCGCTGGTCGCGCACCGGCGCGGGGTCCCGCTGCTGGTCGACAACACGGTTCCTACGCCGGCCCTTTTGCGCCCGATCGAGCACGGCGCCGACATTGTTATTCATTCGGCGACGAAGTTCATCGGTGGTCACGGAACGACCCTCGGCGGCGTCATCGTGGATGGCGGGCGCTTTCCCTGGGACGCTCACCGAGAGCGGTTTCGCGGCCTCGTCGAGCCCGAACCGGCCTATCATGGCGTCGTTTACACGCAGCAATTCGGTGCGGCGGCTTTTGCGGCCCGTTGTCGCACGGTGTGCCTTCGTAACACCGGCGCGTGCCTGACGCCTCTTGCAGCGTTTCTTATCCTGCAAGGACTGGAGACGCTGGATTTGCGTATGGAACGGCACGTGCAGAACGCCGCGCGCGTCGCCAATTACTTACGGCGGGACCGCCGGGTCGCGTGGGTCAATTATCTCGGCCTGCCCGAGCATCCGCATCACGAGCGGGCACGCTATTACCTCGGCAACCGTTTCACGTCGCTGCTGACCTTCGGCGTGCGCGGCGGCTTCGACGCCGGCCGCAAGACGTTCGACGCATTCCGCCTCTTCACACGACTGGTCAACCTTGGCGACGTCAAGTCGCTTGCGACCCATCCCGCATCGACAACGCACCGGCAGCTGACGCAAGCCGAACAGCAGCGCGCGGGTGTCACGGCCGAGATGATCCGCTTGAGCGTCGGCATCGAACATATCGATGACATTCTGGACGATCTCGATCAGGCACTCGGCGCCGGCGTTCCGGTATGAGTTCGACGGCCGCAGGTTCGCTGGCACCGACGGTTTTTGCCAGCCCGCCGCCACTTGCGATCGGCCCCGACGCGCTTCGTATCGCCCTCGTCAATATCATGCCGGACGCTGCCTTGGTGAGCGCGGAACGGCGCTTCGGGGCCTTGCTGAGGCCGGCGGCTGGAGAGCGCCCGATCCGCATAGGCTTGACGACGTTCCCGGAGATCACCCGCGGCGAGAGAGCGGCGCGGCACATCGCGGAGAAGTACGAGCCGATTGGCGATCTGTGGCGCGTTCCGCCTGCTGCGATCGTGGTTACGGGCGCCGAACCGCGTGCATCCGATCTTCGGCAGGAGGTGTACTGGCCGGCACTCACGACTCTCTTGGCGGCGGCGGCGGAGCGTTCGACGCCGATGCTGCTATCCTGCCTCGCCGCCCATGCGGCCGTCTTATTCGCGAGCGGCATCGCCCGGGTCGGCGTCGGGTCGAGAAAATGCTTCGGCGTGTTCGAGCACACAGTGGCGCCATCGGCGCTGACCCGGCATGCCGGTGCCCGAATGAGAATGCCGCATTCTCGCTGGAATGCGCTTCCGGAGGCGGCTCTGATGGAGGCCGGCTACGAGATCCTCTGCCGGTCGGACGTGGCCGGAGTCGGCCTGTTCACATCGCCTCATCCGACGCCTTGGCTGCTCTGCCAGAGTCATCCTGAGTATGAGAGCGGCGCATTGCTACTCGAGTATCGCCGCGATCTCGGGCGATTTTTGCGCGGCGAACAGGCCTGCTATCCGGAACTTCCGCTCAACTGCCTTACCGAAACGGAGAAGTTCGCACTGGAGATGTTGCGGAAGGAGGCGATGAGGCGCCGCGACCCTGCGATCCTCGCGTCTTTTCCGGTGGAGTGCATCTCTTCATCTCTGGCGAACGAATGGCGTGCGCCCGCGCGCGCCATCATCGGCAACTGGTTGGCGGCGACGTGTCACGCAGCGGCGAGGCAACCATGCTGCCTTCCGGCAGTCACGGGATTGTCGGCCTGATGCCCGGCCGCCGCGACCTTCTGGCGCTGCTCGGGGCGACTGTCGCGGGCATGCCGCGCCAGGGCCGCGCTGCACAGAGCCCCGCGAGCTTGGCCGCAGCTGCCGCCAGCCGGGGCCTGCGCTATGGCGCGGCGCCGTTCAGTTATCCCCCGGCATTCTCGCCCGCATATGACGAACTGGTCGCGCAACAATGCGCCTTGATTGCGCCAGTGCTGAACTGGCGAATCATCAGCCCCGCTCCGAGCAAGTTCATCGAGGGGACAGATCGCGGTGTCGTTGACTTTGCGCGCGCGCACGGGCTGCAGCTGACCGGCGCCCATCTGCTCTGGCATGAGGCGCTGCCCGCCTGGTTCGGGTCGCTGCAGCACGCGAGCGGGGCGCACGCGGCCATCGAGCAGCACGTCAGTCTTATGGGACGGCACTATGCTGACGTGACGTGGTCCGTCAACGTCGTGAACGAGGCGTTGTCTCCGACCGACGATCGCCCGGACGGACTCCGCGATGACCATCTCTCCCGCCTGCTGGGCAGCACCTATCCGTCCATCGCTTTTCGTGCAGCGCGGGCCGCGTTTCCGCACGCATACTTGCTCTACAACGATTACGGCATGGAGCAGGACGCCGGCGATATGCAGAAGCGACGGCAGTCGCTACTCGCCCGGATCGATGAATGGCAAGCGGCGCGCGTGCCCATCGACGGGATAGGGCTGCAAGCGCATCTCTCGCTCGCCCGTTCGTTCGATCCGGACTCCTACTGTGCGTTTCTCGAAGAGATCGCGGCGCGGGGCCTGCGTATCGTCATTACGGAGCTGGATGTGCTCGACGCCGCCGTCCCCGCCGCGATCGGACCACGCGATCAGGCCGTCGCTGCCCTATACGCGCGTTATCTTCAAGCCGCGCTGTCGAACGCTAGTGTGGCGGCGGTCGTCACATGGGGCCTAAGCGATCGCTATACGTGGCTCACGCCCGAAACCGGACCGTCCTTCGCGCGGACCGACGGAGTTGCGACGAGACCTCTTCCATTCGACGCCGCGTTCCGCCCGAAGCCCGCTTTCGAGGCAATCCGCTCGGCCCTGAGTTCGTGCCCGATGCGTGCTCTTTCGAAGGTGTGACGGCGATGCATAGGCGCCCTCGGATCTCCCTGCCGCTAACGCTGCTTCATCAAACAGGTCAGCCGAAGAGGATGCCATGCAGCCGGCGCATTTAGGCTCGCCAGTGCCATCCCTGCGGGAGATCACCGGTATCGCGCGTCATTTCTGGCGCCGGATGAGCGCGGCTTTTCTGCTGCCTGTGGTCGGAAGCCTGGCGGCTCTCTGGCTGATCCCGCCGCAATACGCGGCAATCAGCAAGGTGCTGATCCAGCCGGGACGGGAGTTTATTCAGCAGAGCGAGGTTCCCGGGTCGAGCCAGCCGATTCCGCCGCAAACGACGATGGCGGAGCTGATGGAAACGGAAATCCAGATCCTGACCGGACGATCACTGCTCGATGGCGTGATCTCGGAACTTGGCGCGGATCGGATCTATCCCGCGCTGGCGGCAGCGCCAGCGGCGAATATCCCGTTGCAGGAGGCCGCAACGAACGCGCTCGCGCGCGATCTCGATGCAACGCCGGTGAAGCTTTCCAACGTCATCGCCGTAACGGTGCGCAATCCCGATCGTGCGGTTGCCCTCGAAATCCTGAAGGCGGCTCTCGCAGCCTTCCGCGAACGTCACGTCGCGGCGTTTCGACACACGCGCACGCCGATGTTGGAACAGCAGCTCACGGCCGAAACGGACGCACTCACGAGGGCACAGCGCGAGCTTACCGAGTTTGAGGATCAGCAGCGGGTTTTCAGTTTGGCGGAGCAACGCTCGACCTTGATCCAGCAACGTTCGCGCGATGAGGACACTCTTCTTGCCGCCGAAACCGAGCGGGCTGGGCTCGTGCAGCAGCGAGGCTTTCTGGAGGCGAAGCTCGCGCAGGAGCCGGGCACGATCGCGCTCGCGGCGTCCACACAAGATGCGCCGCCCCTTGCCGACGCGCAGAAGCGCGTTCAGGAGCTGGAGCAGCAAAGGCGGGAATTGCTGACGCGGTATCAACCGGGGTCGGTCATGGTGTCGGCGGTGCAAGCGGCCTTGGACTCCGCCCAGGCGTTTCTTGCCAAGACCAGGGAAAAGACGGCGACGGTCACCACCGGGCCGAACCCGATTGCCGCCGCGCTCAAGACGCAGTTCTACAACGTCGGTGCCAGCCTGGTGCCGCTCGACGGCAAGATCGCCCAGTTGAAGGCTGCAATCGCGGACACGGACGCGAAACTGTCCCATCTCACGGAGAACGAGGCCCACCTGCTCCAGCTCAACCGTCGTGTGGAGCAGCTGGGGACGACCACGGCGATGTTGCAGCAGCGATTGGTCGACGCGCGCTATCTGGAGGATCTCGACCGCGCGCACGTGACCAGTATCAAGGTGGTGGATGAGCCCTCGGCGGCGACGAAACCGGTCTGGCCCAAGCGCCTGATCGTGCTCGGCGCGGGTGTGGCCGGTGGTCTGGCCTTCAGCGCCCTGGTGCTGCTGCTCGCGCTCAGCTTTCACGATCGCGTGCTGCTGCCCGAAACGATCGAACGTACGTTGGGCATTCCGATGATCGCGGTGCTGCCGATTGCCGAACGGCCTGTCGCGCTTATCGCTCAACGCGCTGACTCATCCCCGTGAGCCCCCGATGGTACGCGGCGCGGCTCCGCCGGATGCAGCGAAAAGAAATCGTCCGGCGCGTTCGTGGTGTCGCGCTTCAGGTGCTGTGGCGGCGTCGCATGGGCGAGCGCTGGCGTGCGGGCCGAGCCTCGGCGCGTTGGGCGGGCGGCACTGTTCCGGCGGTTGCGCTTGACGCCCCAGGCCGGGCCGAGACGATCCACGCGGCGGAACGCGTACTCGCCGGCGAGTGGCACGTGTTCGGCTACGAATGGCGCGCCGGCGACGACGACCCGGATTGGTTCAGTGATCCCGCGACCGGCCGCCGCAGCCCACACAAACAATATTGTTTCCGTGTTCCGTACCGGAACGAGGGCAAGGCGGGCAATATAAAGGTGGTCTGGGAGATTTCCCGGCTCCATCACGTCACCCTGCTCGCCACTGCGTATGCCTGCACCGGACGGCTCGCATTCGCTGAACGGGCCGTGGCTCACCTTCAGTCGTGGTGGCGATGCAACCCGCCGCTCACCGGCGTCAACTGGGTGAGCGGCATCGAACTGGGCATCCGGCTGATCGCCTGGGTTTGGACGCGCCGATTGCTCACTGCGATGCCCGGAATCGCGAGCGTTTTCGAGGGCAACGAGGCGTTTCGGCGTCAGCTGCACGCGCATCAAAGCTGGATCGCACGCTTCGGAAGCTTCGGCAGTTCGGCGAATAATCATTTGATTGCAGAAGCCGCCGGCATGCTCGCCGCTTCGCTGGCATTCCCGATCTTCCCCGAAAGCGGCACGTGGGCACAGGACGCGGCGCGTACGCTCGAGCGCGAGATTGCGCGACAAACATTCGCGGACGGTCTCAATCGCGAGCTCGCCGGCGGCTATCACGTGTTCGCCCTCGAGTTGCTGCTGGTAGCGGCTGTCGAAGCGGACGGCGCCGGCCGACCGCTCAGCAATGCATTCTGGCGCCGTTTGCGCGAAATGACCGACGCCCTCGCGGCGAATGTCGGCCCGGGTCTCGGGGTGCCGCGTCAGGGCGACGACGACAACGGGCGTGCGCTGATGCTCGAGCCAGCAAGCGTCTCGGGTGCCGCCGTTGTTCTAGGGACTGGGTCTGCCATCTTCGCGGCTGCCTCCTGGTGGCCCGATTTGCCGGAATTGGGCCTGACCGCACGCTGGCTCGCTTCACGCGCCGCGTCGCGGCCAGCGTCGCCCGACGAGCGAAGCTCGCGCATGCCGACGCGATTCGCGGAGGCGGGCATCGCCATTCTCCGGACGGCAAGTCACCGGCCGCAGGAAGAGATTTGGTGCCGGTTCGACGCCGGTCCGCATGGCTTCCTTTCAACCGCCGCCCATGCGCACGCCGATGCCCTGTCGTTCGAGTTGCAGGTCGGCGAGCAGCCGGTTCTGGTCGACCCCGGCACGTTTAGTTACCATGGAGAGCCGGAATGGCGTGACTATTTCCGGTCCACGCTTGCGCACAACACACTCGAACTCGGCCGCCGCGATCAGGCCGATCATGCAGGGCCGTTTCTTTGGTTAACGGCTCCCGCCGCCACGGTCGTGGACTGGGCGGACGAAGGCGAGATGGCCGCCGTGGAAGCGTGGCACGACGGCTATCTCCGGCTATCGCGACCGACAATACACAGACGCCGACTCTGCCTGATGCGCTCGACCCGCAGCCTGGAGGTAATCGACACGATCGAAGGCGGCGGCGCCGTTGTAGGCCGGCTCGCGTTTCATCTCCACCCTGCCATTCGTTGCGAGATGCGAGCTGCGACGGCCTATCTGCAATGGCGCTCCAACGGGGAAAGCAAGGCGATGCGTCTCGCCCTGCCGCATTGCCTGACCTGGACGGCACATCGCGGCGAGACGAACCCGATCCGCGGATGGTACGCACCCGCTTTCGGCCGCAAGAACCCGACCACGATGCTTCTCGGAAGCGGCACCATCATGCCCGGCCAGGCGCTTCGCACGCGAATTGTGGTGAGCGCCCGGGCGGCGGAGCTGCTGGCGGCATGAGACGGCGCGTCCTGATCATCGTGCAGAATTTGCCGGTGCCGTTCGACCGGCGCGTTTGGCTCGAGGCGACGACACTGGCGCGCGCCGGATACCGCGTGACCGTGATCTGTCCGCAGATGAAGTCCTTCCGCGCGGCTCACGAGGTGCTGGAAGACGTGGAGATCTTTCGCTACCGGCTGCCGGTCCAGGGTCGGTCGGCGCTCGGCTTCGTCGTCGAGTTTGCCTGGTGCTTTCTGATGACAACGGCGCTGTCCTTGCGCGTCGCGATGTTCGGGCGGGGATTCGATGTGCTGCACGTCTGCAATCCGCCAGAAACTTACTGGCCGCTCGGAGCATTCTGGCGGTTGCTGGGCAAGCGTTTTGTCTTCGATCACCATGATCTCTCGCCCGAGATGTTCACGGTGAAGTTCGGCCACCGTCCGCTCTTGCATCGCATGCTGCTGCTGAACGAATGGCTGACCTTCCGGCTGGCCAACCTCGTCTTGACGACCAACGAGAGCCATAAGGAGGTCGCGCTGATGCGCGGCGGCAAACGGCCCGGGGACGTGCACATCGTCCGCTCCGGACCCGACACGGGGCGCCTGCAGCTCAGGGAGAAAGACCCTGATGTTGCAGGGGGGTTCCAGCATCTCGTCGCTTATCTCGGCGAGATCTGCAAACAGGACGGCGTGGAACACCTCGTGCGTGCCATGCGTATCCTGCGGGATGATTACGGCCGGCATGATGTCGGGTGCGTGTTCGTAGGCGGCGGCCCGCATCAGCCGGAAGTC
>JAFAXA010000220.1 GCA_019241425.1 Acetobacteraceae bacterium | reverse complement strand
CGCAACCCGGCCGATCCCGCCGATCGCGTGGGCGAGGTCCGGGACGCGACGCCCGAAGATGTTGCAGCCGCGATCGCGCGGGCGGAGGCGGCACGCAGCGACTGGGGCCGCACGCCCGCCGACATTCGCGCCGAATGCCTGTTGCGGGCCGCGGACGCGATGGAGGAGTGCCGGCTCGATCTCGTCGGCCTGATCGCCCGCGAGGCGGGCCGCACCCTGCCGAACGCCATCTCGGAGATCCGCGAGGCCGTCGATTTCCTCCGATACTATGCGGCGGAGAGCCGCGACCGGAGCTGTTCCGAAACGCCGCTCGGCCCGGTTGCCTGCATCAGCCCGTGGAACTTTCCGCTGGCAATCTTCACCGGGCAGATCGCGGCTGCCCTGGCGGCGGGAAATCCCGTGCTTGCCAAGCCCGCCGAAGAAACGCCGCTAATTGCCGCGGAAGCGGTGCGCATCCTGCACGCGGCGGGCATTCCGCGCGACGCGCTGCAACTTCTCCCCGGGTCCGGCGAGACGGGCGCGCTGCTGGTTGCGGATCCCCGCATTGCGGGCGTCGCGTTCACCGGCTCGACCGCGGCCGCGCGCGCCATCGCGCGCCAGTTGGCGGAGCGCCTCGGGCCGGATGGCCGTCCGGTGCCGCTGATCGCCGAAACCGGCGGTCAGAACGCGCTCGTCGCTGATTCATCGGCGCTCGCCGAGCAGGTCGTCGCCGACGTGTTGACCTCGGCTTTCGACAGCGCCGGCCAGCGCTGCTCCGCTCTTCGCGTGCTGTGTCTGCAAGAGGATGTGGCGGACCGCACCCTTCCCATGCTGAAAGGCGCGATGGACGAGCTCGCACTCGGCGACCCGCGCCGGCTCGCGACCGACATCGGCCCCGTCATCAGCGCCGAAGCGGCGCGCACCATCACCGCGCATGTCGACGCGATGCGGGCGGCGGGCCGTGCCGTCCACGGCCCGGCGCTGCTTCCCGATTGCACACGCGGCAACTTCGTCGCGCCGGCGGTGATCGAAATCGAAAGCCTTGGAGAATTGTCGGAAGAAGTATTTGGTCCGGTACTGCACGTGCTGCGCTGGCGGCGCGATACGCTCGATGCGTTGATCGACAGCATCAACGGCACCGGATACGGCCTCACCTTCGGCCTGCAAACGCGCCTCGATGACACGACAGAGCAGGTACTCACGCGGGCGAAGGCAGGGAATATCTATGTCAACCGCAACATGATCGGCGCGGTTGTCGGCGCGCAGCCATTCGGCGGGCACGGACTGTCCGGCACCGGCCCGAAGGCGGGCGGGCCGCTTTATCTGCGCCGTTTCGTGACGAACGCAGCACAGCTCCCGCCTGCCCTCGCCGGCAAGCCGCCCGTGGCGTTTGCGGCCTGGCGGCAGTTTCTGGCGGCGTCGGGGGCAGACGACGCAGCCGCGGATGCCGCCGCCTGTGCGGAGCTGACGCCGCTCGGCGCGCAAATCGACCTGCCCGGCCCGGTCGGCGAACGCAACACCTACCGGCTGGAGCCGCGCGGCACCGTGCTCTGCATGGCGGCGAGCGAAGCCGGTCTGCTGCGCCAGGTCAGCGCCGCACTGTGCACGGGCAACCGCCCCCTCATCCTCGGCGAGCTTCCTGCGAGCCTCGGCTCGCCGCCGCCGTCGTTGCGCGACCTGCTGGGCACGACCACAGATCTCCGTGTGGCCGCGTTCGAAGCCGCCCTGTTCGACGGCGCCCCGGCCGACCTGCTCACGCTATGCCCCGCTTTGGCGGCGCGGGAGGGAGCGATCATCCCGGTCCACGCCCCCGAACGGGATGCCGAACCTGGACGCAGCTACAGGCTCGAATGGCTGGTGCGGGAAAAGACGATCAGCATCAACACCGCCGCGATGGGCGGCAATGCGAGCCTGATGGCGCTGGAAGAGGATGATCCGGTCTGACGGCGATGCTCCGGCATCCAAGGTGCACGCGGCATCGCGCTCACAGCCGAATGTCTGCGCGGATGCGATCTGCTGTTGCGCGCACCGTGCCCTTCGATCGATGGAGCAATCCCGCCTGCTCCAGAGCCGCGACATCGGCATGAACGCGCCGATACTGCCGGTGCAGCGCCCGCGCAAGCGCCGAAACGGACGGCTCCGGGTGCCGGTGCAGGTGACGCAGCAGCCGGTAACGTTCGCCCGTCATGACCGCGGCAAGCCCTTCCCAGCTTTCAAAGTCCAGAACCCCCTCGCTGACGTATTCGCCGCGCTCGGCACGATGCCAAGCGCTGACAAATCCAGCGGCGTCGTCCTTGAGGCTTCCGCCCACAATCACCGTGGACGTCCTCCATCATTTGTCTCCTTCATCATCTCGGCCGCGCGCAGCCTCAACCTCGGCGAGGAAGTCGGGCATCAGTCGCTCCGGGCTGACGAACGGATACCGTTCTTCACGCTCGCCGTAATGGCGGTGATCCCCTTGCCAGCTTCGTTGTCGTAGGCAATCAGGCGCTCGCTGGGCCGCCCACATCATAGCCGCTCTATGTCGTCAAGAGTCATAGCTCA
>JAFAXA010000330.1 GCA_019241425.1 Acetobacteraceae bacterium | reverse complement strand
ATCGGCAGCCATATATAAGGAGTTCTCCCAGTGAGCGACGAGACCGTCACACCAACCTCCAGTCCGCGCGCCCAGCCTATGGCTGTGCGGTCAACGACGCGCCGGTCCACAGCGAAGACGACGCGTGGCGCAACAGCGCGCGGAGGGGCCACCCGCCGCACGGCCGCGAAGAAGACTGCAACGCGCGGGGCCGCAAAGCCGGCCGCCCGCAAAGCCGCGCCGAAGCGCGCAACCGCGAAGCGCGGGACGGCGACGGCCAAAAAGACGACCGGACGCAAGACCACCGCGCGGTCCGCGGCTACCCGCAGCACGTCGCGTACGAGCACGGCACGCGGTGCTTCCACCCGCAGGACGGCGGCCAAAAAGACCGCGACGGCAAAAACCGGCACGCGCCGCACGGCGACGGCTCGAAAGCCCGCGGCGCGGAAAACCGCGACCCGCGCGACGGCAAGCCGCGGCGCTTCCACGGGGACCCGCCGCACCGCCGCCAAGTCGTCCACCGCCGGGCGCCGCACGGGCACGGCAGCACGTCCAGCCGCGAAGCGCACCGCGACACGGAAGAGCGCAACCCCGCGTCGCCCGCGCAAATCGGCGAAATCCGAAAGCGCGCCGCAGCCGGAGCCGATGGAAGAAGCGGCTAACGAGCAGATGGAGTAGTTTTCTCCGAAGCTGCGGCTCGGATGCGGGCCGCGGCAAATGCAAGAAAAAGGGCGCGGTGAGCGCCCTTTTTTTGTTGAACCCGAGGCGCGTGCGCCCGTCCTGTCGCGCCGCGCCGACGGTTTGATCCAGCTATCCGGAGGACGTCGCCCGCTCGCCCCGGTTCATGTCCGGCCGCCACGCCAACAGATCCGAGTGGCCGACGCGACAGGCAAGCCTCCCTTGCAGCGCCAGGCGCCCACGTCTGTTTGCCCAGCCGGCGATGCGCTGCGTGTCGGCGCCGGCACCGCCGCGCGCCTTCGATGCGACGTCTGCAACAAGCCCGGCGACCAAGGGCGACGTCTTCGCGAATTGGTGTGGCGCCGGCGCGGTCGCCGCGGTGAAGCCGTGCGTCGACAATGCGCGCCGGAGCACGCTGGCGGCATCGGCGCCGAGCACCCAGCCATTGTCGTCCCGGCGGGACAGCGACCGGCGCCAGCAATGCAGAACCGCGCGGTCGGCAGGATCGCCCGGCTGCCAGGCGATCCGACCATCCGTTAATCCGGAAACCAACAACGGACGGCGAAGCATGGCGGCGAAGCGGCCGACCCAGGAAGCGGAAACGCCCGGGAGGAAGGCGCCGCTGACAACCGCATCACCGCGGCTGATCTGTTCCGGCGGCGTCTCGTCGAGATCAACGACGAGACCCTCGATCCGCCACGCGCCGCCGGGACGATGCAACAGCAAGGCACGCCCGGGCCAGGTGACCGTCCAGCCTTGCTCTTCAGCCCAGCCCGCCGCGGCGTCGAGTGCAAGCCCGAGCTGCCGGGTATCGCGTTCGACAAAGATCCAAGCCTGGGCGCGGTTGATAACCGGAGCGAGCGCGCGGAACGTGCGGCCGAACTCACTGCCCAGATTGTAGATGACCGGCCGCTTCGGCAGCAGCGCGGCAAATCGTTCCGCGAGTGGTGACGCGGCGGCGTAAGCCGAGGCGCGGATCACGCCGCAAGCGCCTGCACGAATGCGCGTGCCTGATCCTGCCAGGATGGCAGAGCCTGTCCCGCCCGCCATGCTTCGTCGGCCATCTGGCGGCGCAACTCCGCGCTGAAAACCAACCGGCGGAGCGCCGTCGAAAATCCGGCGAGGTCGCCGGGTTCGCACACGATGCCGCCTTCGGCCGGAACGAGCAGAGCGGCGGCGCCGCCGGACGTGACGGCCACCGGCACGCCGCGCTTCAATGCGTCGGCGATCGCGACGCCATAGCCTTCCCAGTGGGTCGCCAATGCAAACACATCCGCTGTCGCCCACAGGTGTTCGAGTTCCTCAGGCGCGACTTCGCCTGCCAACTCGATACGGGAGCCGACCCCGAGCTGATCCGCCAGCGCCGCGAGCGTGCCGGCGTGCACCGCATCCCGGTCGGGTGAGCCTGCGATGGTCAAGCGCCAATCCAGATCGAACAAGCGCGCCAGCGCACGGATCAACAGGTCGTGGCCTTTCCGCGGCACCAGCGTACCGACCGATAAAACGTGGCACGTGCTGCTTCCGGAACCGATGCTGCGGGGCGCGTCATCGGTGCCCGGAACGACCACGGCGATCCGCTCGCGGACCACGCCGAAATCGGTGACCAGACGCTCGGCTGTCGGCTCGCTCGTCACGACCACCCGCGACAGCATCGGCAGCAGGCGGCCTTCGGTTTCGCGCAAGGCCCGCCGGTCTTGCTCGGAGTGACCCGTTTCGAGCGCGGTCGGATGATGAACGAGCCCGACCGCCTGCGAGAAGGCAAGCTCGCCCGCGAGATCGCGAAATGCCGGCAGTGCCAGTCCGTCGATGACCCGGCAATTGCCCGAAGGGAGGTCGCGCCATGCCGCTTCCGCCGCTTCGAAGGCCCGTGCGTCGGTCAGCGGGTGCGCCCCCGCAAGCTCGATCGTGTCGACATGGTGCCCCGCCATCCGCAACGCCTGCGCCATCCGGCGTTCGTAGACGGTGCCCCCGGACAGGGAGTCGAACGGGGCCGGTACGATCAGCGAGATCCGCATCACCACTCCTCCACGAACATCCCGGCCGTGCCGCCGGCGACGGAGTACTCCGCGCGCGGAAACGGCGGAAGAGGGGTGCCGGGATTCGTCGGCCTCGCGGCCCGCGAGCGGCACGAGCGACCCAAAGTAGCGGAGCCGTAAGGATTGCCCGGCATACTCCGCCCGCCGCTGCGCGATCGTGCCCGCTTCGGAACGAGATGATTGCCGCTCGCCCTCCGTGCCGCGACCGCGAGGTGCCGGGCAGATGGCGCGAGGGGCGGCCAAAGGAGGGAGGTGCGATCCATGAGCGCATTTGGGTGTGCTGGTCCGGCCGCGTCGCCGCCGCTGGGCTCGCGGGCGCTCGCCGTTGCCACGCCACTTCGTTGCCGGAACCAATGAACCGGCCTCGTTACGCGGCCCTGCCGACGGAGCACCGATTTTCGCCGGGCCGCGAACGGCGCCTCGGCATCTCTCTCTCTTATGGAGCGGCGGGCGTGCGGGAAATCCGCGGGCGGAGGCTCGTTCGAGGTCAAAAAACCTTCTCCGGCAGGCTGTTCCGGTGTGTCGCTTCGGCCTTGGCTCAGAGCCGGGCCATCGGTATAAGCCCGCTCCAAGAAGACCCGGCCGGGTTACGGCCTCCAGAAACGTTACGCAGGGACTCCGCAGAAT
>JAFAXA010000247.1 GCA_019241425.1 Acetobacteraceae bacterium | reverse complement strand
GCCTCCTCGCGGGAAAGACCGTAGATCGTCTCGAAGGCCGGGGTGAGATACACCCATTGCAACGTCTCGGCGCGCCTGATCCAGAGCAGGTCCTGTGAGGCTTCCCCGAACTGGCTGAGGCGCTCCTCGCTCCGCAAGCGTTCCTCGTTCTCCTTGTGGCGGGAGATGATGATCGCCGCCGTCTGGGTCATCGTCGCCGCGAGTTCGAGATCGCGTGGATAGGCGTCACGCGGTTCGCTGAAATACATGGCGAATGAGCCGACGAGCGTCCCGGCCGACGTTTCGACCGGAAACGACCAGCAACCCCGATAGCCGTATTCGCGCGCAAGCCAGCACCATGGCTGCCAGCGCGGATCTTCGAGCACGTCCCGCGTGACCACCCGTTTGCCCTGCGCGACGGCCAGCCCGCACGCCAGCGATTCCGGCGAGATCTCGAAGCCGTCCACCGCCTTCGCGTATTCTTCGCCCATGCCGACGACGTGACTGAGACGGCTGCCCTTGTCGTCCGCGATGTAGAAGGCGCAGCGGCGGCCGTCCTCGGCGGCATTCACGATCGCGTCGGTGAGGATCCCGAGCGAAGTTTCGAGGGGCGCGCCGTTCATCGCGGCGCCGAACGCTTCCTTTTGCGCCGCGAGCCAGACCTCCTTTTCCCGCAAATTTTGCTCGCTGACGCGCAAAGCCGCCTCGGCGTGATGGCGCTCCACGATCTCGGCGGCGTTCCAGGCCAGGAGATCGATCAGCCGCAGCTCGCCTTCGGTCGGACGGTGTTTCGTGCGGAACTGGTTGCTCAGAACCCCCACTATTTCGCCGCCCCGCGTCACCATCGGCGTCGATTGCGTGGCGAGGATCTGTTCGGCGAGCCCGATTTCGCGATCAACCGTCCCCGCGAGGCCGGGAAAGCTTGCAACGTCCTCGATCACCAGCCGCTGCCCGTAGGCCCGCGCCGCGTCGAAGGCCGGCTTAGACCCGTCTTGCAGGAAATGAAGGATGAAAGGAGAGGTCGGCTCGTAACCGCGATAGGCGAACATCTCCAGCCGCTCGCCGTCTTCGCTCAGAAGTTGAATGCAGCCACGATCAGTGCCGAGAAAGCTGTTCGCCGCCTCGATGATCTGCTCCAGTCTGGCGCGGAGGTCCGGCTCGTTCGCCAGTCGCGCGTTCAGCTCATACAGCCGCCGGAGACCGGCAAGGTCGGAGCCCAGCCGCGCCTCGCTTGCCCGCAACGCTTCCAAAGCGGCGTGAAGCTGCGTCTCTATTTCGCCCTTCTCGCGCAGGGCCGTTTCAGCTTCAGCCAGGCGGCGTTGCAGGGCATCGATGTTCCGATCATCGCCCATGCGCCTCCCAACGCAAGACCGATGGGAAAGACTTCTCCTACTGAGGAAGTTACCGGCACCACCCCGCACCGCCGCAAAGCATTGACACTCGAAGCTCACCGCGCCTACCTCGACGCCCGATGGTCCCCCCGCGCCAATTGGTCGGGGGGTTAAAAGGGAACGCGGTGCGGAACCGCGGCTGCCCCCGCAACTGTGAGCGGAGAGCCTCGCCGACACGCCACTGGTGCAAGCGCACTGGGAAGGCCGGCGGGAGGCGCCTGATCCGCGAGCCAGGAGACCTGCCATCGAGCCGATTGCATGATGCCGGGCGGGGTGGCGCGGCATCGTGTGCCACCTTGCGCCGCGCCCTTTCGCGCGGCCGGCCCCCCGAGTCCGTTCGCCGACTTGCGGGGTCTGCCTTGTCCTCTGCCGCCGTGCTCCATGTTTGCGTCACCTGCCGCGCCGGGCGGGAACTGGCCGAGGGCGAACCACGCCCCGGCCGTCTGCTGCACGACGCCGTTTTGCGCGCGCGCCTCGTGCAACCGGATGACGGCTTGCAAGTGCGCGAGGTGATGTGCCTCGCCGCCTGCGACCGCGGCTGCTCCGCGGCGCTCACCGCGCCCGGCAAGTGGAGCTACCTGCTCGGCCGGCTGTCCCCGGATCATGCCGCCGACCTGCTGACCTACGGCGCGCTCTACGCCGCGCACGAGACCGGGAAGATCATGCAGTCCCTGCGCCCGGCCTCGCTCCGCGACGTGGTGCTCGGCCGCACGCCCGCGCTGCCGGTGCCGGAGCCCGGCGCGTGAGCGCCGCCGCCGCGAAAATCCCGGCTACCGTCATCACCGGCTTCCTGGGTGCGGGCAAGACGACGCTGGTGCGGCACCTGATGGCGCATGCGGGCGGACGGCGGATCGCCATCATCGTCAACGAGTTCGGCGCCCTCGGCATCGACGGCGAAACCTTGCGCTCCTGCGGCATCGAGGGCTGCGCCGAGGACAACATCGTGGAGCTGGCCAATGGCTGCCTGTGCTGCACCGTCGCCGAGGATTTCCTGCCGACGATGGAAGCGCTGCTCGACCGTGCCCGGCCGCCCGAGCACATCCTGATCGAAACCTCCGGCCTCGCTTTGCCGAAACCGCTGTTGAAGGCGTTCAACTGGCCCTCCATCCGCTCGCGGGTGACGGTGGACGGCGTGGTGACGGTGGTGGACAGCCCGGCGGTCGCCGACGGGCGGTTCGCGGACGACCCGGCGGCGGTGGCGGCGCAGCGCGCGGCCGACCCGTCCGTGGAGCACGACAACCCGCTCGCCGAAGTGTACGAGGACCAGATCCAGGCCGCCGATCTCGTGGTGCTGAACAAGGCCGACCTGCTGGATGACGCATCGGCGACCCGCCTGCGCGCGGAACTCGCCGCCGCGCTGCCCCGGGCGGTGAAGGTGGTCGCGGCATCCGAGGGAAGGCTCGACCCGGCGATCCTGCTCGGCATCGGCGCGGCGGCGGAGGACGATCTGGCGGCGCGGCCCTCGCACCACGACGCCGCCGACGGCGCGCATGAGCACGACGATTTCGAAAGCTTCGTCGTGCCGCTCGCCGAAGTCGTCTCGCCCGCCGCCCTGACGGAGCGGCTGCGCAAGGTCGCGAATGCCCACGACGTGCTGCGCATGAAGGGCTTCGCCGCGGTCAGCGGCAAGCCGTCCCGGCTGGCGATTCAGGGCGTCGGGACGCGGTTCCGGCACGACTACGACCGGGACTGGGCGCCCGGGGAGGCGCGAGAGGGCCATCTGGTCGTGATCGGCCGCGCCGGCCTCGATCGCGCGGCCATCACCGCGGCCGTCGCGGGGTAGGGCGGCATGCATCTTCTGGTCCGGGAAACGCATGGGCTGGACGACGCGCCGGCCGCAGCAGATCTTGGCCTCACGCCCGCGCCGCTGCTGCTGCTCTCCTTCTCGGACAGCGATCTCGGCGCCGCCGCCACCGCCTGGGCGGCGACCGCCGCGCCCCGGCCCGGCCTGCGGTTGGCGAATCTCGCCCGCCTTACCCACCCGATGTCGGTCGACCTGCTGACCGAGGGCGTCGCCGCGCAGGCGCGCTGCATCGTCGTGCGCCTGCTCGGCGGCCTCGAATACTGGCGCTACGGCGCCGAGGAGCTTGCCGCCGCCTGCCGGCGGGGCGGCACGTTCCTCGCTCTGGTGCCGGGTGACGGGCGGGACGACGCCAAACTGCGCGCGCTTTCGACCGTGCCCGATCCCGCGTGGCGCCGCCTCGACGCGGCGTTCACGGCGGGCGGCCCCGGCAATGTCCGGGTCGCGTTGCGGCTGATGGCGCATCTCGCGGGGCTGGCCGCCGATGACGCAGCGCCGGTCGCGCCCGTCGCTGCCTGGGGCGAGTATCCCCTCCCGGACACCCCGGGCGACGTCGCGGCGATCGTGTTCTACCGCTCGCACCTGCTGGCCGGCGACACCGCCCCGGTCGATGCGCTGGCGCGGGCGCTCGCGGCGCGCGGCCTCGCCCCGCGCGCCTTGTTCGCCGACAGCCTGAAGGCGCCCGGCACCGCGGCGGGCATCGCCGCCACGCTCCGTGACTGGCGCCCGCGCGTCGTACTCAATCTGACGGCGTTCGCGGCCAGCCAGGACGACCGCGCGTCCCCGCTGGACGCGGCCGGTGTTCCGGTGCTGCAAACCGTGCTGTCGGCGGCGTCGCGCCCAGCCTGGGCCGCGTCCTCCCACGGCGTGTCGCAAAGCGATCTCGCGATGCAGGTGGCCCTGCCGGAACTGGACGGGCGGCTGCTGACAACCGCGATCGCCTTCAAGGATGCGGACAGGCTCGACCCGGACCTGGAATACGCGCGCACCGTGCTGCGCCCCGACCCGGAGGGGATCGCGCTCGCGGCCGATCGCGCGCTCGGCTGGGCGCGCCTGGCCGCGACCCCCGCCGCCGAACGGCGGGTCGCCATCGTCCTGCCCGACTATCCCGGCCCGGCGCGTGAGGGCGCCTCATCCGGGCAGGAAGGCTACGCGGTCGGGCTCGATTGCTTCGCGAGCCTCGCCGCCATCCTCCGGCTGCTGCGTCAAGCGGGCTACGAGACCGGCCCCGCGCCGCTGCCGGACGCCGCCGCCTTGGCGACACGGCTCTGCCGCCCGGCCCAGGCACCATTGCTGGCCGGCCCGGAGTACCGGCGCCTGTTCGCCACGCTGCCCGAATCGCTGCGCGGGCAGATCACCGCCGCCTGGGGCGAAGCGGAGGGCGATATCCGCGTCCGGCACGTACGGCTCGGCAATCTGCTGCTGGCGATCCAGCCCGACCGCGGCAGCCGGACCGATCGCCGGTCCGGCTATCACGACCCCGACCGGCCGCCCTGCCATCCTTATGTCGCGTTCCATCTCTGGCTCCGGGAACGCGAGGCCATCCACGCCCTGGTGCAGCTCGGCACGCATGGCTCGGTCGAGTGGCTGCCGGGCAAGGCGGTGACGGTATCGGCCGCCTGCGCGCCCGCCGCCCTGTTGCGCGGCCTGCCGATGATCTACCCGTTCATTGTCAACAACCCCGGCGAGGCGGCGATGGCGAAACGCCGCCTGGGCGCGGTGACGATCGGCCATCTGACGCCGCCGCTGCGCCGGGCCGGGCTGCACGGCGCCCCCGCCGAGCTGGAGCGGCTGATCGACGAATACGCCGCCGCCGACGGGCTGGACCGCCGCCGCACCGCGCTGCTCCGGCGCGGCATCCTGGCGCGGGCGGCGGAATGCGGCCTGCTGGACGAAAGCGGCGCGGCGGGAACGGAGGAGGACCAGCTCGCCCGGCTCGACGCCTATGTGTGCGACGTCAAGGACATGCAGATCCGCGACGGGCTGCACGTGTTCGGCGCGCCGCCCGACCCGCCACGCCGGGCCGCGCTGCTCGCCGCGCTCGGCCGCTCCTGCCCGGCGGCCACCGCCGACGCGCTCGCGGCGTCGCTGGACGCGAGCCCGGCCGCCGAGCGGTCTGCGCTGCTCGCCGGGCTCGACGGGCGATTCGTGCAGCCCGGCCCGTCCGGCGCGCCGAGCCGGGGCCGCGCCGATGTGCTGCCCACCGGGCGCAACCTGTTCGCGCTCGATCCCCGGGCGGTGCCGACGCGCTCCGCCGTGACCCTTGCGGAACGGGCCGCCGCCGAGTTGCTGCGGCGGCATCGCCAGGATCATGGCGAGTGGCCGCGCAGCCTCGTGGTCGATCTTTGGAGCAGCACCACCCTGCGCACCGGGGGCGAGGATCTGGCGCTCGCGTTGCTGCTGATGGGCGCGCGCCCGGTCTGGGACGAGGGATCGGGCCGGGTAACGGGGATCGAGATCGTGCCGCTCGCCGTCCTCGACCGCCCCCGGGTAGACGTGACGTTGCGCATTTCCGGCATGTTCCGCGACGCCTTCCCGGCGCAGATCGCGCTGTTCGACCGCGCCGTGGCGGCGATCGCCGCCCGCGACGAGGCGGCCGACTGGAACCCGCTCGCCGCCGCCGCGCGCGGCCTCGCGGGCGACGAACGCCGGCGCGCCACCGCCCGCATCTTCGGCGCGGCGCCCGGCCGCTACGGCACCGGCCTCGAGGACACGCTGGCACGCGGACACTGGACGGACCGCGCCGCGCTCGGTGCGCAATATCTCGCGGGTTCGGCGGCGGCATACGGGCAGGGGCTCGACGGCGCGATCGACGAGCGCGGCTTCGCCGCCCGGATCGCTTCGGCCTCCGCCTTTGTCCACACCCAGGACCACGCCGAGATCGATCTGCTCGACAGCCCGGACTACGCCGCCCATGCGGGTGGCTTCGCGGCGGCGGCCGCCACCCTCGGGGCCGCCCCCTCCCTCTACCACGCCGACGCTTCCGACCCCGGCGCGCCACGCCTCCGGCTGGTTGCGGAAGAACTCGCCCGCGTGGTGCGCGGGCGGGCGATCAACCCGGACTGGATCGCGGGGCAGCGCCGCCACGGCCATCGCGGCGCCGCCGAACTCGCCCGCACGCTCGACAGTCTGCACGCCTTCGCCGCCACCCTGCCAACCCGGCTGGATCGCCAGTTTGACCTGTATTTCGACGCGACGCTGGGCGATCCCGCCGTCGATGCGTTCCTGCGCGAGGCGAACCCGGCCGCCCACGCCGCCATGCGCGCGCGTTTCGCCGACGCGGTGGCGCGCGGCCTCTGGCGGCCTCGGCGCAATTTCACGGCCGCCGTTCTGGCCGGTGCCGCGTGACCCGGCGCGGCTGGTGCCCGACCGTGTTCGAGCCGATGCAATCGGGCGACGGCTGGCTGCTGCGGATCAAGCCGCGCCGGGCCCGCCTGACCGCCGCCGACGCCGCCGCCATCGCGCTTGCCGCCCGGCACGGCAGCGGAACGCTCAGCCTCACCAACCGGGGCAATCTGCAACTTCGCGGCTTTCCCGCTCACGGCATCCCGCTGGCCGTGAATGCGCTGCTCGAGGCCGGGCTGGCCGACGCCGATCCGGAGGTCGAGCGCAGGCGCAACCTGCTGGTGCCGCCGCTGCTCGGGCTTGACCCGGCGCTGTCGCCCGCGCTGCCCGCCGTGATCGCCGGGCTGGAAGCCATGCTCGCCGACCCGCTGCTCGCGGCCCTGCCGGGCAAGTTCGGCGTCCTGGCCGACGGTGGCGGGGCGTTGCCCGTCGGGTCGGAACGGGGCGACGTCCGGGTGCACGTCATCGGCCAGGATGCCTGGGTGGGCCTCGACGGCTCCGCCCAGGCGGTCGCCTGCGCTGCCTTGGATGTGGCCGACCTAGCAGGGCGACTCTGCCGCGCGTTCCTCCGGGTGCGCGGCAACGCAACCCGAATGCGCGCGGTGCCGGCCGGTCAGATTTTCGCGGCGGCGGGGCTGGCCCCCTCGGCGACGCTCCCCCGCCCTTCGGCCCCGAGCATTATCTGGCGCACGGTCGGCTTCGCTTGGGGGCGGCTGCACGCGGATACGCTCGCAAAACTCGCAACGCTGGCCGGTGAAGTGCGCGTCACGCCCTGGCGCTCGCTCGTGCTGCCCGAGGCGGCACGCGACCGCGACATCGCGGCCCTGGGCGGCATCATCGACCTGGACGACCCACGGCGCGCGATCGTCACCTGCCCGGGCCGTCCGTCCTGCCGATCCGCCTTCGTCCCGACCGAGAGCGATGCCGCCGCGCTACTCGCCGCCCATCGGCCGCGCGGCCTCCTCCACCTCTCCGGCTGCCCGAAAGGCTGCGCCCATCCCGGCCCCGCGCCGCTGACGCTCGCGGGCGAACCGGGCGGCACCTATGCGCTGGTCCGCGACGGGCGCGCGGGCGACCCGCCGCTCGCGATCGGACTTTCCGTCGCCGACGCGGTTCGCCGCCTCGCATACGCGCCGGCATGACCTACGACTATCTCCGAGATGGCGCCGCGATCTACCAGCGGTCCTTCGCGATCATCCGCGCCGAAGCCGATCTTTCGCGCTTCAATGCCGAAGAGTCGCGGATCGCGGTGCGCGTCATCCACGCCTGCGGCATGATCGGCGTTGCCCGGCATCTCCGTTTCGCGCCCGGCTTTACCGGTGCGGCGCGCCGCGCGCTGCTCGCGGGCGCGCCGGTCCTGTGCGATGCCAAGATGGTTGCACACGGCATCACCCGCGCGCGGCTCCCGGCCGCCAATCCCGTCATTTGCACGCTCGACGTGCCGGCCACGCGCGACGACGCGGCGCGCCTCGGCACCACGCGTTCGGCGGCGGCACTGGAAGGCTGGCGGCCCCATCTCGGCGGCGCGCTGGTCGCGATCGGCAACGCCCCGACCGCACTGTTCCATCTGCTCGAAATGCTGGACGCCGGCGCCCCGGCGCCCGCCGCCATCATCGGCATGCCGGTCGGGTTTGTCGGCGCCGCCGAATCCAAGAACTGCCTCGCCGTGCGGAGCGGCGTGCCGTGGGTCACCGTCGAAGGGCGGCTCGGCGGCAGCGCGATGGCGGCGGCGACCGTCAACGCGCTCGCGAGCGAAGCGGAATGAGTGCGGGCACGCTGTACACGCTCGGGCTCGGGCCGGGCGATCCGGAGCTGGTCACGCTGAAGGCGGCGCGCGTGCTCGGCGCGGTGCCGGTTATCGCCTATTTCGCCAAGCGCGGCCGGGCCGGTCATGCACGCACCATCGCGGGCGCGCATCTGCGGCCCGGCACCGAGGAACTGCGCTTCGAATATCCGTTCACGACGGAGATCCCGGTGGACGATCCGCGCTATGCGACCGGCATCGCGCAGTTCTACGAGCATTGCGCGGAACGGCTTGCCGAATGGCTCGGCGCGGGGCGCGACGTGGCGCTGCTGTGCGAAGGCGATCCGTTCTTCTACGGCTCGTCCATGTATCTGTTCGACCGTCTGCGCGACGAATATCCGCACGAAGTCGTACCGGGCGTAACCGCCATGAGCGGCTGCTGGACCCGGGCGCACACGCCGGTCGTGCATGGCGACGACATCCTGACCGTGCTGCCCGGAACGCTCGAAGCCGGGCGGATGGCCGATGGCCTTGCCGGTTGCGACGCCGCCGTCATCATGAAGGTCGGCCGCAACCTGCCGAAGATCCGCGCCGTTCTCGCCAAAACGGGTCTCGCCGACCGCGCGCTGTATGTGGAGCGCGGCACGATGACGGGCGAACGCATCCTGAAACTATCCGAGCACGACGGCTCACCCGCCCCGTATTTCGCGCTGATCCTCGTGCCGGGACGGCAACGGACGCGATGACGGGATCGCTCGCGGTCATCGGCCTCGGTCCGGGCGCGGCCTCGCTGCTGACGCCGGAAGCGGCGGTGGCGCTCGACGGCGCGACTGACCTCGTCGGCTACGCACCCTATCTGGACCGCGTGCCGCACCGTCCCGGATTGCGGCGCCACCCGACCGACAACCGGCAGGAAGGGGACCGCGCCCGCCACGCGCTGGACCTCGCCGCGTCCGGCGCAGGGGTCGCGGTGGTTTCGGGAGGCGATGCCGGTGTGTTCGGCATGGCGAGCGCCGTGTTCGAGGCGGTGGAGGCGGGACCATCGCCCTGGCGCGCGCTCGACATCCGGGTGGTTCCAGGCGTTTCCGCCGTG
>JAFAXA010000043.1 GCA_019241425.1 Acetobacteraceae bacterium | reverse complement strand
ACGGCCGCGTCCCCGTTCCGCGAGCGGCTGGTCTGGTTCTGGGCCAATCATTTCACCGTCAGCGTGCGTGGCGGCCCGACCGCGGCGCTGGCGGGCGCGTTCGTGCAGGAGGCGATCCGGCCGCATGTCACGGGCCACTTCGCCGACATGCTGCTCGCCGCCGTGCGCCATCCGGCGATGCTGCTTTATCTCAACAATGCGGGCTCGGTTGGGCCGGACAGCCCGGCGGGCCTGCGCACCGGGCGCGGGCTGAACGAGAACCTCGCCCGCGAATGCCTGGAACTGCACACGGTCGGCGCTTCCGCCGGCTACGCCCAGGCCGATGTGACGGCCTTCGCGGCGGTGCTGACCGGCTGGTCGGTCGCGATCGACCGCGACCCCGGCGGCTTTCTGTTCCGCGACCGCGCGCATCAGCCCGGCGACAAGGTCGTGCTCGGCCGGATGTTTCCCGAGGGCGAACTCGGGGGCGTGCAGGCGGTCGGCTTCCTGGCCGGCCACCCGGCGACCCATCGCCGCCTGGCGACCAAGCTGGCGCGGCACTTCGTCGCCGACGACCCGCCGGTCGGCGCGATCGCCGCGATCGAGGCCGCGCTGCGCGACAGCGGCGGCGATCTCGGGGCTGCCACCCGAGCCGTCCTCGCCCTGTCGGCGGCCTGGGAACCGCTCGGCAAGCTGCGCGCGCCGCAGGACTACGCGCTCGCCGTGCTGCGGGCCGCCGCCCTGCCGCCGGACGCGCGCCCTGACGTGCTCGGCATCTTCGCGAGACTCGGCCAGCCGCTGTTCGGCGCCCCGCTGCCGAATGGCTGGGGGGACGTGGCCGCCGAATGGTGCGGGCCGGACCAGATGCTACGCCGCGTCGACTGGGCCTACACCCTGGCCGGCGGTCTCGGCGACGGCACGGACCCGGCGCGGTGCGCCGAAGCGAGCCTCGGCCCGCTGCTGCGGCCGGCGACCGCGACCGCGCTCCGCCGCGCCGGGTCACGCCACGATGCGCTCGCCTTGCTGTTCGCTGCTCCCGAATTCCAGAGGCGCTGACCGATGCTGACCCGCCGCACCACCCTGCTCGGCCTCTCCGCCGCCGCCCTGCTCGGCCGCACCACCCTCGCCTTGGCGCAGGCGCCGACCGCACAGCGCTTTGTCGTGGTGCTGCTGCGGGGCGCCCTGGACGGCATGGCGGCGGTTGTTCCGTATGGTGACCCGAACCTGCGCGCGCTGCGCGGCGACTTCGCGCCCGCCGACCCCGGCCGCGACGGGGGGGTGCTCGACCTCGGCGGCTTCTACGGGCTGCACCCCTCGCTGCCGGGGCTGCACGGTCTCTACGGGGCGGGCGAGTTGCTCCCCGTGCACGCGGTCGCCGGACCATATCGGACGCGCAGCCATTTCGAGGGCCAGGACTACCTGGAAAGCGGGGCCGGGCACGCGCTCAGCAGCGGCTGGCTGAACCGCGCCGCGCTGGCCCTCGGCGGGGATGGCGGGGAGGCGGCCGCCGCCTTGGCGTTCGGCTATGACCTGCCGCTGCTGCTCCGCGGTCCGGCCCGGACCGGCAACTGGGCGCCGCCGAGCTTCGGCCAACCCGAGCCCGACCTCTACAGCCGCATTGCCGAGCTTCATGCGGCGGACCCGATTACCGGCCCGGCGATCGCCGAAGGCTTGCGGGAGCGCGGCCTGGCGGCCGAAACCCAAGGCGGCCCCGCCCCGAGCCTCGACGCGGGCGACGGCTTCCGGGTGCTCGCCGCCGCCGCCGGCCGGTTCCTGCGGGCGCCGGACGGACCGCGCATCGCGGCACTCGAGATCGGCGGCTGGGACACGCATGTAGACCAACGGCGGCGGCTTGGGGTGGCGCTCGGCCGGCTCGATGACGGCCTACTCGCCCTCAAGGACGCGCTCGGCGACGTCTGGGGCCGGACGGCGGTTCTGGTGCTGACCGAGTTCGGCCGCACGGCGCGGCCGAACGGCACCGCCGGCACGGACCACGGAACCGGCACCGTCGCCTTCGTCCTCGGCGGCGCGGTGGCCGGCGGCAAGGTCGCCGGCACCTGGCCCGGCCTCGGCTCCGGCCAGCTCCTCGAAAGCCGCGACCTGCAACCGACGACGGATCTGCGCTCGATCGCCAAGGGCTTGCTGCGTGACCACATGGGGCTGAATGCCGCCGCCCTCGACCGCGCGTTTCCGGCGAGCCGGGACGCGGAACCGTTTGCGCGACTTCTCCGCGCGTAAGAGATAACGCCGCTGCCGAACGGCCGGGCGGGAGAAACAATTTCTCGGCTGCATTAGCATTGCATCACCCCGGAACCGGGTATGCAGAGAAGAGTTCTGTTTTTCAGTAGTCCGATTCGGCCCGGGGGAGATAAACAATCTCCCGCGGCCTAAAAGCCAGATCCGGCGCTCCACCCCGGCTTTGCGGGAATCGCCGCATCGGTGAGTCCGGACAGACCGAGGCCCGCTTCCCTTGCCGAGGAGGTCCGCGTTGCCAAGTTCCCCCGCCATGCTCAGCCCCTCCCCGTTTCCGCCCGATCAGCTCGACGGCATCAAGCGTTTGGTCGCGGGCAGCACGCCCGAGCAGCGGCAGTGGCTCAGCGGCTATCTGGCGGGCTATCTCGCGGCGAGCGGCGGCGCAGCCGTGGCCCCGGCACCGGCGGCCCCGGCCGGGCCGAAGACGCCGGTGACGATCCTCTACGGCACCGAATCCGGCAACACGGAAACGCTCGCGGGTGCGGTCCGCAAATCGGCGCAGCGCCTCGGCTTCGCCCCCAAGGTGCTGGACATGGCGGACGCGACCCCCGAACAGCTCGCCAGCGCCGGCAACGTCATCGTGCTCGCCAGCACCTGGGGCGAGGGCGACCCGCCGCAGCGCGCCGAATCGTTCTACGCGGCGCTGATGGCCGACACCGCGCCGCAACTGCCGGACCTTCGCTACGCCGTGCTCGCGCTCGGCGACCGCGCCTACGCGAATTTCTGCGAAATCGGCAAGCGCATCGACGAGCGGCTGGCGACGCTCGGCGCCAAGCGGATCGCCGACCGCGCCGATTGCGACGTCGATTACGAGGCCGCGGCCAAGACATGGATCGATGGCACCTTGCGCGACTTGCAAGGCGAAACCGGCGCCGCCGTGATCCATGTCGATTTCGCCAAACCCGCGCACGCCGACGACGACGCCGAGACCTGGAACCGCAATCGCCCGTTCGAGGCGGAAATCACCGCCGCGGTCAATCTCAACAGCAGCCGCTCGACCTCCGAGACGCATCACATCGAACTGACGCTCGAGGGCTCCGGGATCACGTACGAACCGGGCGACGCGCTCGGCATCGTGCCGACCAACGACCCGCAACTGGTCGCCGATGTGCTGAAGCTGTCCGGTCTCACCGGCAATGCCGGGGTGGAGGAGGCGCTCGCCGAGCGGCTCGACATCACGACGCTCATCCGCGATCAGATCGGGAAGTACGCGGCGATCACCGGCAACGCCGAACTGAGCGCGATCGCCGCCGATGCCGATCGCGCGCTCGCCTTCATGCGCGACCGGCAGTTCGTCGACCTGCTCGCCGCCGCCCCGGCGGCGCTCGCGCCGGAGCAGCTCACCGACTTGCTGCGCCCATTGCCGGCGCGGCTTTATTCCATCGCGTCCAGCCGCGCCCTGGTTGGCGACGAAGCGCATATCCTGGTCGGCGCGGTGAACTGGGAAAGTTACGGCCGCAAGCGCAAGGGCGTCGCGTCCGGCTACCTCGCCGAACGCACCGCGCCCGGCAAGCACGTGAAAGTCTACGTCAAGCCGAATACGCATTTCCGGCTGCCGGCCGACCAGGCCGCGCCCGTGATCATGATCGGGCCGGGAACCGGCGTCGCGCCCTTCCGCGCCTTCATGCAGGGGCGCGAGGCGACCGGCGCCACCGGCCGGAACTGGCTGTTCTTCGGCGCCCGCAATTATCTGCACGACTTCCTGTATCAGCTCGAATGGCAGGACTGGGCGAAAAGCGGCCAGCTCACGCGCATCGACCTCGCCTTCTCGCGCGACCAGCGGGAAAAGATCTACGTGCAAAACCGGATGTGGGACGCCCGCCGCGATCTGTTCGCGTGGCTTGAGGAAGGCGCGTCGGTTTACGTGTGCGGCGACGCCAAGGCGATGGCGAAGGACGTCCAGGACACGTTGCTAAGCATCATCGCCGACCAGTCGGGCGGGGGCGAGGAAGCGGCGACCACCTATCTGCGCGGCCTGACCAAAGCCGGCCGCTATCTCAAGGACGTTTACTGATGGAACTGAACCTTCAGGCCATCCGCGAAGGGTGGAGCACGCAGACGCTGCTCGACACCATGATCAACCGGGTGTTCTCCGGCAAGATCGCGGTCGTTTCCTCCTTCGGCATCGAAAGTGCGCCGCTGCTGCACATGGTCGCGCAGGTGGACCGAACCGTGCCGGTGATCTTTCTCGATACCGGCAAGCTGTTCCCCGAAACGCTCCGTTATCGCGACACGCTGGTGGAACGGCTCGGGCTCACCCGCGTGCGCGCCGTGCCGCCGAACGAAGCGACGCTCGCAGCCGTCGATTCGGACGGCACGCTGTGGCGCTCCGATCCGAGCCTCTGCTGCTGGGCGCGCAAAGTCGAGCCGCTCGATGAAGCGCTGGCCGGCTTCGAGGCCTGGATCACCGGCCGCAAGCGCTTTCAGGGCGGCAAGCGCAGCGACCTCGCGCTGGTTGAATCCGGCGATGACGGCCGGACCAAGGTCAACCCGCTCGCGTTCTGGAACGAAGCGGACCTCGCTGCCTATTTCGCGGCGCACGATCTGCCGCGTCATCCGCTGGAAGCGCGCGGCTACCGTTCGATCGGCTGCGCCGTCTGCACGCGGCCGACCAAGCCCGGCGAAAACCCGCGCGCCGGGCGCTGGTCAGGCACCGACAAGACCGAATGCGGCATTCACGACCGCGGCGCCGTGGTGGATGCGCGAGGAGCCGGCATATGAGTGAGCTTTCCCGCAACGAAACGATCAAGGCGGAAAGCAATTTCCTGCGCGGCGGCCTCGTCAAGGCGCTGGACCAGACGATCACCGGCTCGGTGCCGGAGGACGAGACGCAGCTTACCAAGTTCCACGGCATGTATCTGCAGGACGATCGCGACCTGCGGCCGGAGCGCGCCAAGAAGCGCATGGAAAAGGCGTTCGCCTTTATGGCTCGGCTGCGCATCCCGGGCGGCTCGGTGACGCCCGCGCAGTGGCTCGCGCTCGACGCCATCGCCCGCGAGCGCGCCAACGGCACCATCCGGCTGACGACGCGCGAAACCATCCAGTATCACGGCATCATCAAGGGCAATGTCCGCCCGGCGATGAAGGCGATCCACGCCGCGATGCTGGACACCATCGCCGCCTGCGGCGACGTCAACCGCAACGTGATCTGCGCAACGATTCCGGAGCATCCGGCGCTGCACGAGGCGGTACTGACCTTCGCGCGCGACGTCAGTCAGCATCTGTTGCCGCATACCCGCGCCTGGCACGAGATCTGGCTCGAGGAACAGCCGGTGATCGGCGCGGCGCCGGAACAGGAGCCGATCTACGGCCCGACCTATCTGCCCCGAAAATTCAAGATCGCGATCGCGGTGCCGCCGCGCAACGACGTCGACGTGTTCGCCCACGATCTCGGCTTCATCGCCATCGTCGAGAACGGAAAGATCGCCGGCTACAACGTGACGATCGGCGGCGGCATGGGCATGACCCACGGCGAGCCGGACACATTTCCGCGCCTCGGCGACGTCATCGGCTTCTGCCTGCCCGAACAGGCGATCGACGTCGCGGAAAAGGTGATGACCGTGCAGCGGGACTGGGGCGACCGTTCCAGCCGCAAACATGCGCGGGTGAAATACACGGTGGAACGCGTGGGCGTCGATGCGTATCGCGCCGAAGTCGAAACGCGCCTCGGCTACAAATTGCAACCGGCGCGTCCCTACGCCTTCACGCGCCAGGGCGACACGCCTGGCTGGATGGCGGGCTCGGACGGCAGTTGGACCTATACGCTGTTCGTGGAAAACGGCCGCGTCCAGGATCTGCCCGGCCGCCTCCTGATGACCGGTTTGCGGGAACTCGCGGGCTGGCACAGCGGACGGTTCGTCATCAGCGCCAACCAGAATCTCCTCATCACCGAAATCGCCGAAGCGGATAAGCCGGCGATCGAGGCGCATTTGCAGAAGCACGGGTTGATCGCCGACGTCACCGGGCTGCGCTGGAACGCGATGGCTTGCGTCGGCCTTCCCACCTGCGGGCTGGCGCTGGCCGAAAGCGAACGCTGCCTGCCCGATCTCGTCACACAATTGGAGGCGGAACTCGCGCGGCACGGCTTGAGCAAGGACGAGATCTGCATCCGCATGACCGGCTGCCCGAATGGCTGCGCCCGGCCCTACATGGCCGAGATCGGCTTCGTCGGACGCACCCCGAACATCTACAACCTTTATCTCGGCGGCGCCTTCGAGGGGACGCGCCTCAACAAGCTGTATCAGCGGGACGTGACGCCGGAGGCGGCCGTCGCCGCCTTGTCGCCGCTGTTCGCCGCCTATGCGTCCGGGCGGCAGCAAGGCGAGCACTTCTCCGACTTCGCCATCCGCACCGGCGTCATCCGGCCGACCACGGCGGGCAACCAATTCCACGAGGAACTGGCGGCCCCGGAACGCGCGGCCTGAACGAACAACCGCACCGCTCTCAGAGCGACTTCAGGTATTCGAGCAGCGCGCGTTTGTCGGCGTCGGGGAGCGTCGTGCCGTATTCGTGGCCGCAGCGGCTGGCGCCCGAATTGCGGTCGCTGCAATCCGTCGTTTGCAAGGTGTAGCCGAACACGGTTTGCGAAGCGGCCAGCCCGACCTTGCTGGTGTCATAGGCCGGGCCGATCGGGAACGACGCCGGCCGCTCCGCTGCCGGCTTCAGCAAATCGGCAAGCGTCGGCACCGAACCGTTGTGAAGATAGGGCGCTGTTGCCCAGATGCCTTGCAACACCCGTGATTCATAAGCCGCTTTGGGTTGCGGCGCGGTGCGGAACGCGGTCCTGAGTTGCGCGGCTTCGGGTGACGCGACCAGCGCTTCGGCACTGGGCGTCGCCGTTTGCGCTTGCGCGCCAAGCGTTCCCGGCCTCGGGGCCAGCAGCACCGGAACAAAGTCCTGCAGGATCGATCCGACGACGGACAGGGTGAGAATGTTGATCGACTTGTCGACCGGCTGCAGTGACGAAATCACCAGCGGTATGCGCGCCCCCTGAAGCACGCCGGTCGATGCCGTCCAGCTCAAAACGTCATATTCGCGCGAGTCGGTGCCGACATCCTGGATCGGCGTCGCCCATGTCGCATTGCCGAGCCGGGTTTGGCCGGGCCTGATCCCGTGGCACGCAACACAGCCGCCCGCGTCGATGGAGCGGTTGAACACGGCCGCGCCCTGCGTGGCCAAGCCGGCATCGATTGCGAACGGCCATTTCGGCGGGCCGAGATTCTTGGTCAGCAGGTTGAGCGTACGCAGCCCGGAAAAGTTGACGGAGTTCCCATTCAGATAGTCGTAGCCGAACACATGCGCTGCGTTCTTCTGCGGCCGATACATCGCGAAAACGCCGTAGACTTCGCCCACATTGCGGGAGAGCGCCAGCAGGTCGCTGCCGTTCTGGGCGAAGCCCGGCCATTGCGTGAAATCCTGGACCGGCGAATTCCACAGGAACGGGTAACGCACCGGTGCGTCCGCCCGGCGGATATTGTCGGCAATGACGCGATCCGTCCCGCTGCCGATGTCCAACCCGGTCAAGCGATTGAAGATCATGCCGACCGCATCCAATCGCGACGGTCCCCAAGGAGTGGACGGCAGAGCCCGGCTCATCAACGTATGGTATGGATAGTACCAGCCACTGACGCTCTGCCGGAGCTGAGCCGTTTCCGCGGGCGCAGGCGCATGGCCGAGCGCGCCGGTCGCGAAATCGGCGAATGCGCTATCGCTCGACAGCACCGTGCCGACGGCCGCATCGAGATCGCTCAGAAAACTCTGGAAGTCGACGATGGCCGGGCCGCCATCGACCCGATAGGGAACGTTGTCCACGGTGATCTGTCGCGTATGGCAGGCGGAACAGGTCATGCCGACCACGGCGTCGCGGCCGGTGCCGACGCTTACGAACCCGACCGGCAGCCCGTTCGGTTGGTTCGGCAGATAGCCGTAGCGGCTCAGCCCGTCGTTCAGAAACCCCTGTCCGTTCGTTTGCTTGAGGGCCTGCAGCCAGGCGAGCGGGATGATGCGCGCTCCCTGATCCTGCGCGTAGAAGGAAGCCCGCGTGACGTCGTTCCAGCGCGGTCCCTGATCCAGCAGGATCGCGTTCGGATAAACCGAAAGCGGCGGCTTCGTCGCACAAGAAACACCGGCGAGGGCAAAGGCGAGCACCGCCGCATGAGAGGTGATTCGGCCTCGCCGCATCGCACGCCTCCAGACCGTTCTGCGCTACTTTCTTCGGCGCCGGATCGTTTCGTCAACCACCATTGTGCCGTTTTGCTTGCAGCCGAAACAATTTGGTCCGTTTCTCCGCCGCGGCTGGAGTCCCGGACGCGCCGGAGCGACGGGGCAAAGCCTTGTCCACGGCCCGGATGTGGGGTGGCCGGCGCGCCCGTCCGGCAGTGACGGAGCGTGCGGCAGCCGGCCGCCCTCCTCCCGCCCGAAACGGCCGAGATGCCGGGGAGGATGGCGGGACGTGACCCGGTACCGCCGGTACGCTATGGACGCCCGCTGCGAGGGCGGCGCGCGGCGCGGGCCCGATGGGAGAGCGCCCTTTGAACCAACCCTTCATCCCCCGGCACGGGGCAAACAGCCTGCGCGGCGGACCCGATGCGCGCGGCCGGTTCGGCGGCTTCGGCGGCCGGTTCGTCGCCGAGACGCTGATGCCGCTCATCCTCGAACTGGAGCAGGCCTACGAAGCCGCCAAAGCCGACCCGATCTTCCGGGCCGAACTGCACGCCTACCTGCGGGATTATGTCGGCCGCCCGTCCCCGCTCTGGTTCGCGGAGCGGTTGACCCGCAAGCTCGGCGGCGCGCGCGTGTTCTTCAAACGCGACGAGCTGAACCATACCGGCAGCCACAAGGCCAATAACTGCATGGGCCAGATCCTGCTGGCCCGCCGGATGCGAAAAACGCGCATCATCGCCGAAACCGGTGCCGGACAGCACGGCGTCGCCACCGCGACCGTCGCGGCGCTGTTCGGCTTGCCGTGCACGATCTACATGGGCGCAACCGATGTCGAGCGGCAAAAGCCGAACGTGTTCCGCATGAAGCTGCTGGGCGCGGAGGTGAAGCCGGTCACCTCCGGCGCCGGCACGCTGAAGGACGCGATGAACGAGGCGCTGCGCGATTGGGTCGCCAACGTGCGCGACACCTATTACCTGATCGGCACCGTCGCCGGACCGCATCCCTACCCCGCCATGGTGCGCGATTTTCAGTCCGTCATCGGCGAGGAAGCGCGCGATCAGATCCTCGAACGGGAGGGACGCTTGCCGGACGCGGCGGTCGCCTGCATCGGCGGCGGCTCGAACGCGATGGGGTTGTTTCATCCATTTCTGGACGACAGCTCCGTGCGGCTGATCGGCGTCGAAGCGGCCGGACGCGGACTCGATACGCAAGAACACGCAGCCAGCCTGTCGCGCGGCCGCCCCGGCGTGCTGCACGGCAACCGCACCTATCTGTTGCAGGACGCCGACGGCCAGATCCAGGAAGCGCACAGCATCTCCGCCGGCCTCGACTATCCCGGCATCGGTCCGGAACATGCGTGGCTGCACGAAACCGGCCGCGTCGAATACGTCGCCGCCACCGATGAGGAGGCGCTGGCGGCGTTTCGGCTTTGCACGCGCACGGAAGGCATCATCCCCGCGCTCGAACCGGCGCACGCGCTCGCGCACGTGACGAAGCTTGCGCCGGAGATGGGCCGCGACCAGATCATCCTGATGAATCTGTGCGGGCGCGGAGACAAGGACATCTTCACGGTTGCCGAGCACCTTGGAGTGACGATGTGAGCCGCATCGCCGCCCGTTTCGCGGCACTTCGAAAGGAAGGGCGCGGCGCGCTCATCCCGTTTCTGGAAGCCTGGGATCCGGATGCGGACACGTCCCGCGCCATCCTGCACGGCATGCCGGCGGCCGGCGCCGACCTGATCGAAATCGGCGTTCCCTTCACCGACCCGATGGCGGACGGCCCGACCATCCAGGCCGCCGCGCGCCGCGCGCTCAATTCGGGCGCGACGCTCGGGCGGGCGCTCGACATGGTGCGGGCGTTCCGGGCCGAGGATGAAACAACGCCCGTGATCCTGATGGGGTATCTCAATCCGATCCTTTCCTATAGTCCCGTCCGCTTCTGCGACGATGCGGCCGGTGCCGGGGTGGACGGGCTGATCGTGGTCGACCTGCCGACCGAAGAAGCGGATCTGCTGGTGCCGCACGCCCGCGAGCGCGGCATCGACATCATCCGGCTGGTCGCGCCGACGACCGACGACCGCCGCTTACCCTACGTTCTCGAGGGCAGTTCCGGCTTCGTTTATTACGTCAGCATCACGGGCATCACCGGCACCAACACGGCGTCCGGCAAGGAGCTGGCGTGCAGCATTCCGCGGGTCCGGCGCGTCACCGGATTGCCGGTCGCGATCGGCTTCGGCGTCCGCACCCCGGCGCAGGCGGCGGAAGCGGTGCGCCACGCCGATGCCGCCGTGGTGGCGTCGGCGCTGATCGACACATTGGCGGCAAGCCTCGACGCGGCCGGACGCGCCGGACCGGAAACGGTCGGGCGCGTGCTCGCCCAGGTGCGCGGACTCGCGGCCGGCGTCCGGTCCGCGCGCCAGCAAGGTTAGGGAGAAACAGGCGTGAGCTGGTTGACCGAATATGTGCGCCCGAAGATCCGGACGCTGTTTTCGAGCCGGGAGGTGCCGGAAAACCTTTGGGATCAATGCCCGGAATGCCAGCAGATGACGTTTCACGCCGATCTGCAGAAGAACCTGAAGGTTTGCCCGCATTGCGGCCACCATCTGCGGGTGAGCGCGCTCGACCGGCTCGGCTGGACCTTCGACGAAGGTAGCTGGACGCGCATCGAGCTGCCGAAGGTGCCGGCGGACCCGCTGCGCTTTCGCGACAGCAAAAAATATCCCGATCGGCTCAAGGAAGCGCGCGACAAGACCCATCACGACGATGCGCTGCTGGTTGCGCATGGAA
>JAFAXA010000178.1 GCA_019241425.1 Acetobacteraceae bacterium | reverse complement strand
TGAGGATCGCCTCGGCCTGCACGTCGGTCAGCCCGAACGTGCGCATCAGCTCCGGCTTCGGCTCGTCCTCGGCGCGGATGATGCGGATCACCTCGTCGAGGTTGAGAAACACCGCGAGATAGCCGTCGAGGATTTCGAGCCGCCGCTCGATCGCCGCCAGCCGGTGGCGCGACCGCCGGACCAGCACCTCGTGGCGGTGATCGAGCCAGGCTTGCAACACCTCGGGAAGCGACATCACGCGCGGGGTGCGGGTGGCGTCCAGCACGTTCATGTTGAGCGGGAATCGCCCTTCGAGCGCGGTGGCGCGGAACAGCGTTTCCATCAGCACGTCCGGCTCGACGCCGCGCGCTTTCGGCTCCAGCACGAGCCGCACGGTGTCCGTGCTCTCGTCCCGCACGTCGCCGAGCAGCGGCAGCTTCTTTTCCTCCATCAAAGCGGCGATCTGCTCGATCAGCTTCGCTTTTTGCACTTGATACGGAATTTCGCTGACCACCGCCTGCCAGGTGCCGTGCCTGCCGCGCTCGACGGTCCAGCGCGCCCGCACCCGAAACCCGCCGCGGCCGGTTTCGTACGCGGCGCGCACGGCGTCCCGGCTTTCAACGAGCACGCCACCGGTCGGGAAATCGGGTCCGGGCATGTGCAGGAGCAGGTCGGCGGTGGTCGCGCCGGGGTTGCGGATCAGGTGGATCGCGGCCGCGCATATTTCGCCGGCGTTATGCGGCGGGATCGATGTCGCCATGCCGACCGCGATGCCGGCGGCACCGTTGGCGAGCAGGTTCGGGAACGCGCCGGGCAGCACGACCGGCTCGTGCTCCTCGCCGTCATAGGTCGCGCGGAAATCGACGGCGTCCTCGTCGATGCCGGACAGCATCGCGCGGGCCACCTCGGTGAGCCGCGCCTCCGTGTAGCGCATGGCGGCCGCGTTATCGCCGTCGATATTGCCGAAATTGCCCTGGCCCTCGACCAGCGGATAGCGCGCCGCAAACTCCTGCGCGAGCCGGACCAGCGCCTCGTACACCGCCGAGTCGCCATGCGGGTGGAACTTGCCGATCACGTCGCCGACGACGCGGGCGCATTTCTTGAACCCGGCGGTCGGATCCAGCCGCAACTGGTGCATGGCGAAGACGAGGCGCCGATGCACGGGCTTGAGGCCGTCCCGCACGTCCGGCAAGGAGCGGGACATGATGGTGGACAGCGCATAGGCGAGATAGCGCTCGCTCAGCGCGTCGGTGAGCGGCGTGTCTTCGACTCGGCCAATCAGTTCGTCCGGCATGCTGCGAGCTTTACGCGCTCCGCCTCACGCGATGCAAAGTTCACGCGCCAGAGCGTCAGCCCCACGTAGCCGCTCGGCGGCAATCTGCGATTGCGCGAGGTTCAGATCGTACGCCGCCTGCAGATTGAGCCAGAATTCGGGAGTGGTGCCGAACGCATGGCTCAGCAACAGGGCGGTTTCACCGCTGATGCCGCGAGTCCCGTTAACGATTGCCGTGATGCGATTGGCGGGCACGCCGGTTGCCGTCGCCAAACGATTGGCGCTCAGCCCGTACGGAAGCATGAACTCCTCCCGCAGAATCTCTCCGGGATGGATCAGCAGATCGCGGCGCATGAGACCCTCATCTCAGTGATAGTCGACGATTTCGACGTTGTCGGCGCGGCCCTCCTGCCATCGGAAACACATGCGCCATTGATCATTGACCCTGATCGCGTATTGCCCTTTCCGATCGCCCTTCAGCGCCTCCAGCTTGTTGTTCGGTGGGCTTTTCAGGTCGTGCAGGCTGGCGGCGGCATGAACCATAAGAAGCTTGCGCCGCGCGACCCGCTCGAAGGAGGCCCACCTCCGGTCACCCTGCCGGCCGAGAAAAAGGGCTTCGGTCCTCTTGTCTCGAAAGCTTCGGATCATCCGGAACGCAGATCTACGTTGCTTAACGTTTTACGTCAAGCGTAAAGGTGCTACCCCCGGCGGTGACGGCCCGCCAGCAGGAACAAGGCAACGAACCCGGCCAGCAACACCGCCGCCATGCGCACGGGGTCGACGGTCGCGATGAAGCGGGTGCCGCGATCGGTGATTTCGATAATGCCGGCCGGCCGCGCACCGAGCCCCGCCCCGCCCGAACCGCCGGATTCCTCGCCAACCGCCGTCACCTTGCCGCGCGTCGCCCCGAAGCCGTAGCCGACGCGCGAAACCGGAATGAGCGTGCGTCCATGGGCGGCGAATGGCTCGCCGAAGACGGCGCGCGGCGTCTCGGCCTGGAGCCGCTCGGACAAGGAGCGCAGGGTGTCGGAAGTGCTCATGCAATGGGTTCCTCAGGTTTGGCACCGGCGAGCGCCGCGACGCGGTCCTCCAGCATCAGGCGGGACGCGGGCAGCGGACGGTGGTAGTGCCCGAACGCATCGCGGGCGAGGAAGTGCCCGGTCAACCGCAGCCCTTGCAGCCATTCAGCCGGCGTGCCGCCCGTGGCACCAAGCAGAAACGGCGGCAACGGTAGCAAGCGCTCCCGCCACGAGCCGGCACCCGCGTCGGAGACCGCGCGCCCGGTTTTCGGCGAAACGTAACAAAGCCCGCTGGTCGCACCGGTGACGGCGCAGGCTGCGAGATCGAGCCCGTAGCCGAGACCCGCGAGCAGCGTCGCTTCCCAGCGGATGTAGTCGGCAACCGGCGGCGCGGCGCCCCCGAGACCGGCCAGCAGCCGCAGCAATCCGCCGAACACCGGCGGATGCGGCTCCCGCTCGGGGAGTGCGCCATCGGCGACCGCGCAGGCGGAGGACAGCAAGGCGAGCGGCAACGGCGCGTCCAGCACCAGCGCCGCCGTCGGGTGCACCAGTTCGCCGGTGAACACGCCGAGTTGCTCGGGCACCCGGCCGATCCAGCGAAGCTGGAGGATGTTCCCCGGCTGCCACGTGGCCGCCCGCGCCTTGGCCGCGCCGCCCCGGGCGAGGCCGCGATGCACCCCATGCGTTTCCGTCATCACGCTCGCGATCGCGTCGCCCTCGCCATAGGGTCGGACATCGGCGACGATCCCGGGCTCTTCCCATTCCAACCGTCCGCCTCCGCCGATGCCGCCCAAACCCCGCCACACGCGACAGGTCGGAGAACCGCGGCGGGAGGGTCTGGTTTCGGAGCGCCGGGGCGGTATATCCCCCCGGCATGGCATCATGGCAGACGCTTCGGGATCTATCCCCTGACGGGGCCATCGATCATCTGGCCAGCCTCTACGAACTGGCGATCGAAGCCGAACGCGCGGCGCTCACACGGTTTTGCGACGGCGGACGGGTGCCGTCGGCGGCTGAACGCGCCCGCTTCCGTTACCCGGAACTGCGCGTCCATTGGCAGCAAGATGCGAGCCCGCCGCCTCGCAGCCGCCGCGCCTGGGCGAAGCTGCAGGTCCCGGGCGAGTACAGGACGACGGTCACGCAACCCGCCGCCTTCCGCCCCTACCTCCTGGAGCAGCTACAAACGCTGGTCCGGGACTACGGCACGACGCTCACCGCCGGTCCGAGTGATCAGGAAATCCCGTATCCTTACGCGCTGCCATCCGGCAACGAGTTGTCCCAGGGTGCCATCTCCGCTGCCGAACTGGCCCGCCATTTTCCGGTGCCGATGCTCTCCGCCGTGGGCGACGAGATCGCGGACGGGCTTTGGCGCTTCGCCAATGACGCGCCGCGGCCGCTCGCCTTTTTCGATGCGGCGCGCGTCGACTACTCGCTGCGGCGGCTCGTGCACTATACCGGCACCGATTGGCGGGCCGTGCAGCCCTGGATCCTGCTCACCAATTATCAGCGCTACCTCGAGCAGTTCATCGACTGGGCGGTGGCCGAACTGGGGCGGCCCGGCAGCCCATACACCAGGCTTGCGGTTCCGGGCGGCGACGAGGTGCGGCGGGGCGACCCGCCGGACAAAGCCGCTTCCGTAATCGCCGCCTCCCCGTGGCAGCGGTTTCAGATGCCGGCATACCACTTGCTGCGCGGCGAACACGAGGAAGGGGTCAGCATCGTCAATATAGGCGTCGGCCCGTCCAACGCGAAAACGATCACCGATCATCTGGCGGTGTTGCGGCCGCATTGCTGGCTGATGATCGGCCATTGCGGCGGTTTGCGGTTCAGCCAACAGATCGGCGACTATGTGCTGGCGCATGGCTATCTGCGCCGAGACCGCATTCTCGACGACCTCGTGCCGCCCGAGATCCCGGTGCCGGCGCTCGCCGAGGTGCAGCGCGCGCTCGAGGATGCGGCGGCCAAGGTCACGGGCGAGAGCGGCGACACGCTGAAGCAGCGGCTACGCACCGGCACGGTGGTCACGTATGACGACCGCAACTGGGAACTGCGCTGGTCGCAGGAGCGCAGGCGGATCAATCTTTCCCGCGCCATCGCCGTCGACATGGAAAGCGGCACGCTGGCGGCGCAGGGCTACCGGCTGCGCGTGCCGTACGGCACGCTGCTCTGCGTGTCCGACAAGCCGCTGCACGGTGAGATCAAGCTGCCTGGTGCGGCGACGGAGTTTTACAAACGCGCGGTCGGCGAACATCTGGAAATCGGACTTTCGACGCTGGACATCTTGCGCGGGCAATTAACCGCCTTGCATTCCCGCAAGCTGCGGGCCTTCGAAGAGCCGCCGTTCCGGTAGCTGCAAGCCGCCGAACCGCCTTGCATTCTTCTCAAGGAGCGGAGCCGGAGTTCCAGGGAATGCTTGCGGCGCTTTCCCAGCGTCCCGCCCGATAGAACCAGACCGCAACCGTCATCACCGTGAAATGCTCGGGAACGAAATTTTCTCGGAGACGCCCGGCGAGCGTCCGTGCCACGGGCGGATCGACCTTGTTCTGTATCGTGACATGCGGACGGAATGGCTGCCGATCCTGGCGGGTCAGATACCCCGAGTAGCGCGCGGAAAGCTCATGGTGCAGCGCCTCCAAGCCTGGGCCGGTCACGGCGAGCGCCACCCCTCGGCCCAGGAGCTTGATCCCGGTAAACGTCGCCTCGGCCGGCAGGCACGGCAGGGCGCTTGTCACCGCATCGGCGAGATCCGCGAGCACGCTGCCGGGCAGGTAATGGAACAGGCTGATATGCGCGGGCACGCGATTGAGCCCGGGCGGGAAATGGCGGTTCCGCAGACCGTCAAGCCGATCCTGGAGGCTTTGCTCGAACATTCCCGTGACGACGAGGCTCTCCATCCCTCAGCAACGCCCGGCTGGCCATGGAAGTCGCCAACTTCCCCGACTCGCCGTTTCGATCTACCGAATCGGCAACTGGCACGCATAGCGAGGTCACCATGGCGCCGCCCCTCGTGGATGTCGTTGTTCCCGTCTACAATGGTGCGGCAACGGTCGAGAGCGCGCTCCGCAGTTTGCAAGCACAAACGGTCGAGGCGATGCGCATCGTCGTTGTCGATGACGGTTCGACCGATGCCACCCCGGACATCCTGAAGCGGCTGGCCGCTGCCGATTCTCGCCTGAGGGTCGTTTCACAGGAGAACAAAGGGCTGGTGGACGCGCTCAATGCGGGGCTCGCTATGTGCCGCGCCGAGTTCATCGCGCGCCACGATGCCGACGACCTCGCATTGCCCGGCCGTTTCGCCGCGCAGCTCGGCTATCTGCGCGAACATCTGGATTGTGTGGCCGTCTCCGGGGCGATCCGGCACATTGATGAGTCCGGTCAGCCTCGGAGCGGTCCGATCCGCCTGCCCTCCCCCGACCTCGCCGACTTCAACTGGTATCCACAGCGCGAGCCGTATCTTTCCCATCCATTCCTGATGATGCGGCGCTTCGCGGCCGAACAGGCGGGCGGCTACCGATATGCGTTCCACGCCGAAGACACGGACCTTTATTGGCGCTTGCAGGAACTCGGACGGTTGGTCAACCTGGACGACCTGCTCGGCGACTATCGCGTTCACGCGAAGAGCGTCATGGGCGAGTCGCCCGTCAACGGCCGGATTTCGGCGGTGAACTCCCAGCGCGCCGGTCTTTCCGCAAAACGGCGGCGCGCCGGACAGACGGACATCGCCTGGAAAAAATCCGCGCTCGCCGAGTATAAGGCGGCAAGCTCACTTGCGGGCATGGTTGCCGTCGGCAGCCACGATCTCGACCGCGACGAGGCGCAGCGTCTCGCCGTCGCGGCCTGCGCCAAGCTGTTGGACCTGGCCGGTTACCGATCGTTCGAACTCGACCTCGACGATTGCGACTATATCCGTCGCGTGCTCGTTCCCGCGCTCCCCCACATGGAGCCGGACAACCGGGATTTCTGCACGCGAATGCTGTCAGGCACGGCCGCCCGGCTTGCGCAACGGGGCGAGGTCGCGTCGGCGCTGCGGCTAGTGCCGAAACGCCTATACCCGAGCGTCGCAGCCCGGCTCGCGTTGCGCGTCGCCGCCCCGCAATCGGTTCGCCACGCGATGCGGCGGGCAGTGGGGCGGTCGGTGATCATGAAATAGCGGCACGGAACGCGCTTTGGTGCTGGCGCCTATTGCTGATCGTCGAGACCGATCGCGCGCAGGCGAGCCCTCTCCTCGTCCCACCCGGCGCGCTCCTTGACGTTCAGAAACAGATGCACCGGGCGCTCCAGCAAGGCCGCCAATGCAGCGCGAGCACGCGCGCCGATCTCGCGGACGCGCGCGCCACCCTCGCCGATCACGATCGCCTTGTGGCCGGGCCGCGCGACGTAGATTGTGGCGTCAATTCGCACCGAGCCGTCCGCGCGCTCCTGCCAGCTTTCGGTTTCGACCGTTGCGGCATAGGGCACTTCCTCGTGCGTTTGCAAAAACACCTGTTCGCGCACGAGTTCGGCGGCAAGCAGCCGGTCCGGGAGGTCGGTCAA
>JAFAXA010000104.1 GCA_019241425.1 Acetobacteraceae bacterium | reverse complement strand
GCGATCGTGAATGCCGCCGAGGACGGCCGCCGCTGCGCCTTCTACATCGCGGACGACAAGGGCAGCCGTCTCAGTCACGTCGTCGGCATGGGCGAAGCCTACGCGAGGGCCGTGGACGGCTTCGAGATCTCGCCGGAAACGCTGGCGTGCGGGCTGGCCGTCGCCCAGGGCAAGCGGGTGGTCACGCGGGACGTGCTCGAAGACCCGCGCTGGCAGCCATGGTGCTGGCTTGCGCGCGAATACGGCTATCGGGGTTGCTGGTCGTTTCCGGTCGAAACGTCGGCCGGGACGCTCGTCGGTTCATTCGCCATGTATTTCAGCGAACCGCGCGACGCCTATCCGCGCGATCTCGAACTCGCCGCGACGATGACCCGGACGGCGGCGATCATCATCTCCCGCCACAAAGAGAACGAGGAACGCGTACGGAGCGAGGAGCGCCTCAGTCAGTTCGGGGAAGCCTCGCAGGACCTGCTCTGGATCAGGCGCGCCGAGACGTTGCAATGGGTGTATCTCACCCCGGCCTTCGAGACGATCTACGGTCTTTCCCGCGAGGAGGCCCTTTCCGGCGACAATTTCCGCTCCTGGCTCGATCTCATCGTTCCGGAGGATCGGGAAAAGGCGGACGCCGCGATCGCGCGCGTCAGGGACGGCCACTATGTCTCGTTCGACTACCGCATTCAGCGTCCGCGCGACGGCGCGATCCGCTGGTTGCGCAACACCGACTTCCCGATCCGCGACGAAACCGGCGAGGTCGCGCTGATCGGCGGCATCGGCCACGATCTCACCGAGTTCCGCCAAACCGAGCTGCGTTTCCGGGCGCTGATGGAAGGGATCCCCCAGCTCATCTGGCGCGCCATCGGTCACGGCCACTGGACGTGGTCCAGTCTGCAATGGAACGACTACACAGGACAAACCGAGCCGGACAGCCACGGCTGGGGCTGGCTCGGGATGATCCATCCCGACGACCGGGAATCGGCGCGCGATGCCTGGAGCCATGCGATAGGGACGGGCGGCTTCGAGTTGGAGTGTCGCATTTTTCGCCGGCAGGCGTGTGACTATCGCTGGTTTCAGACGCGGGCGACTCCCGTGCGCGACGAAGCGGGCGCCATCATCGAATGGCTCGGCACGTCGACCGATATTCATGAGCTTCGGAAACTGCAAGCGCGTCAGGGCGTGCTGGTCGCCGAGCTGCAACACCGCACGCGCAATCTGATGGCGGTGGTTCAAGCCTTGGCCGTCAAAACGGCGGGCGCCAGCGCCGATCTCCGGGATTTTCGCGACCGATTCGAGGATCGGCTGGAAGCGCTGGCCCGGGTGCAAGGCCTGCTCTCCCGGCTCGACGAGCATGACCGCGTCACCTTCGACGACCTGATCGAATCGGAGTTGTCGGCGGTGGACGGCAGCGCAGAGCATGCGGTCACACTCAGCGGGCCGAGCGGCGTTCGTCTCCGCTCCTCGACGGTTCAGACGCTCGCGATGGCCTTGCACGAACTCGCAACCAACGCGGTCAAATACGGCGCCCTGGGGCAGCCGAAAGGACGGCTGGTCGTGAACTGGTCGGTCGAGCCATCCGAAACCGACGGTGATCCGTGGCTGCACATCGAGTGGCGCGAGAGCGGGATCGAGATCCCGGCCGCCAGCGAAATGACAGCGGGAAGCGGCCACGGGCGGGAACTGATCGAGCGCGCGCTTCCGTATCAACTGAGCGCCAGAACAAGCTACACGCTGGGGCCGGAGGGAGTGCATTGCCGCATCGCCATTCCGGTTGCGGCGAGCGTGCCCGAATACGAGGGGTCTGATTAGACCCGCCACTCGCGCCGAGATGTGACGGCGTGTTTCGGGTGAACAGCCAAGGACGCGCTTCCGCCCTCAAAGCTTCCGCAAGAACGCGATGAGAGCGGCTCGTTCCTCATTGGACAAGCCGATGCCGAACCTCGCATTGTAGAAGTCGACGACGTGGTCCAGATCCGGAGCCGCGCCGTTATGAAAGTACGGCGCGCGCGCGGCGAGCCCGCGCAGGATCGGCCCTTTCATTTTGCCGATATCGGCGCACGCCCCGCTGACCAGCGCCTTTCCCGGGTCCGTCACCCGAAAGCTCTGACCGGCTAAAGGACCGCTGTCGCAGCGGAGCACAAAAACCGGAAGCCCGGTCGTGTCGAGTTCGGCTGCGTCCGGCGCGACGACCCCGATATTGATCGGCAGCTTGACGCTGTGATTGCCGACATTCGGTGTGTCGTGGCAGGTCGTGCAGGTCCCGTTGATGGTGGCGGCACCGAGTTGGTCATTGAGGCCCGTAACTCCGGTGATCGCGATCGGCTTTTCGTTGAAGATCTGCTCGCCGCGCGCCACCATCGCCCGGATGCCTTGCGGATCGCCGGTTTCTTCCCACGCGGCGTAGTCGGTCATCGCGTCGCGATCGAACGCGGCGCCGCTCGGATCACCGCCGAGAACATCGTTGATGCCGACGTGGAACGCCTCCCTCGACAATGCGACGGGACCACCGGCCGCTCCATCCTGGTTGAGACGGCCGGCCTCCGCGCTCACGATCTGCGCCGAGTAGAGGCCCGACTCGAAGCCGACGATCTGCGCCAGTTGGTCCGGCGTGGGATCGGCGGGGGATTGCATATGGATCCGGACGGCGTCGGTCGCTTGTGACTCGAGGCTGGGCTCCCGCCCGTCCCACATCAGCGCGGTCAGGAACCGCATGTTGGTGGTGGGCAGTGGCCGGCGATAGACGGACACCGTTCCCGCCGTCGGCGCCGACGGTCCGTAGCTTGTCAGGCCGTACGCTGGATCCGTGTTGCACCCGTAAGGGTCCGTCACGTCGACGATGCTGAATTGCAGCGCCGGCCCCGCGGGCAACGGAATGAAGACGCGGATCAGGCCCTTGTTCAGCAGCAGGCTATACGCGCTCTCGCGTTTCTCCGGCGTCGACACGTCCGCGCTCGGACACACCGCGCCATCGACGGGCCGGAAGATCGGCGCCGTTCCGCCGGTTTGCTTGAATGCGTCTCGGATCAGCGAGGGCGTGATCGTCCATGCCGACGCCGGTTGATGGCAGGTCTGGCACGTGCGTCCGTTTACTCCCAGCGGCTGGAAGAAGGGCTGGTCCGCGGTCTCTGTCGCCCCATTCGGTTGATAGGTGCCGAGATGTCCCTCGCTGTTGGGAAAACGGGCGAATTTCGGTATCACCGGGGGCGGTTCCTCGACGGTCATCCCGGGTGCACCCAGTCGCATCGCCTCCCCTGTCGCATGTTCAGCCCAGGCTGGCCGGCCGGATGGGCCGATCGGCGCGTCATCGGTACCCGCCCGCGCCGGGCCGGCGAGCAGCGACGCAGCAATCGCCACCCCCGCGCCTCCGGCCAGGAACGCCGCTGCGCGCCTGCCGGCACGCATCTGATGGACACTTGTCTGGCCGCGCACGCTCACGGTGGCTCTCCCGGGGCATCCGCCGGAATGCTACGGAGGAGCGTGCATCAGGCGGTATGATCTACCGCACACAGCCGCTCGTCTGGCGAGCCAATCCGGGCGCTCGTTGCAGCCGAAATCGGTTCGCGGCGCACCGCCGGCAGCGGATCAAGCATCGTATCCGCCGGGGGCGGTACGATCCGAACCGAGCAGTGTTGAAGCGGTGCGCCGCGACGCATAGGGTATCCCTGTGCAGGAGCGAGCATGACCCAGCGCCTCGACTACGCCAGCGTCGCCCCCGAGGGATCGAAAGCTCTGGACGCGGTTCACGCCTATGTCAGCCGGTGCGGGTTGGCTCGGGATCTGATCGACCTCGTCTATCTGCGCGTGTCGCTGATCAACGGTTGCGCTTATTGCATCGACCTGCATACGCGCGATCTCCGCCAGCATGGCGTGGCAATCGAGAAGATCGTGCTGGTGCCGGTGTGGCATGAGTCGGACGGGCTGTTTTCGGCGCGCGAACGCGCAGCACTCCGCTGGGCCGAGACGGTGACGCGGGTGGCGGAGGCGCATGTGCCCGATGCGGAATACGAGGCGGCGCGTGCGGCGTTCGGCGAACAGGAACTGGCAAACCTGACGATCGCCGTTGCGCTGATGAACGCCTATAACCGCCTCGCCATCGGCTTCCGCACCACGCCGCGGGCGGCGAGGGCTTGACGCAGCCGAAACGCATCGGGCCCTCGATTCCAGCCGCCTCCCGCCGCGCGCGGGGCGTCGGCGCATGCGCGGTCCTCGCCCTCGCGCTTCTCGCGGGCGGCGGGTCCGGGTGCGCCGCGCGCCCGGCGACGCCGGCCGAGGCAGGAGGCGACCTGCGCTACGCGGCCGTTCTGGTGGCCGGCGACGCCAGCCTTCCCGTGTTCGACAATGCAGCGGAGAGCGTCGCGAAGCGGCTGGTCGCCGGGGGCGCCGTCGCGCCTGACCGGCTCCGGCGCCTCAGCGCCTCACCGGCGGCCGTCACCCGAACGGGCGGGCGCCCGGCGTCGCTTCCGAACGTGCTGGACGCAGTGGCGGCGCTGCGGCCCGGCCCGGGCGGCGGCTGCTTCGTGTTCGCGACCTCGCACGGCGAGGAGGGGCGCGGCCTTTTCCTCGCCGCGACCGGCCAGGTGCTCGGGCCGACCGCGCTCGACCGGGCGCTGGCCGAAGGCTGCGGCGAGGCGCCCACGGTGGTCGTGGTCTCCGCTTGCTTTTCGGGGGGCTTCGCGGCGCCGCCGATG
>JAFAXA010000041.1 GCA_019241425.1 Acetobacteraceae bacterium | reverse complement strand
CTCGGGCTTCGGCGGCGGGCTGGAATCGGCTTCCGCGTTCTTGACCAGGCCATCGTCCTGCAACTGACCGTAACTATCCTCGTACCACTCACTGCCAGGATAGTTGTAGCCGAGCACGGAGGCCGTTCGGCGCGCCTCCTCGCGCATCCCAAGCGCCAGATAAATTTCGGTCAGACGGTGCAGCGCTTCAGGCACGTGGTTCGTGGTCTGGTAGTCGTCCACCACGCGCTGAAAGCGCCCGATGGCGGCCGTGTAGAGATTCTGTCCCTGATACCAGCGGCCGATCTCCATCTCCTTGCCGGCGAGGTGGTCGCGCGCGAGGTCGATCTTCAGCCGTGAATCGCGCGCATAGGCGCTGTCCGGGAAGCGGTTCACCACCTCCTGGAGCGCCGCCATGGCGAGCTGCGTGCTCTTCTGGTCGCGCTGAATGTCGGGCACCTGCTCGTAATAGCAGAGCGCGCGCAGATAGTAGGCGTAGGCGATGTCGCGATGCGCCGGGTGGAGCTGGATGAATCGGTCCAGTGTGCCGATCGCGTCCGTGTAATGGTTTTCCAAATAGAGGCTGTAGCCGCTCATGAGCTGCGCGTTCACCGCCCATGACGAATACGGGTAGTTTTGTTCCACCAGATCGAATTGCTCGACCGCCGTGCCGTAGCGCTGTCCGTTCAGCGCGTCGACGCCGTTATTATACAGCTCCTCGACCGGCGTCTGGGTCGGGTCGATCTTGGTTTCGAGCTTTTTGGTGTCGCCGTTCCACGGCAGCCAACTGCTGCTGCAGCCACCGAGAAGCACGAGGGCCAGAACGGCGCCGGCCCGGGCGGAGAATGGGGTATGGAGCGCGCTCATGACCTATCCTGATTCGGCCCGCGTCTATACCACGCCCGCTCCGGAGTCGAACCCCGGTCAGGCCGGAGCGGCGGCGGCCGAAAGCTGCAAGCCGGAGATCCCTACCGGGTGCGAGGCCCCGGAGGAAACCCAGCGATAGGCCGTGCTGTCCGCGAACAGCGCCCGCAAAAGCTGGTTGTTCATGCCGTGCCCGGAGCGGTGGCCGATGAACCGGCCGCGGATGGGAGCGCCTGCGAGCGCCATGTCGCCGACCACGTCGAGCAGCTTGTGCCGCACGAACTCGTCCGGCATCCGCAAGCCGGCCGGGTTGAGCACCCGCGCGTCATCGACGACGACCGCGTTGGACAGGCTGCCGCCTTTGGCGAGGCCGGCCGCCTGTAGGCGCTCGACGTCGCAGGCGCGGGTGAAGGTGCGGGCGAACGCCAGCTCGCGGCGGAAGATCGCTTCGGACAGGCTGAGCGACAGCGCCTGGCGGCCGATCGGGGTATCGTCGAACTCAATCGAGAGCGCCATTTCGAAGCCGAACGAGCCCGGCCGCAATTCGGCGAAGGACGCGCCGTTGGCGACGCGCACCGGGCGCAGCACCTCGATCACCGCGCGCTCGACCGGCTGTTCGACGATGCCGGCGCAATCGAGCAGGAACACGAGCGGAGAGGCCGACCCGTCGAGGATGGGCAATTCCGGCCCGTCCAGTTCCACCAGCAGATTGTCGATGCCGCAGCCGCCGAGGGCCGCCATCAGATGCTCGATGGTGCCGATCCGCGCCTCGCCATGGCCGGGATGGGCGAGCGAGGTGCAGAGCTGCGTTTCGGCGACGTGGTCGAAACGCGCCGGGATGTCGATCCCGAGATCGGCGCGCCGGAACACGATGCCATGCCCCGCCGGCGCCGGATGCAGCGTCATCGCGACCCGCAGACCCGAATGCAGCCCGATGCCACGGCAGCCGATCGGCGATTTGATCGTGCGCTGCGCGGCCAGGGAACTCACAACCGGGGAAAATTCGAGCAATCCGTCCATCGCGTCGGGTCCAAGCGCCGTTTCGAATCCGGCGACGCGAACGATTGCTGCACCGCCGGGGGACAAGCTAGTGGACCTGTCACCCGGCTGGCCAGTCAAGGATTGTTTCTGAGTATTTCGCTGGACGGCATTGAATCTACGACAAAGCTGATCGTTTCGAGAGCGTCTAAGAGGACTGCCGGCGGAGGAAGGCCGGGATATCCAGTCCGACATCCTCGGCCGCGGTCTGCCGCACCGAAGCCCGCGCCGGCTGCGGCGGCGCGTCATGCAGGATCGGCTCCGCCCGCATCCCTTCGGCGACGGCGGCCGGAGCGGCGTGGCCATTGAGCGCTGCGATCGTGCGTAGGCGGCCGGTTACCGCCCGGAACAGGCTGCGCGGCTCCACGCCGACCGGAGTACCGGGCGCCCCGGCGGCGGGAAGGGCGCCGGGATGGGGCGCCGCCGCGAACAGGCCGCCGCGGCTGGCCGGAGCCGGCGCGGGACCGGCCGGAACCGGAGAAGGTGCGGGTGCGCGCGACGGGGCGGGCGCGAAACCCGCAGGCGAGGGCGGCTGCGCGAACGGGGGCGCGCTGCTCGCCATCAGCTCCTCGCCGGAAGCCTGCGCCACTGCCCGCAGCGGCGAGCCGGGCGCGCCGTGGAGCACGTTCGGCGCGGCGGACGCGACCGCGGGGAACGGTAGCGGGGTCGCCACGGCCGCGCCGCCGCCGACGGCGACCAGCCTCGGCTTGTGCTGCTCGGCGGCCGGTGCACGGTCGATGCCGGTCGCAACCACCGACACCCGGATGCGGCCATCGAGCGTTTCGTCGATCGCCGAGCCGAAGATGATGTTCGCGTCCTCGTCCACTTCCTCGCGGATGCGGTTCGCCGCCTGGTCCACCTCGAACAGCGTCATGTCGTTGCCGCCGGTGATGTTGATCAGGAGGCCGCGCGCGCCCGCCATCGAAGTGTCCTCGAGCAGCGGATTGCTGATCGCCGCTTCCGCCGCGCGCACGGCGCGGTTCTCGCCGTCCGCTTCGCCGGTGCCCATCATCGCCTTGCCCATTTCCGCCATCACCGTGCGGATGTCGGCGAAGTCGAGGTTCACGAGGCCGGGCGCGACCATCAGATCGGTGACGCCGCGCACGCCCATATAGAGGACGTGATCGGCCATCTTGAACGCTTCCTTCCAGGTGGTGCGTTCATTCGCCATCCGGAACAGGTTCTGGTTCGGGATCACGATCAGCGTGTCGACATATTGCTGCAATTCGTCGATGCCGGTCTCCGCCGCCTTGGCGCGGCGGCTGCCCTCGAAGGTGAAGGGCTTGGTCACCACGCCCACGGTCAGAATGTTTCGTTCACGCGCCATGCGGGCGATCACCGGCGCCGCACCGGTGCCGGTGCCGCCGCCCATGCCGGCCGTCACAAACACCATATGCGCGCCGTCGAGATGGCGGTACAGCTCATCCGCCGCTTCTTCCGCCGCCGCGCGGCCGATCTCCGGCTTTGCGCCAGCGCCGAGGCCTTGCGTGATATGCGGGCCGAGCTGGATGCGGCGGTCGGCGCGGCTGTGCAGCAATTGCTGCGCGTCCGTGTTCGCGACCACGAATTCGACGCCCTGAAGATTGAGCGAAATCATGTTGTCGACGGCGTTGGTGCCGCCGCCGCCGACCCCGATCACCGTGATCCGGGGCGTGAAGTCGGTATGCGTCTGCTGCGGAATGGTGAGGTTGAGGGTCATCGATACATCTCCCTTGAGACGAATTCGGCTGCTTGTTGCAGGCGGTCGGAACGCGGATTACGGCGAGCGCGGCGGCTATACGCGCTCCTTCAGGAAGCTGACGACGCGACGGAAAAAGCCGGACGGGCGTTCGTCCTCCAGATTGATGTCGCTGACCGTGCGGCCTTCGCCCGCCGCCCAGGCGAGCAGACCGGCGGCGGTCGCAAAGGGCGGTCCCGATGCACTATCAGGCAATCCCCGGAGTCGCCCAGGGCGTCCGAGCCGTACTTGCCGGCTCAGAATCCGCGCCGCCATTTCGCGCGCGCCGCCGAGCTGACACGCGCCGCCCGTCAGCACGACGCGCGATCCGGCGGCGCGCGACAGGCCGGAACTCTTCAGCCGCTCGCGCACCATTTCGAAGGTTTCTTCGAGGCGCGGGCGGATTACGTTGACGACCATGCTGCGCGGCACCTTCGCGATCTGGTGCTCTTCCTCGCCGACCATCGGCACCGGCAGCATTTCGCGCTCGTCGTCCGGGCTCGATTGCACGCTTCCGTAGAGCGTCTTCAGACGCTCGGCATGCGCCACCGGCGTCGACAGAATACGCGCGATGTCGTTCGTCACATGGGCGCCGCCGACCGGCAACTGCGCCGTGTGCAGCAACTGCCCTTCGGCGAACACGGCAACGCCCGTGGTGCCGCCGCCCATGTCGATCACGGTCGCGCCAAGCTCGCGCTCGTCATCGACCAGCGTTGACAATCCGGCCGCCATCGGTGCCGAGACCAACTCCGCGACGTCGAGATCGCAGCGCGCGATGCAGGCCGCGAGCGAACGGAGCGCGGTCGCCGCGGCGTCGATCACGTGCAGGCGCGCGGTCAGGGTCGTGCAGTGCAGTCCGCGCGGATCGGCGATGCCCGGCATGTCGTCCGCGGAAAACATCAGCGGCAGCACATGGATGCAGTCGCGGCCGTTGCCAGCGGCGCGGGCGCGGCCTTCCGACACCAAATGGCGAATGTCGCTCTCGTCCACGGCGCGGCCGCCGACCGGCCATTGCACGTTGAACAACCGGCTTTCCGGCAGGCCGCAGCTCAGATTGACGACGACGCTGCGCAGCCGCGTATCGGCCATGTCCTCCGCTTGGCCGACGCAGGCGCGAATGGCGCGCTCCGCTTCCTCGAGATCGGTGATCGCACCGCCGCGAATGCCGCGGCCCTTGTGCCAGCCGAAACCGAGAACGCGCAGCGTGCCGTCGCTTTCGGTGCGTCCGATCAGGCACGCGATCTTGGTGGTGCCGATATCGACGACACCGAACGGTCCGGCCCGCAGATTGCGCGGGCGCGACGGCTCCTCCGGTCCATCCGGCGGCGGCGTCAACACACGGCGGGACATGTCATTCATCGCGCTCCCCCGTCAGGTCGGCTTCTTGCCATCGGGCGGCACCGGCGGCGGTGACGGCGGCAACGGCATGCCGTCGACCGATTGCGGATCGGCGGAAGGGAGCGGACGGATCACCAGGCGATCGGGAAGCCGCATGTCGACCACCTGCAACGGCCGGTCGAGCAGCGCCTGATCGGTTTGGAGCGTGCCCAGCCGGTCGAGCGCGGCAGTCTCCGCGCCCTCCGGCAGCAGCACATCCATGCCGCCATGCAGGCGCAGATTCCAGCGCCGCTCGCCGATGCGCACGGCCGCCACCACGCGCGCCATCAGCGCCGGGCGGGCATTCAACGCGTCGATCAGCGGCGCGGCGCTGACCGGCGCGCCCGGGCCGACAACCAGCGGCAGCGTGTTGAAACGCGCGAGATCGCCATCGGCGACGACCTGTCCCTCGCGGTCGATCAAGGTGAACTTGCCGCCGTTCTGCCAGATCGCGAACGGTCGCCGTTCTTCGAGACCGACAACAACCGTCGCCGGCAGCCGCCGTTCCACGGTCGCGTGCTCGACCCAGGACAGGCTTTCGATACGCGCCCGCGCGTCGGCGACGGAAAGGCCGAGGATCGGGTCGCCCGGCTTCACGCCGAGTGCCGCGCGGAGCAGCGATTCCGGCGTGTTCTGGCGCCCCGTGATCACGACATCCTTGATGCGCAGCCCGGCGGACGCGGTCGCATTGCCGAACCGCTCGCGGGCGGTCGCGACCGACCGTTCATGCGAACGATGTCCGGCAATGATCGCGACGGACGCCACGAGCACCAACCCGCTGCCGACCGCGAGCCGGCTGACCAGCCAGCGATGCCGCCGCAGCAGCAACTTCAGCCTGCCCGGGCGATCCTGAACGCTGTTGCGCGGGAAGCGGGTCACGCGCGACACGCGGCGTTCTCCACCATCCACGCGCACAGCGCGGCGAAGCTCATGCCGAGATGCGCGGCCTGTTCCGGTAGCAGCGAGGTCGCCGTCAGGCCGGGCTGCGTGTTCACCTCCAGCAGCACCAGCCGCCCCGGGGAACCGGCGGTGTCGTCATAGCGGAAATCGGCGCGCGAGGCACCGCGACAGCCCAGCGCCCGGTGTGCGGCGAGTGCGGTCTGCATCGCCCGTTCATACGTTTCGGGATGCACGCGCGCCGGGACGTCATGGCGCGAGCCGCCGGCCGCGTATTTGGATTCGTAATCGTAGAAGCCGTGGCTGGCGACGATCTCCGTGACCGCAAGCGGGCGATCGCCCAACACACCGACCGTCAGCTCGCGCCCGGGGATGTACTCCTCGACCAGAGCCGCGCCGTTGTAGCGCCATGCGCCCGCGATGGCCGCGCGCCGATTGTCCCCGTGTCGCAGGATCTCGACGCCGACCGACGATCCTTCGTTGACCGGCTTGACGACGTAAGGGCGCGCGATCGGGTCGGCCTGCGCAAGCTCGGAAAGCGACACGACGCGACCGAGTGCGACCGGCAGACCGGCGGCGATGAAAGCGGCGCGTGCCGCCACCTTGTCCATCGCCAGCGCGGAGGCGCGCATTCCGGAGTGCGTGTACGGAATGTGCAGCCAATCGAGCACGCCCTGGATCGTACCGTCCTCTCCGAAGCGGCCGTGCAGCGCGTTGAACACGACCTCCGGCTTCGGATGGAGCGCCGCGATCAGCGCGCCGAGATCCGCGCCGACTTCGATCGGCTGCACGTCAAACCCGGCTTCGCGCAAGGCCGCGATCACCTGCCGGCCGGAGGACAGGCTGACCTCGCGTTCGGCCGAAATGCCGCCGTAGAGGACCGCGATCCGCTTGCTCATGTCACGGCTTCCGGCTTCCCGGCCGGCACGCCGACGCGATGGATCTCCCATTCCAGCGTGACGCCGGAGGCGGCGAACACGCGACGGCGCAGCTCTTCGCCCAAGCCCTCGATGTCGGCGGCTGTCGCGCCGCCTGTGTTGATCAGGAAGTTGCAGTGCTTTTCCGAAACCTGTGCGCCGCCGCGACGAAGGCCACGGCCGCCGGCGGCCTCGATCAGCTCCCACGCTTTCATGTCGGGCGGATTACGAAAGGTGGAGCCGCCCGTGCGCGCCCGCACCGGCTGCGTCGCCTCGCGGGATGCGCGGATCTCCGCCATGCGGGACGCAACGGCGCGTTTGTCGCCGCGCGTCGCGCGAAACCGGGCGCGCACCACGACGCTCTCCGGCGGCAGATGCGCGTGCCGGTAGCCGAAACCGAGCTGGTTGCCGGCGAGCCGTCTGCATTCCCCGGAGCGCGTCACAATGTCCACCCAATCGACGACGGACGCGACGTCGCTGCCATAGGCGCCCGCGTTCATCGCGATCGCGCCGCCGATCGTTCCCGGAATCCCGGACAGGAATTCGAGCCCGGCAAGCCCGGCGCTCGCCGCATGTTCGGCAACCGTCCCGTCGAGCGCGCCGGCGCCGGCAACCACGCCGTCCGGCCCGACAGCGATCGCATTCAGTCCGCGCCCAAGCCGGATCACGACGCCGCGCAGCCCGCCGTCGCGGATGATCAGATTGGAACCGGCGCCGACCGTGCGCACCGGCACCGTGAGCGGGAGTGCGCGCAACAGGCGCGCGAGATCCGCGAATCCGGCGGGACGAACGAGCAATTCGGCGGGACCGCCGGTACGGAACCAGGTGAGCGGCGCCAGCGGCGCGTCCGCCCGCCACCGGCCGCGCAACGGCGGCAGCATGTCGGCAAGTTGGGCCGTGGCTTCGGCGGCCATCATGCGGCGCTTCCCGCAATCCGGCGGCCGCTGCTGGCCGCTTGAATGGCGCCGAGCCGCTCCGGCAAGGACGCGGCCCAGTGCGTAATGTTGCCGGCGCCGAGACAGACGACGAAATCGCCGGGTCGGGCGATCGCGTTGATCATCTCGGGCAGATGTTCCGGATCGGCGAGCGGCACCACGCTCCTGTGTCCGCGCGCGCGCAAGCCGTCCACCAGCGCGTCGCGGTCGATGCCGCCGAGCGGCGCTTCGCCCGCCGCGTACACGTCGGCGACGATCACCGTGCCGGCGTCGTTCATGCAGGTGCAGAACTCCGGGAACAAGGATTGCAGGCGCGAATAGCGATGCGGCTGCACGACCGCGATCACGTCGCGGGCGCCGGCCTGCCGCGCCGCCTTCAGCACGGCGGCGATCTCGACCGGATGGTGGCCGTAATCGTCGATCACGGTGATGCCGCCGGTTTCGCCGGTCTTGGTGAAACGGCGCTTGACGCCCTTGAAGCCCGCAAAGGCGGAGCGGAGCGTCGTGTCGTCGACATCCATCTCGACGCCGACCGCGACCGCCGCCAGCGCATTCTGCACGTTGTGCTGGCCGAGCATCGGCAGCCGGAACGGACCCATGGTGCGGCTGCGGTTGCGGAACCGGTCGGTGATCGTCACCTCGAACGTCGAACCGAGCTTGTCCGCGACCACCTTGTGGGCGCGCACGTCGGCCTGCGGACTGAACCCATAGGTGACGATGCGGCGGTCGGATAGGCGCGGAATCATCTGCTGCACGGCCGGATGGTCGATGCAGAGCACCGCGAAGCCGTAGAACGGCACGTTGGCGACGAACTGGTCGTAGCCTTCCAGCATCGCCTCTTCCGAGCCCCAATGGTCGAGGTGCTCGGCGTCCATGTTGGTGACGACGGCGATCACCGCGGGCAGGCGGAGAAAGCTGCCGTCGCTCTCATCTGCTTCCACGACCATCCACTCGCCTTCGCCGAGGCGCGTGTTGGTGCCGTAGGCGTTGATGATACCGCCATTGATGACGGTGGGGTCGAACCGTCCCGCCTCCATAACGGCCGCGATCAGGCTGGTGGTGGTGGTCTTGCCATGCGTGCCGCCGACCGCGACCGACCATTTCAGCCGCATCAGCTCGGCCAGCATCTCGGCCCGCCGCACGATCGGGATCAGCCTTGCGCGCGCCGCCTGGATTTCCGGATTGTCGCGACGCACCGCCGTCGAGACCACGACCACCTGCGCCCCGCCGAGATTGGCGGCGTCGTGGCCGATCGCAACCGCAATCCCCGCTGCCCGCAGACGGCGCACGTTCATGCTGTCGGCGATGTCGCTGCCCTGCACCGTGTAGCCGAGCACGTGCAACACCTCGGCGATGCCCGACATGCCGATGCCGCCGATACCGACGAAGTGAATGGTGCCGATGGACAGCGGCAATGCCCTCATGAGCGCGCCTCCTGCGTCATGAGTGCTTCCACAAGATCGGCGAGACTGTCGGCCGCGTCCGGCCGCGCCTGCGCGCGCGCCGCCTTCGCCGCCCGAACCAGCTCGCTGGTGCGGGTCAGCACGGAAAGAAGGTGCGATGACAGCGCTTCCGCCGTGAACCGGGGCTGCGGCATCAGCCACGCCGCGCCGGCGCGGGCCAGCGCGTCCGCGTTGGCGGTCTGGTGATCGTCGATCGCGCCCGGCAGCGGCACCAGAACGGCGGGCCGGCCCGCCGCCGCGATCTCGGCGACCGTGGAGGCGCCGGCACGGGCGATCACGAGATGCGCCGCTTGCAGCCGTTCGGCGATGTCCGGGAAAAACGCCCAAAGCTCGGCGTCGATGCCGGCTTGCGCATACACACCGCGCACGCGCTGCAAGTCCTCGCCCCGGCATTGCTGCACGACCCGCACCCGCGCGCGCAGCGCATCCGGCAACGCGCAGATCGCTTGCGGGACCACGTCGCTCAGCACCCGCGCCCCGAGCGAGCCGCCGAACACGAACAAGCGGATCGTGCCGTCGGGCGGCCCGTACGGGAGCGACGACAACGCGGCGATCGCCGGCCGCACCGGGTTGCCGGTCACGATCGTGCGCGCGGCGGGCGGAACGAGCTGCGTGTTTTCGAAACTGAGC
>JAFAXA010000329.1 GCA_019241425.1 Acetobacteraceae bacterium | reverse complement strand
CGGGGTTGTTGGCATCGAACGCGACGACGACCTTCGTGCCGGGCGTGACGAGCACGGTGTCGCGCACCGCCCCGGCAAACCGCCTGCCGTCGATTTCCACGACCTGGAACTCATGCCCGTGCAGGTGCATGGGATGCGGCATCCCGGTCTTGTTCTGAAACACCAGTTCGACCCGCTCGCCTTCGGCAACCGGCAGGGGCGGCACGTCCTTCGTCCAGGCGACGCCGTTGATCGACCAGACATAGCCGCTCATTTCGCCCGTCAGATCGAGCTGATGCACGCGATCGGCTTTGCGCGGTTTCAGTGGCGCGGCCGCACGGAGCGCCTCCTCGAAATCGAGCGTCAGCGCCGGCGAGGATGCGGCCGCCGCTGCGGGCACGCGGCTGATGGCGCCCGAGCCGGATTGCAGGATCACGCCGGACCGGCTGCGGCCGCCCTCCAGGGTGGCGAGAACGGGATAGGCGGCGGCGCCGCGGGGAATGGTGACCCGGATATCGAGCCGTTGCGCCACCGCGAGCGGGAAGCGGCGGCCTGAAACGGGCCGCACCTCGAACCCGTCCACTGCGATCACTTCGCCCGCCAGCGAACCCAGATCGACGTGGTAGGCGCTCATCGCCGAGCTGTTGATGATCCTGAGCAGGACGCTGCTTCCCGGCTCCACGCGAACGATGTCCGGATCATCGAGCGTGCGAAGATTGGCAAGAAAGGCGTCATAGGTGACATCGTTCAGATCCGGAGCGGCTGCGGCACCGGTCGCCATGCCGCGCGTCGCCGGACCGGACGGAGCCGCCTGAGCTTTGGGCGCCATCGCTCGCATCCCGCCGGGCTGGTCCGCGGCCTGGGCGGGCATTCCCGCCATGGAGCCGCGCTTTCGCAGATTGTCGAAAATCTGTTCGGGCGGCTCGAAACTGAAATCGGCGAGCTGGACCACGATCTCCTGCTCTCGCGGATTGTCGCGCCCGTCATGGATGATCAGCGGTGCCGCGAGCAGTTCCTGCTCCTGCAGCCCTTGATGCGAATGCATCCAGAACGTGCCCCCGAAACGCAGCGGAAAGTCGTATTCGCCGGTCGCGCCGGGCGCGATCGGCGGGCCTGAAATCCCGGGTACGCCGTCCTGGTGCCAGGGCGGGGTGAGGCCGTGCCAATGGATCAGGGTCGGCCGGTCGAGCCGGTTTTCCACCCGGACCCGGAACGGCCGGCCGACCTGCGTGACGATTCCCGCCTTGCCGTCCGGCTGGAAGATGCCGAGCACGGTGGCAGGCTTGCGGTTGACCTCGATGCCGTAGCTCTGCACGCGCAGCGTCGTAACGGTGTCCCCGGCCTTCGCCGCAGGCTCCCCGGCTGCATCTTCGGCACGCGCCGGGGCGGCCGCCCATCCGGATGAGGCGAGAGCCAGCAGAGCGGTTCGGCGCGACAGCATTGGGCGCAGCTCCGTTCGTGCCTTCGTTCCAAACTGATTGGATACCACAGCCGGGATCAGGAACGAGCAATTCCGTCCACCCTTCCGAATCCGCGATTGCGACCGCATGTTCGGACCATGCTCCATGTCATGAAGCTGGCCGTGGGTTGCCGGGACAAGGCGCATCTGCAGGCCTTGCAGGCCGAGCGGGTGGCGACCCATCCGCCGCTCCGGCATCGCACGCGCAACATGCCACGCCGGGGAGCCGAGATCCTGGAGGGCGGCTCGATCTACTGGGCGATTGCCGGCGCGCTCGTCGTGCGGCAGCGGATCCTGGACATCGCGGCCGATCGGCGGGAGGACGGCACCGCCTGCGCGGGGCTGTTCCTCGACCCGGTGCTGGTGCCGGTGGAGGGCCGGCTGGTGAAGCCGTTCCAGGGCTGGCGCTATCTCCCGGCCGCCGACGCACCCGCTGACATCTCGGCCGCCGACGCCAGTTCGGGCCTAGGCAGCCTGCCACCCAAGCTCCGCCGCGAATTGCGGGATTTATGCCTGCTTTGAGAAAAAAAGCGGCGCCTCGGCAACAAACCTGTTGCGAAATGCCCAGGCAGATTCGGTAAAGTTATTCCGGCGGTTAAGGCACGTTTTGCCAGCGCCGTCTGAACCCCTATTCGCTTTCCCGCTTTTTCCGGAGTTTCCCGTGAGCATCTCCCGCCGCGACCTGCTCGCCAAATTCAGCCTCGCCCTCCCCGCCGCGACCGTTCTCGCGATGGCATCCCACGCCGAAGCCGAAACCACCCCGTCCGGAACCCACCACCACAAGCACAAGCAGCACGCTCATACGGCCTCGCGCAAGCACGGCCACTCCCGAACCGCCCAGAGCCGCACTGTCCGCCAGGGCTGAGGTTTGTCGCTATCTGCGCGCGTCGCCTGCAACGGGCGCGCGCAGCCCTGCGGCGGTCAGCCGCCGTCACTCCATGTCGGGTGTAATCACGTTCTGCGGCTGATTGGTCAGCAGCGCCGCCCGGATCGTTTCAACCGCCTTGACGCGGATGTCGGCCATCCCCTGCGGGCTCCAATAGGCCGCGTGCGGGGTGACGATCACCCGGCCTTCCAGCCAGGGCTCGCGCGCGCGGTAGGCACGCAGCAGCGCCGGCGGATCGGCCGGCGGCTCCACCGGCAGCACATCGAGTCCCGCGCCCGCAAGATGGCCGGAGCGAAGCGCCGCGAAAAGCGCGTCGAGATCGAGAACCGGGCCGCGCGCGGTGTTGACGACGACCGCGCCCGGGGGCAGCAGCGCCAGTTCGGCCGCGCCGATCAGTCCCCGCGTCTGCCTCGTCAGGGGCGTATGCAGGGACAGCACATCGGCCTGCCGCAGCAGGTCCGGCAACGCCCGCACCCGCTCGAGCCCCACCGCCAGTTCGGCGCCGTTCGGCAGGTTCGGATCGTAGAACACGACGCGGAAGCCGAGTGCCTTGGCCCGCAGCGCAGCCGCCGTGCCGATACGGCCGAGGCCGACGACGCCGAAGGTCTGCACCGACAGCCGCGCCACCAGCGGGTCCTCGATCGGCAGCCAGGGCGCGGGCGGCTCCGCCCGTTGCGCTGCATGATGCAGCAGCAAGCCGCGCCGCAAGGTGAGCGCCAGCGCGATCGCATGGTCCGCCACTTCGGTCGTGCCGTAATCGGGGATGTTGCAGACCAGGATGCTGCGCTCGGCCGCCGCCACGCGGTCGATCCGGTCGTAGCCGACGCCCATGCGCACGATCGCCCGCAGCCGCGGAAAGCGCGCCAGATCGTCGCGCGAGATCCAGTGGCGAAAGATCATCAGGCCGTCCGCTTCGGCGCATTCCGCGTCGGTCAGCGCCGACAGCGCGGGCACGGCGCGCCGGACGATGTGCACATCCGGGCCGAGCAGCGCCCGCTCGATCGTGTCGTCCGGATAGAGCGTTTCGGAATAAAGAACAGTCGGTCCGCTCATCGCAGCTTCTGGCTCAGCGCGTCGCGCAGGCCATCTCCCAGCAGGTTGAAGGCGAGCACCGTGACAAAAATCGCAACGCCCGGCCACAGGGTGAGCCAGTCCGCGACGCCGAGGTAACTCCGTCCGTCCGCCAGCATCGCGCCCCATTCCGGGCTCGGCGGCTGCGCGCCGAGGCCGAGAAAGCTCAGGGAGGCCGCGGTCAGAATGTTGTTACCGAGACGCAGGGAGCCGTTGACAATGACGCCCGGCAGCGCACCGGGCAGGATGTGGCGGAGCATCAGCGTCACCGGGCGCACGCCGATGCTGCGCGCCGCCTGCACATAGACCGCGCGCTTCAGCGCCAGCGCGTCGCCCCGCACCAGGCGCGCGAAAGCGGGCACGCTGAAGACCGAGGTCGCCCAGATCACGTTCGAAATGCCGGGGCCGAGTACCGCCACCACACCGATCGCGAGCAGCAGGCCCGGAAATGCAAACAGTACGTCGCAGAAGCGCATGATGAGGCTGTCGACCCAGCCGCCGAAGAAGCCGCTGACCAGGCCGAGCACGATCCCGACCGCGCCGCCGACGAGCACGGAGATGACGCCGACCGAAAGCGAGATGCGGCCACCCCAGATCACCCGGCTCAGAATATCCCGGCCATAGGCGTCGGTGCCGAACGGATGCAATGCGGACGGATCGGCCAGCACGTTGTCATAGTCCGGGGCGGACGGATCGTAGGGCGCGACCAGCGGTGCGGCGATCGCCGCCAGCGCGATCAGCAGAATGATGAAGCCCGCCACCAAAGCAACCCGCTTGCGCCGGAAACGCCGCCAGAACTCGGCAACCGGCGAGGAGATACGGTTATCGGCGACGGTCGCGCTCACCGGAACCTGATCTCCGGATTGATGACGGCATAGATCAGATCAACCCCCAGATTGATCAGCACGAACTCAAGCGAGAACAGCATGATCTCGGCCTGGATCACGGGGTAGTCGCGATAGGAAACGCTGTCGACCAGCAAGCGTCCGAGACCGGGCCAGGCGAACACCGTTTCCACGACCACCGCGCCGCCGAGCAAAAAGCCGAACTGCAAGCCGGTCATCGTGATAACCGGCAGCAAGGCATTGCGCAGCGTGTGCCGGAGAATGACGAGGCGTTCCGGCACGCCCTTGGCGCGCGCGGTGCGGACGAAATCTTCGGACGCCACTTCGACGAACGCCGAGCGCGTGAACCGCGCTAGCACCGCCGCGACCGCCACGCCGAGTGTCAGCGAAGGCAGCACGAAATGCTGCCAGGTGCCGTAGCCGCCGGTCGGCAACCAGCCCAGCCGTACCGAGAACAGGTCGATCAGCAGCAGACCGAGCCAGAACGACGGAAAGGAAATGCCCGACACGGCCAGCACCATCGCCGCCTGATCCTGCCATCGCCCGCGCTTGACGCCGGACAGCACGCCGGTCGTCATGCCGGCGACCGTTGCCCAGGCCATGGCAAAAATGGTGAGCCATAGCGTCGGCATGAAGCGCGCACCTATTTCGGTTGCAACCGGTTGGCGGGTGCGGCTGGACCGGCCGAGATCGCCGGTCAGCAGGCCGCGGGCGTAGCGCCCATATTGTTCCCAGATCGGTTGGTCGAGGCTCAGGTCGTGCCGGATCGCCGCGACATCCGCTTCGCTCGCCTCCGGTCCCGCCATCAGCCGGGCCGGATCGCCAGGAAGCAGCCGGACGAAGCCGAACACGAAGATCGAAACGGCAACCAGCACCGGAACAACGCCGAGGAGCCGGCGCAGCAAGTAGGACAGCACCTACGCCGCCCGCACGATGTCGTGCCGGTGCGTCAAGCCGAGAACGAGCCTTCCTCGATCAGCAACTGCGAGTCGGGCATCTGATAAACACCCGCGAGCGTTTTCGCCTGACCCGCGAGATTGCGATCGACACCGAGGAAGATCCAAGGCGCATCTTCCCAGATCAGCTTCTGTGCCTGCGCGTAGAAGCCGCCGCGCTTGCTCGCATCGGCGGTGCCGAGTCCACCTTCGATCGCGGCGTCGACTTCGTCGTTCTTGTAGTAGCCGACATTGAACAAGCGCGGCGGCGCGCCCTTGCTCCAGAACAACGGACGCAATCCCCAATCGGCATCGCCGGTCGAGGCGGACCAGGCGCCGAGATAGGTTTGCAACTGGCTTTCCTCGGCGCTGGGCACGGTAAAGATCTTCTGTTGGAGCAGCGCGGCTTCCAGCGGCGTCACGGTCAACTTGATGCCGAGATTGCCGAATTGCTGCTGCATGAACTGCAAGCCGCGCTGATTGATCGAATTGTTGTTTGCCCACATTTCGGTCGTGAAGCCCTCACCGACGCCGGCATCGGCCAGCAACTTTTTCGCCCGGGCGAGGTCGTATGGATAGGATCCTTGCTTCTGGTAGAATGCGAGGTTCGGCGGCAGCGGCGAGTCGAGCGGGTCCTCGTAGCCGCTCCACACGATCTTCGCGAACGCCGCCTTGTCGATGCCGTAGTTGAGCGCTTGCCTGACGCGGGGATCGCCGAACGGCTTTTTGGTGACGTTCATCGCCACATAGCGGGCGTAGATCGAGGGGTTGTTGATGACGCTGATATTCTGGTTGCGCTCGACCACGCGGATCAGCTCCGGCGGCAACGGATAGATGAACTGCGCTTCGCCGGTTTGCAGCATCGCGAGGCGCGCACCGTTTTCCGGCACGCTGCGGAACGTCACCGCGTTGAGCTTCGGGTAACCCGCGCGCCAGAACTTGTCGTTCCGCTCCACCTTCAGCGTATCGGCGCTCCAGCTCACGAATTTGAAGGGGCCGGTGCCGACCGGATTGCGGTTGAAGTCACGGCCGTATTTCGCGACCGCTGCCGGGCTCACGATCATCAGCGCCGGATGCGCGACGGTCGGCACGAACGCACCGAAGGGTGTTTTCAGCACGATCTTCACCGTGTGGTCGTCCAGCGCGTCCACGTGATCGAGCATCGAGAGGAGGCTCGCGCGCTTCAGCTTGTTCTCGGGATTGGCCAGGCGCTCGAGGCTGAACTTCACGGCGGCCGCGTTGAACGGCGTTCCGTCATGGAACACGACGTTTGATTGCAGCTTGAACGTGAACTCGGTCGCCGCGTCGTTCGCCGTGTAGCTTTCGGCGAGCGCCGGGATGAGTTTCATATCCTTGTCGAAGCCGTACAGCCCCTGAAACATCGTGCGGCAAGCCGACAAGGAAAGATTGTCGTTGAGGTCGGCGGGATCGAGGCCCGTCAGGTTGTCCTGCACGCCGATCGTCAGCGATTTGCCTTCGGCGGCCCGCGCCGCCAGCGGGGCGAGTGCGGGCGCGGCAACCAAAGCCGCCGAACCGCCGATGAAGAAACGGCGCGGAATGGGGGGCAGGAGCGTCATGGCCGAGTGTTCCTCGCTCAGTAGAGTCCGCCGACGTGATGCCGGGCAACGTAGTGGTCTGGCCCGACCTGGACCAGCGGCGCAACCTGCGGCGGATCATCGAGGCGGCGCAAGGGCGACGGCACCTCGCTGTCGTCGAGGCCGCGCTCGTGGCCGCGCTGTCTCGGGTCCGGCACCGGCACCGCCGCGAGCAGGCGCCGCGTATAGGCGTGTTGCGGGTCGATCATCACCGCCTGGCGCGGGCCGATCTCGACGATCTGGCCGAGATACATCACGGCGACCCGATGCGCGATCCGTTCAACCACCGCCATGTCATGGGAAATGAACAGGAAAGCGAGGCCCCGTTCGCGCTGCAACGCCATCAGCAGATTGACCACCTGCGCCCGGATCGACACGTCGAGCGCCGCAACCGCCTCGTCCGCGATGATCAGCCGGGGCTCGCTTGCAAGAGCGCGGGCGATGCACACGCGCTGCCGCTGGCCGCCCGACAACTCGTGCGGATAACGGCGGCCATGCTCCGGCGGCAAGCCGACCTGGCGCAGCAATTCACCGACCCGGGCCTCCACCGCCGGACCGCTCAGCAGGCGATTGGTGGTGATCGGCTCGGCAATCGAGAAACCGACGGTAAGCCGCGGGTCGAGCGAGGCGAACGGGTCCTGAAACACGTATTGCACGCCGCGCCGCAGCCGCGCCTCAGCGTCCCCGCGGAGCACCGAAACGTCGCTGCCCTCGAAGCGGATCGCGCCCGCTTGCGGCTGCTCCAGGCGGATGACGCTGCGGCCGGTGCTCGATTTGCCGCAGCCGGATTCGCCGACCAGCCCCAGCGTCTCGCCCGGGCGAACCTCGAGGCTGACATGCTCAACGGCGTGGATACGCGCCTTGTTGCGCGTGAACCAGCCCGACGCGACGTCGAACCGCGTCGTCAGGTCTTGCACCTCCAGCACCGGCGGGCCGCCTTCCCGCACCGTATCCTGCGGCGGCAGATCGCGGCCGTTTTCCGGAAAGGCGCGCGGCAAGCTCTCGTGGGCCAAGCTGCCGAGCGCCGGCACCGCCGCGAGCAAAGCGCGGGTGTAGGGCGCGGCCGGACGCTCGAAGATCGCGAATACGTCGCCTTCCTCGACCTTTTCGCCCGCGCGCATCACGAGAACCCGGTCGGCGATCTCCGCCACCACGCCCATGTCGTGGGTGATGAAGATCATCGCCATGCCGAATTCGCGCTGCAATTCGCGCATCAGCCGCAGCACCTGCGCCTGCACGGTGACGTCGAGCGCGGTGGTCGGCTCGTCGGCGATCAGCATGCGTGGGCGGCATGACAGCGCCATCGCGATCATCACCCGCTGACGCATCCCGCCGGACAACTGAAACGGATAGCGATCGAGCTGGCGCGCGGCCTCCGGGATGCGCACACGCTCCAGCATCCGCCGCGCCTCCTCGCGTGCCGCCTGGTGGCTCAGACGCTGGTGCAGTTCGATCGCCTCGGCGATCTGGTCACCGACCGTGAGCACCGGGTTGAGCGAGGTCATCGGCTCCTGAAACACCATGGCGATCTCGGGGCCGCGTAGCCGCCGCATGTCGGCGGCCGGCTCGCGCGCCAGATCGCGCACCGCTCCGCTTCGGTCACGGAACCGGATGGTGCCTCCTGTGATGCGGCCGCCGGCATTGTCGATCAACCGGGTGACCGCCATCGCCGTCACGGATTTTCCGGACCCGGACTCGCCGACCACCGCGAGTGTTTCGCCCTCGGCTACAACCAGATCGAGGCCGCGGACCGCCGTGAAATCATCCCCGCGGTCGTTCGCGAAGGCGACGGAAAGGCCGGCGATGTCGAGCAAAGGCAACACAGGCTCGGCTTGCATGAAGCCACATTAAGGCTTCGGCGCGCTCCGGAAAGCATTTTGCGCCCCTATTCTCCCGCAATGCGCGGAACGCTACCCTAAAAGCCCCTCCGTTACCGAAGCCGGCGGGGATAATGCGCGACCGGGCAACGGGCCGCCTACAAGCCGAGATCGGACAGGCCGGGATGGTCGGACGGTCGCGGCGCGAGGCGAGGCCAATGGTAGAGGCGCTGGCCTTCGTCGATCGGCAGGTCGTTGATGCTGGCGATCCGCCGTTTCATCAGGCCGTTTTCCGCGAACTGCCAGTTCTCGTTCCCGTAGGAGCGAAACCAATTCCCCGAATCATCGTGCCACTCATAGGCGAACCGGACGGCAATCCGGTCCGCGGTGAAGGCCCATAACTCCTTGATCAACCGGTAGTCGAGTTCCCGCGCCCATTTCCGCGTGAGAAAGGCGACGATTTCGGATCGTCCGACAAGGAATTCGGCGCGGTTACGCCAGCGGCTGTCGGGCGTGTAGGCCAGCGACACGCGCCCGGGGTCGCAGGCGTTCCACGCATCCTCCGCTCCCCGCACCTTCAGGGCGGCTGATTCTTCGGAAAAGGGCGGGAAAGGCGGCCGGCTTTCCGGCATCGATCAAGGGCAACCTTCAGGTCGAGCGGACAACGCGCCCGGCTTAATGATCGAACCGGGACGGCCGCGAGTGCGGAAACAGGCGACGGCGCGTGCTCTCGAGCCGGAAGCGGACGTCCTCGATGCCGATCGGCCGGTAACTCCACCGCTCGAGACCGACGTCGCAGCATGGTGCTCTCGCCGGTGCGTTCTCGTCATCATGGGCGAAAAGATTCAGCACGTCGTTCGTTCCGGGCGGCCGGCCATGCAGCGGGTAGTGAGAAAGAAAGATCCATTGCTCGTCCAGCAGGATCTTCACGAACCAGTCGACATATTCCCATCCTTTTGCCCGCCGTATTTCCAGCAGGTCATAGTCGCCGACGATGAGACATTTGCTGCCGTTGAGCTGTTCCAGGTAAGCGTCGGCGAGGGTGGCACGGTCGGCGCAAAAATCCCCGAGCACCCAAACGTGGTCATCCGGATGGACCACCTCGTTCCAATGGACGATCAGGAAGTGATCCATCTCGTCAACCGACGCGAACGACCGGTTGGCGCGGCGCAGCTTGTCGCTGCAGCCCAGACGCAGATTGCCGGTGAACCAAACTCTCGGATGGCGCTTACCGGAAAACGGAACACCAGGGGTCATCAGTATGGGCTCCCGGTTCGCACAGGCGGACGCAGCTTCGGCGCAATCTTCCGGTGCGACACGCTGGCACCGACGGTGTTACGGCCGATCCGGTCCGACATTACAGCCTCTTTCACCGCAACGCGAGTGTCGCGCGGCTCCCTCCCGCACGCATCGGGTAGATTACGTACGTGTTTAGGAATTAGACCTCCCTAATCTGGGTGTTAGACAGCTACTAGTTGTGAACTGGCATGGAAGTCTTTTATTACTTGCTGATCTAAGGTCTTAGAAGCGGGATGGTAGCATAAGATCTTCCGCCGCTTCCCTTGCCCGAACCGCAGGCAGGACGCCTGAAAGGGCACCCCCATGGATGGAAGAAGGGTGCTGGCGAGTTCGCGAATAGTGGAAACCGCACGCGAATGAATAAATCGGTTCCCAAGAGGAGGGCCAGCAGCGGCAGGGTGCGTGAGCTCAACCGCGCATCGTTCCGGACGCAATGATTTTTACATCCGCTTGCGGGCCGGCGTGCCCGGCCTTGGACGCGGCTTTCGATTCGGTGCTAAATCATTGGCACTCAGACGGAGGCTTGTAGAAGAATCGTTCCTCTCCGGTCGGCTCGGTGTTTCAGCCGCGTCGTCGACCGGCTTACCCGATCCCTTTTCCTGACCGGTGAACCATCTGACGGCGAAGTCCAGAACGTCCGAGCGAACCGTCCATGTGATCGATGATGACGACGCGGTGCGCCGCGCCATTGCGATGCTGCTGAAATCTGCTCGCATTCACGCCGAGATCCACGATTGCGGTGCCGCCTTCCTCCGGTGGTTGGCCGCGTTCGGAGAGACCGATAACCCGTCCTGCGTGCTGACCGACCTGCGAATGCCGGGCCTCGACGGCATCGAGTTGTTTCGGCAATTGAAGGCGCAGGGGAGCGCGATCCCGGTGATCGTCATGACGGCGCATGGCGATGTGGCGACCGCAGTCCGCGCCATCAAAGCGGGAGTCGCCGATTTCATCGAAAAGCCATTCGACGACGACACGCTGCTTGCAAGCATCAACGCCGCGTTGAACAACGTGCAACCACAAACAGCCGCGGCGGATGCCGTTACTCGAATCGGCACGTTGAAGCCGCGTGAACGCGAGGTTCTCGACTTGCTGATGCAAGGCAAGTCGAACAAGGCCGTGGCGCAGGTGCTCGGCCTGAGTACGCGCACCGTCGAGGTGCACCGGGCGCGTCTCATGGCGCGACTCGATGTCGGCAGTCTCGCCGAAGCGGTCCGGTTGGCGGTCCGGGCGGAAATGGGCCGCGACATGTAGTCGTCGCGGCAGCCGCGGGCGGTCGGGGTCCGGCCGCCCAATTGACGGCAAATTGCGGTATTATGTAGCACCCGCCACCAC
>JAFAXA010000301.1 GCA_019241425.1 Acetobacteraceae bacterium | reverse complement strand
AGATGGCGATCCTGCTGGTCGAGCAGTATTTCGATTTCGTGCGCGGCCTCGCGCAACGGATCGCCGTCATGGATCGCGGCGACATCGCGCTACAGGGGCCGCTTGCCGAGCTGGACGAGGCGGAGGTGAGGCGGCGCATTTCCGTGTAACGCAAGCCGTGGACTCGCGCCCGCGGCGGTTTCGTGCGAAACTGCCCGTGGGAGCGCGATGCGATGACCGGCCACGGCCCGGCAGTTGCGGGCGGAGATCGGAAGGCGTTCCGGGCCGTCGTGATGGCGGCCTGGGCGGGCATCCTACTCGGCCTTTTCATCCAAATCGTGACGCTCGGCGGCCGCTCGGCGATCGGCGCCATCCCCGCCGCCCTGCCCTTCCTCTCGGCGGTTGCCGGCAGTGTCGCATGGTCGGCGATCGTCTGCTGCGGGCTGGCGATCGGCATTACGGTTGAAAACTACCGCCCGCAGATCACCGGCCTGCTCGGCCTGATCGCCGCGCCGGCTGCCTGGGCGGCGGCGAAGGGCGCGCAGCGAGCCGTGCAGACGATCGGCGGCGCGCCCGTCGATGCGATCACCGCAACCGTCCTCCAGGTCGGCGCCGTGAAGGCGATCGAATACGGGTTGCTCGGCTACGTGCTCGGACGGCTCGCGGCGAGACCACGCGCGGGGCTCGGCCTGCACACAGCGCTTGGTTTCGGCTTCGGCGTCGTGTTCGGCGCGATGATCGTCGGGCTGAACGTCGTGCATGCAAACGGCCCGGTGCCGCCCGCGCAAATGTTGGGCCTCGTCATCACTGAAATCATCTTCCCGGTTGGTTGTGCCGCCGTGACGTACGGCGCGGGGCGGCTGGCCGGCGCGGTCGGTTTTCCGGGGCCCGTTTCTCCCGCCCAGCCGGTCTAGTGTCCGGCCGGTCCGGCTTGCGCCGGTGGGCGGCATCGCGCATGGTCGCTTGCCTGCGAACCGGCTTTGCCGGCTTGTTTCTTTCGCGGGTTCTGTCGTGAGACGGGGAGGAAGGGCGAATGCGCCTGGCGGTGCTGAAGGAACGGCGCGCGGCTGAAACGCGCGTGGCGGCGACGCCGGAAACGGCCAGGAAGCTGATCGGGCTCGGCCTCACGGTTGCAATCGAGACCGGCGCCGGACAAGCGGCATCCATTTCCGACGGAGACTATCAGGCGGCCGGGGCGGAGATCGCGCCGGACGCGGCCGCGGCTCTCAACGGGGCAGGGATCGTCTTCGCGGTTCAGGTGCCGGAGCCGGAACAGCGCGCCGGCATTCCGCGCGGCGCGTTGTTGGTCTGCATCGCCAACGCGTTCGCCGATGCGGAGCTGGTGCCGTCGCTCGCCTCCGCCGGCATCGACGTCGCCGCCATGGAGCTGCTGCCGCGCATCACCCGCGCGCAGTCGATGGACGTGCTGTCGAGCCAGGCCAATCTCGCCGGCTATCGCGCGGTCATCGAAGGCGCCAGCGCGTTCGAGCGCGGGTTTCCCATGATGATGACGGCGGCCGGCACGGTGCCGCCGGCGCGGGTGTTCGTGATCGGCGCCGGGGTCGCCGGATTGCAGGCGATCGCGACCGCGCGCCGCCTCGGCGCGATCGTGTCGGCAACCGATGTGCGCCCGGCCGCCAAGGAGGAGATCCGCTCGCTTGGGGCCACCTATGTCGGCGTGGACGACGAGGAGTCGGCGGGCCAGACCGGCGCCTACGCGAAGGAAATGAGCGACGCGTTTCGCCAGAAGCAGGCGGAGCTGATGGCGACCACGGTTGCCAAGAACGACCTCATCATCTGCACGGCGTTGGTGATGGGCCGCAAGGCGCCGGTGATCGTCACCGAACCGATGGTTGCGTCCATGAAAGCGGGCAGCGTGGTCGTGGATCTCGCCTCCGATGCCGGCGGCAACTGCGCCGCCACCAAGCCCGGCGAGGCGATCACCACCGGGAACGGCGTGCGCGTGCTCGGCTACCGGAACTGGCCGGGCCGGATCGCGGTCGCCGCCAGTTCGCTCTACAGCCGCAATCTGCTGACGTTTCTGACCACCTTCTGGGACAAGGAAGCGAAGGCGCCGAAGCTGCCGCCGGACGACGACATCGTGCAGGGCGTCATGCTGACGCGGGGCGGAACCGCCGTGCACCCGCAATTCGCGGCAAGCGCCCCCGGTGACCGGGCCACCGCCGCCAGCGCGACCGTCGTGACGCCGCCCGCGGAAGGCTCACCCGAAGAGGGCGTGCCGCCCGAAATCGCGCAGCCCGCGACCGCCGCCCAACCCGCGCCGCCGCCCGAGGCGGCCTGAGAACCGGAGACCCCCATGAACCCGAACCAGCTTGCCGATGAGGCGGCGCGGCTCGCCGATCACGCGCGCGAACTGGCCGCCCAAGCCCCGCTCGTCGCCGTGTTGCCGGTCGAAAGCGTGCATCAAGGGCCGCCGTTCATCTACCTGTTCGCGGTGTTCCTGATGGCCTGTTTCGTCGGTTACTACGTGGTGTGGAACGTAACGCCGGCGCTGCACAGCCCGCTGATGGCCGTCACCAACGCGATCAGCTCCGTGATCATCGTCGGCGCGATGCTCGCGGCCGGCCTCGCGTTCAGCGGCGTCGCGACGGGCTTCGGGTTCCTCGCCGTGATCCTGGCCGGCGTCAACATCTTCGGCGGCTTCCTGGTTACGCAACGGATGCTCGCGATGTTCAAGGCAAGGGGGAAGTAACGCCATGTCCCTCAGTCTCACCGCGTTCTGCTACCTGATTGCGGGCGTCCTGTTCATCCTGGCGCTGCGCGGTCTCTCGAGCCCCGTTACCTCCCGGCAGGGCAATCAGTTCGGCATGGCCGGCATGGCGGTCGCGATCCTCGCGACGCTCGCGCAAAGCGGCATGTCCGGCTTCGGCTACGTGCTGATTATCGTCGGGCTCGCGATCGGCGGCGGGATCGGCGCCGTGGTCGCGCAACGGATCAAGATGACCGCCTTACCGCAACTTGTCGCGGCGTTTCACTCGCTGGTGGGATTGTCCGCCGTGTTCGTCGCCGCGGCGGCGCTGAACGCGCCGGAAGCGTTCGGCATCGGCGTGCCGGGCGCGATCCACACGCAAAGCCTGGTCGAAATGTCGCTCGGCCTCGCGATCGGCGCCATCACGTTTTCGGGCTCGCTGGTCGCATTTGCCAAGTTGCAGGCGCTGATCAAGGGCGCGCCGCTGATCTACCCCTACCAGCACCAGGTCAATCTAGGTCTCGGCATCCTGCTGCTTGTGCTGATCATTGCGTTTGTGATGACCGGCGGCAGCCAAGGGGTGTTCTGGCTGATCGC
>JAFAXA010000199.1 GCA_019241425.1 Acetobacteraceae bacterium | reverse complement strand
GCCGAAGGATTCGAGCGCCGAGGTCACGAGCGACGGTTTGCTCGGCGGCAAATACCTGGCGCTGTCGCCGGGTGGTGACGCGACGATGCTGCAACCGGGCGGCCTCATCACGGTCACCCAATCTTCGATCAGCATCGAGCAGTTGCTCGGCAAATTCATCTTCAGCGCCGGCAATCTCGCGAGTTCGGTCGGCAGCGGCAAATCCGGCGACGGCGGCCAGGGTGACGGCAGCGCATCGTCGCCGGGCGGGACGCCGGCGCCCGCCAGATCGCCGTGAGCGCGCCCGCGCGCTGGCCGATGCCGGACGGCTCCTCCGTCGCCTGCCGGGAAAAACTGAAGATGCTGTCCGAGAACCACGCCGAACTCGCCCAGATGCTCCAGGACGCGTTCGAGGATGCCGTGCTGATGGGCGTCGAGCCGGAGGCGATGCGCGAAATCTTCTTCGAACTCGTGCGCTCCCTCCAAAGCCCGAAACGGTCCGCGGACGCATGAGTCGCGGTTGGCTGTTGATCGCCAGCGGATTGTGCGGATGGTTGCTGCTGCAAGCGCCGCCGGGCAGCGCCGCCGACGCGGCGGCTCCGGCCAACGCGGGAGCGGTTGCGGCGTCCTGGGAAGCCAAGCCTTATGCGGAGATTCAGGCACTCGACAAAGTGAACGCCCGGCGTGCCTCGCTGGTCATCAAGGCGGGGGAGAGCGCATCGTTCGGATCGATGTCGATCAGCGTCCGCGCGTGTTACGTCAGGCCGTCCAACCAGGCGAAGGACGCGACGGCGTTCCTCGACATCCGCGACACGCATGAAGGCGAGCCGGGCTTTTCCGGCTGGATGCTTGCCTCCGCCCCGGCGGTGTCCATGCTCGAGCATCCGATCTACGATGTGCGGGTCACGGGCTGCCGTTCCTGACGGAACGCCTGCTCCCTTCGCAACCGCGCTCCAGGAAGGTTCGGCACGGCATGTCCGCCAAGCTCCCGTCCGTCAGCCTGCCGCCTGTTGATCGCTCCGCGCTTCTTCTCGATCTCGACGGCACGCTGGTCGACATCGCGCCGCGCCCGGAGGCGGTCGTGATCGACGAAACCCTGCCCGCCGCGTTGCTCGCCTTGCGAAAGCGGCTCGGGGATGCGCTGGCGATCGTCAGCGGCCGCCCGATCGAGCAGATCGATGCGCTCTTGCCCGACATACCCTTCGCCGTCGCGGGCGAGCATGGCGGTGCGATCCGGCACGCCCCGAACCAGCAGATCGCGCGCAGCATTCTCCCGACGCCGCCCTCGGACTGGATCGCCGCGGCGACGCGCATCGTGCGCGCCTGCCCCGGCACGCGGGTCGAATCAAAGGCGCACGGGTTCGTCCTGCATTACCGCGAGGCGCCGCAATTCGGGGCGATGTTGCGGGACACGATGGAGCCTTTGCTGGCGGGCTCCGAGCACTTCGTCATCATGCCGGCGCGCAAGGCTTGGGAGATCAAGCCGCGCGGCGCCGACAAGGGGGTCGCCGTTTCGGCATTGATGCAGAGCCCCCCATTCGCCGGGCGGGTGCCGATCTATATCGGCGACGACGTGACGGATGAGGACGGCATCGCGGCGGCGGAGCAACTCGGCGGCACCGGGCTGCGCGTGCCGGAGCGGTTCGAGACGGCTTCCGGGGTGCGCGCCTGGCTCTCGCGGGCGGCGGCAAGCGCGGAGGCCGCGTGGCCCGGCTTGTAATCGTTTCCAACCGCGTGCCGGCGCCGCGCGAGCGCGGCAACCTTGCGGGCGGTCTCGCGGTCGCGCTACGCGACGCGATCCGTGGACGCGAAACGATGTGGTTCGGCTGGTCCGGCGGCACCGTGGGCGGCGATGACGAACCGCCCGCGCCCGGGATCACGACCGTCGGCCAACTGACCTTCGCAACGCTCGATCTGCCGGAGAAGCTGTTTCGCGGCTATTACGAAGGCTTCTCGAACGGGATGCTGTGGCCGCTGCTGCATTCCCGCATGGGGTTGGCCGAGTTCCGGCGCACCGATCTCGAAGCGTATTACGCGGTCAACGAGGCGTTCGCCCGTGCGCTTGCGCCCTTGCTGCGGCCGGATGATCTGGTCTGGGTGCACGACTATCAACTCATACCGCTCGGCGCCGCATTGCGTCGCGCCGGCGTCACTGCGCGGATCGGCTTCTTCCTGCACGTCCCGTTCCCGGCTTCCGCGCTGTTTCTCGCTTTGCCGCAGGCCGACCGGCTGCTGCGTGACTTCGCGGCGTACGATCTGGTCGGCGTGCAGGTGCCGGAGGACGCAGACCACCTGACCGAATCGCTGGACGCGATCGGCATCGACGCGCCCACCGCCCGCGCATTTCCGATCGGGATCAACCCGAAATCATTCGCGACCACCGCTCGCAAGGCCGAGACCGGGTCGGACGCCGACCGCCTGCGGCAAAGTCTCGGGGATCGGGCGCTCATCATCGGCGTCGACCGGCTCGACTATTCCAAGGGCATTCCGCATCGCTTTCGCGGCTTCGCACAGCTTTTGAAGCGCTTCCCCGAGCATCGCAACCACGTCACGATGATCCAGATCGCGCCCGTATCGCGTGGCGACGTCGCGCAATACCGTGCGCTGCGCAAGGAACTCGATGAACTGGCCGGCCGCATCAATGGCGAGAACGCGGAGTTCGATTGGGTGCCGCTGCGATACCTGACGCGCGCCGTTCCGCGCAACACGCTGGCGGGTTTCTACCGCAAGGCCCGGATCGGGCTCGTGACCCCGCTTCGCGACGGCATGAATCTGGTCGCCAAGGAATATGTGGCGGCGCAGGAGCCCGCCGATCCGGGCGCGCTCGTGTTGTCACGCTTTGCCGGTGCCGCGATCGAGCTGGACGGGGCCGTTCTGGTCAATCCATACGATCCGGACGAAACCGCGGAGGCGCTGCATCACGCGTTGCGGATGCCGTTGGAGGAACGCCAGGAGCGCTGGCGCCGCATGATGGACGCCGTGGAAACGAACACCGCCTCGGCCTGGGCGCGGAACTTCGTCAGCGCCCTGGAAGACCGGCCCGCGCGCGGTTAGCTCAGCGGCACCGCCACATGCGCGGCGTAGGCCGGCCGTTCCAGCAGCCGGTCATACCAGCGGCGGAGCGACGGGTATTCCGGGCGATCCGGTATCGGCAGGTGAAGCCAGCGGTGCACGTGCGGGCCCCAGGCGAAATCCGCGAGCGTCAGATGCTCGCCCGCGATGAACGGCGAGCGGTCGAGCGCCGCCGCGATCAGCGCGTAAGCGGCGGCCGCGTCCTTGACCGCTTGCGCGATGGCCGCCTCGTCCCGCTTCTCCGGCGGGGTGCGAACATAGCCCCAGAACATCGCGCTTTGCGGGCGGGCGAGCCGCGTTTGCTCGCAATCGAGCCAGCACTCGGCGCGGGCGCGGGCGCGCGCCTCGCGCGGCCAGACGCTTTCGCCCGCCTCGTTGGCGGAGGCGAGATAACGCATGATGACGTTGCTCTCCCACAACGCGAACTCGTCTTCCTGCAAGGTCGGCACGAGGCCGGTCGGGTTCTTCGCCCGGTATTGCGGCGTGTCGGTACCGCCGAACGGCCCGCCGACATCGATGCGTTCATACGGCAGCCGCAACTCCTCGAGCAGCCAAATCACCTTCATCACGTTGCCCGAATTGGCGCGTCCCCACAGTGTTCGCATGCGCGGCCTCCCCATTCGCAGTCGCGACCCTAGGCGCGGCACGAAACGGCGGCAACGCCGCTTGCCTCCGCCGGGCGGCGCGGGCACATGCGGGGCATGACACGTCCGATCGGGCTCGCAACGGCAAGCCTGCTCGCCGCCGGCGCGGCGTTGGCGGTTGCGGATCTCAGCGAGCGTTGGGGCGGCCTCGTGCCGTGCGCGCTCTGCCTGCTGGAGCGATGGCCATACCGGCTCGCGATCCTGCTTTCCGCGCTCGCCCTGCTGCTGTCGGCGCGGGGGGGCCGCCTCCTGCTCTGGCTCGTTGTTCTCGCGATCGGGGCGGCCGCCGTGCTCGGCGCCGTGCATGTCGGGGTCGAGCAGGGGGCGTGGCCGAGCCCCCTGCCGGAATGCGCGGCGCCGGCGCTGCCGGCCGGCGGCTCCCTCGCCGAGCGGCTGTCGCGCCTGCCTGCCACCCCCGCCAAACCCTGCGACGATCCGACCTATTTGGTGCCCGGGCTGCCGGTCTCGATGGCGGGGGGCAACCTGCTTTACGCCCTGGCATTCGCCCTGATCCTTGCCATCTCGCTGTGGCGAACGAGGAGAACGACCGCATGAGCGATACATCCCGGACGCGGCTGCCCGGCGATCTGCCGGTCGCGGAAGACGTCGCCCGCATGATCCGGGTCGATCACGCGGGCGAGTACGGGGCCGCACGCATCTATGCGGGGCAACTCGCCGTGCTCGGGCGCAGCAGCAAGGCCGATCTGTTACAGCACATGAAAGAGCAGGAGCAGGTGCATCTCGACACCTTCGCGCACCTGCTTGGCGAACGACGGGTGCGTCCGACCGTGATGCTGCCGTTCTGGCATGTCGCCGGGTTCGCTTTGGGTGCGGTGACGGCGGCGCTCGGCGAACGGGCGGCCATGGCCTGCACCGTCGCGGTCGAAGAGGCGATCGACGAGCACTATGCGGCGCAGGCGGAGACGCTGGGCGCGGACGAGCCGCAACTGAAGGACACGATTGAACGTTTTCGCGCCGAAGAGCTGGAGCACCGCGATATCGGCATCGCCCATGACGCGCAGGGCACGCCCGGCTATCGGTTTCTCTATGCGGCTATCCGGGCCGGCTGCAAGGTCGCGATCCGCGTTAGCGAGCGGATCTGAGCAAACCCTAGCTTTCGAGTTCGCTGTCCCAGTAGAGATAGTCCCGCCAGCTCTCATGAAGATAGTTCGGAGGAAAGGCGCGCCCGTTATCCTGAAGTTCCCAGGTGGTCGGTTGCCGGGGGCGGATGCGTGGATACATCGCGCATTCGCGCGGCAGCTTCGACCCTTTCCGCAGGTTGCAGTCGCCGCACGCGGTGACGACGTTCTCCCACGTCGTGCGGCCGCCCCGGCTGCGCGGAACGACATGGTCGAAGGTCAAATCCTGTGCAGGCGAACGGTCGGCGCAGTACTGGCAGGTAAAGGCGTCGCGCAGAAACACATTGAACCGCGTGAAGGCTGGGCGCCGCGCGCCGGGGATGTAGTCTTTCAATGCGATGACACTCGGCAGGCGCATCACCATGCTCGGCGACCGCACTTCCGTATCGTATTCGTTCAGAACCGAGACGCGGTCGAGAAACACGGCCTTGACCGCATCCTGCCACGACCAGAGCGAGAGCGGAAAATAGGACAGCGGGCGGAAATCCGCGTTGAGGACCAAGGCGGGGAAATGTTGGCCACCGTCGGGCAAACGCCGCTCCTCACGTTCGGAGCACGGGACGGGCCACGACCGGGAAAGGCCCGTTAAACGCGCGCCGTCGAGAAATCAACCGCTTATGACAGAGCGCGGGGCGGCCCGCAAGCCGAAGTGGATCGGCAACGCCGCCGCCGCGCGCTGGCAGGGTTTCGAAGCAGAGGGAGTGCAGCGAATGTTCATCGCCATGAATCGTTTCAAGGTCGCGCGCGGCAGCGAAAAGACGTTCGAGGATGTCTGGACCAGCCGGGACACGCATCTCGAAAATGTTCCCGGCTTTCGCACATTTCATCTGCTGCGCGGACCCGAGCGCGACGATCATGTGCTCTACTCGTCGCATACGGTTTGGAACAGCCGCTCTGCGTTCGAGGATTGGACGCGGTCTGAACAGTTTCGCAAGGCCCACAGCAACGCGGGCGGCAACAGGCCGTTATATCTGGATCACCCCGAATTCGAGGGTTTCGAGGTGATTCAAACGATCGGGCATGTATAAACAAGCTTTCATTTCGGCGACACGCCGGGTAGATGTGCGTTGTGTAACCCGTTTGACATGAAACGGAGGCTGGTGCCGGTGCGGCAATGCTGATCTGCCAGCTTTCAGACCTCCACGTTTGTCCGCCGGGCCACACCGTGTTTCAGACGGTCGACACCAACGCGGTGAGCGAACGCGCCTTCAAGGCAGTCGCCGCATTCGATCCGGTGCCGGATGCGATCGTCATCACCGGCGATCTGACCGAGGACGGCAAGGACGAGGAATACCGGCTGTTCCGGCAGCTATTGCGGCGTCACTTCGCCGGTCCGGTTTATGTCATTCCGGGCAACCACGATGATCGCGGCCGGCTCCGGGAACATCTCAGCGACATGCTCGGCTCGATTCCGGATGGCGAATACATCCAATACGTGGTCGAAGGCCTGCCGATCCGGCTCGTCATGCTGGACACGCTCGTGAGCGGCGCGGCGCATGGCGCACTCTGCGAGGAGCGGCTGCGATTTCTCGACGAGGCGCTCGCCGCCGAGCCCCGACGGCCGACGATGATCGCCATGCATCATCCGCCCTTCATGTCCGGCATCGAGCATATGGACCGGATCAGGCTCGTGAACTCGGAGGCGTTCGCGGCGGTTGTCGCGCGCCATCCGCACGTCGAGCGCATCATCTGCGGTCACCATCATCGCCCGGTGTTCACGCGTGTGGCGGGCGCCGTGGCGTCGATCGGACCGCCCATCGCTCAGCCGATCGATCTCGACCTGCGGCCCCGCGTGAATGGCGCGCTGGTGCTGGAGCCGCCCGCCTTCCATGTCCATCGCTGGACACCGGATTCCGGCTTCGTCACGCATCACGCCTATGTGGACAGCCATCCGGGCCCGTATTCTCTGGTTGACTGTCCCTCGCCACCCGGTCCGGAATAAACTCAGTTCCGCGAATCGGGGAGCAGGCTTTGGACACGATCGAGAAAAGGGTGCGCGACCGCGCGTATTATCTGTGGCTGGAGGAGGGTCGTCCGCACGGCCGCGATCAGGAGCATTGGCAGCGCGCCCATGCTTTGCTCGGCCTGGCGAAGGGCGATGACGCGCAACAACTGCCTCCGTCCATGCCGGAAGCGCATGACGAGGAACGCGCACTCGCCGCTGCCGCACCGGTGCCGGCCAAGCCGGAACACACGCATTCGGCCACGCCGAAGACGGCGAAGGAGCCGGCGGCGAAACCGGCAGGCAAGTCCGGCGCCGCCAAGAAAGCATCCGCTTCGAAGCAGAAGGACAAGGGCAAAGCGGCCAAGCCCTGAACCGAGCGGCGCGCGCTACTTGGGTATCACCTGCTGGTTACCGCCCGGCGTCCCGGGCGGCGGGACAACCGGCGTTGGAAACGCCTGCGCGTTCGGTGCCGGTTTGGTCATCCCGGGGTCGACCGTTCCCGGCGGATGAATGATCCCGGTGCGGCTGCCCCCGCCATCCGGCGGTGTGAGTTGCTGCGCCTGTGGCGGATGCGCGGGGCGGGCGTCGCTCGATCCCGTTTCCGCGGCCGAAAGACCCGGCGCTGCTGAAGCGACCGCGGCCGCGACGGCGATTGCTGATAATCTGATCCGGCGGGCCATGTTACGCTCCGGTGTCGAGAAGATGCAGGGAAAACAGGTCGTCAGGATCCGTCCAGACCTTTGCCGGACGCCACCCGGCCGAGGCGGCCATGGCGCGGAAGCCGTCGATCGTGTGCTTGTAGCTGTTCTCGGTGTGGATCGTTTCACCCGCATTGAACTGGATGCGGCGCCCGGCGACGCTTGCCACCTGGTCGCGGCGGCTGATCAGATGCATTTCGATGCGGCTTTCCGCGTCGTTCCAGATCGCCGCGTGCTCGAAAGCGTCGACGTCGAAATCCGCCGCGGCCTCGCGATTGAGCCGAACGAGCAGATTGCGGTTGAACGCAGCCGTCACGCCGCGCCCATCATTGTATGCGGGAATCAGCACGATCGGGCTTTTGCGCATATCGACGCCGATCAGGAATTGCGAACCGGGGCCGAGGGTCGCGAGCGCGTGGCGCATGAACTGCACGGCAGAAGCGGGCTCGAGATTGCCGATGGTCGAGCCGGAGAAATATCCGAGCAGTCGGCGCCCGCGCACCGCGATCGGTAGCGAGAAGGGCTTGAGGAAGTCGAGCGCGAGCGGGAACACGCCAAGCGTCGGCATGAGGGCGCGCAAGCGGTCGGCCGCAGCACTCAGCGCCCCTTCGGCGATGTCGATCGGCACGTATGCGCTCGGTGCGGCAAGGGCTGCAAGGAGCAACGCCGCCTTGGTTTCGTCGCCTGCGCCGTATTCGACGACGACCGCGCCGTCGGGGACCACGCGTCCGACATCCGGGCCGAGATCACGCAGCATCGCCGTTTCGGTCCGGGTCGGATAGTATTCCGGCAGGGCGGTGATCCGCCCGAATAACCGGCAACCCTCATCGTCATAGAACAGCTTCGCCGGCAAGGTCTTGCGCGGCTTGGTCAGCCCCTCAAGCGCCTCTGTTGCGACGTCCGGCCGAAAATCGGCGGGATGCCGACCGCGTGCAAATAGCCGCGTACCTTCGGGCATGATCTGCGATCAATCCCAGCGGGCCAGCCGCAGTCCAGTGAACTGCCACCTCTTGTCCGGGTAGAAGAAGTTTCGATACGACGGGCGAACATGGCCTGCCGGCGTTGCGAGCGACCCACCGCGCAATGTCATCTGGTTCACCATGAATTTGCCGTTGTACTCACCGATCGCACCGGCGGCGGCGGCGAAGCCCGGATAGGCGACATACGGGCTGGCGGTCCATTGCCAGACATGGCCCGTCATTTCGCGCATCTCCGGGTCCGTCGCCGCATCCTCCCATTCGGCTTCCGTGGGCAAGCGCGCACCCGCCCAGCGCGCAAACGCGTCCGCCTCGTACCAGCTCACGTGCCGGACGGGCGCATCCTTGTCGAGTGGCGCGAGGCCGCCGGGCCCCATCTGCCACCAGCCATCGTCGCGCGCGTGCCAATAGCCGGGTGACGTCCAGCCGCCATTCTGCGCCGCCGCAAATCCATCCGACATCCAAAGTGTCGGCGTGCGATAGCCGCCGTCTTCCATGAAGGCGAGCCAATCGGCGTTGCGCACCAGCCGGTCGGCGATGGCGTAAGATCGGAGATATTCGTGGTGCCGCGGTTGTTCGTTGTCGAACGCGAAGCCCTCGCCGTCGTTGCCGATCGCAACGATGCCGCCCGGCCGCTGCATCATCCGCGTCGGGCCCTGTGCATAGGCCGGCTCCGTCCAACCTGACAAGACCGACGGAAGCAGCGGGCTCTGCGCGAAAGCATGCAACATGTCGGTGAGCAGCAATTCCTGATGTTGCTGCTCATGATGGAGCCCGAGTACCACCAGATCGACGAGGCCAGTTTCGACCGGCCCTGCAAGCAGCGTCTGCATGGCCGCATCGACATGCGCGCGGTATTGCGAGACGGCAGCCGCGCTCGGCCGGGTCAACAGCCCGCGACTGGGTCGCGGGTGACGCGGACCAACCGTTTCGTAATAGGAGTTGAAGAGAAAGCCGAACGCCGGGTCGAATTCCCGATAACGGGGCGCATGCGCGCGCAACGCGAACTGCTCGAAGAACCAGGTTGTGTGCGCCCGGTGCCATTTCGCCGGGCTCGCATCCGGCATTGATTGCACACACTGGTCCTCAGCGGAGAGCGAGGCGGCAAGCCGCTCGGTTTCGTTGCGCACTTGAACGAACTGCTCGCGGATGGTCCGGGCGCCGCCGTCTGGACATAGGCGGGCCCCGATTACCTGATCCATCGGCCGTATCCTCCCGCTGCGTCAACGAGCCGCGCAGAGGTGGGGTTCCGGCGCGGCTGGGGCTAGGTGGGTCGCTGTTAACCCGTTGCTAGGATCTTCCGCGCTTTGATGCCAGGGCATAGGGAGGCGGACCCATGACATTTCCATTGCCCGGCAGCTTCGGCCTTTTCAGTGCAGAGGTTCTGCTCCTGGCGGTGGTTGGTTGCACGGTTTGGTTCGTGGGCAACCTCCTGATGCCGCAACTCCCTGCCGCCGTCGTTCCCGGGCCGGTAACGGCCCCGATGCCGGATGTCCATCCGGCGGACCTTGATCGTATCACACGGTTTGAGCTGGGCGGCACGCCCATTCGGGGGGAAAAGCTCGACGTCGCCAGCGAAATTCGCTGGACCTTGTCCGCCCTGAAACCGCGCGCGGCGTTCGGCCTGGTGCGGCTGGAGGTCGCGGTGCAGCCGGGTCTCGCCTTGTGGCTCGATCAAACCGCCTGCCGCAAGATGCTGCTCGACGTGGTCGGCCAGGTCATGGAGGCGGCGCCGACCGGCCGGGTCCTGGTGACCGCGTTCCTGCATGGCGGCCGGGTGCAGATCGGTGCGTCGAACGACAGCGCCGTCCTGTCGCGTGAGGCGGCGGCAAGCGCGCTGCGGCCGGTTGACGCCATCGTGGCCTTTCATGGCGGCAGCTTGGAGGTGGACAGCCGGGCCGGGCAGGGCATGACCGCCACTATCCGCTTGCCGCGCTTCACCCAGGCGCCCGCTCCGGCGACCCCGGCCGCCACCGTGACCGCCGCCCCGGCGCGGCCCGCCATCGCCGAGCCGCTCGAAGCCAGCCTGCAAGGCTGAGCCCCGCCGCTCGGCGGGACGGCCCGCAGCGGCCAACCGCCGGGCGTAGCGGGCGGATGACGTGGCCGCCGTTTTCGTGCACATCCCCGGGCTCGGCTTGCACAAACCGGTCCGGAGAGGCGCTCATCCTTTACCGCCTGCTTGTTCCACTCATCCTGCTGGTCATCGCCGCCGGCGCGGTGGCGAGCGGCATCGTCCATCTCACGGTGGGCGCCCTCAAGCTGCTATTCGCGGCTCTGGTCCTGCTCTTCCTCCTATCCTTGGTGACAGGCCCTCGCCGGAGGCGGTAGGAGGCCGCCATGACCCAACCGACCCGTTCGCACGCACGGCCTCCGCGGATATTGGCGGTCGCCGGCATCCTGCTCGCAGGCCTGCTGTTCGCCGCCGGGGGCGCGCTCTGGTGGGGCGGAGGCCGGGACGCGGCCGCGATCGGGGGCCGGTTCGCACTTGAAAACGGCGACGGCCAGCGTGTGACCGACCGTGATTTCCTCGGCAAATACATGCTGGTCTATTTCGGCTACACCTTCTGTCCCGATGTCTGCCCGACCACGCTGAACGAAATCGCGGAAGCGCTCGATCAGCTCGGCGCGGAGGCGGACCGTGTGCAGCCGGTGTTCATCACCGTCGATCCCGGGCGCGACACGCCGGCCGTCGTCAAGCGATACGTCGCGGCCTTTTCGCCGAAGATCGTCGGGCTGACCGGCAGCGAAGCGTCAATCGCCGAAACCGCCAAGGAATACCGGGTCTATGTCGCCAAGCGTAGGACCGGCGAGGGCGCGAACGACTACACCGTCGACCACAGCTCCGTTCTCTATCTGATGGGTCCGAACGGCGCCTTTCTGGCCCCCATCCGGGCCGACGAGTCGGGGGAGCAGATGGCGCGGGACATCGGCAAATACCTGTCCTGAGACGCCCGGCAGCAAAAAACCCCGCCTGCGCGAAGCAGGCGGGGTTTCCCGGAGAGACCGGCCGGATCAGGCCGAGGCGGTGGTGTCCGGCACATCCGGACCCTGCGAGCGGCGGCGGCGCTCGGCCATGAACTGCTCGAATTCCTCCTTGTCGCGGGCGCGGCGGAGGCGTTCGAGATATTCCACGAACTCCTTCTGCTCGTCTTCCAGCCGCTTCAGCGTTTCGGCGCGGTATTCGTCGAAGGCGCGGTTGCCGCTCGGCGTCTGACGCCAGCCGCCGCCGAAGCCGCTCCAGCCGCAACCGCCCCGGCCCGCACCGCCGGAGGACGCGTTGTACCAGCGGCCCGGTCCGTTCGCCACGCAGCGCATCCGGCCGCTGAACATCATGAAAGCG
>JAFAXA010000205.1 GCA_019241425.1 Acetobacteraceae bacterium | reverse complement strand
GCCAAGGCGGCGATTTCGGCCAGCGCTGCCAGCCCGGCTTCGGCGGGCGAGGCGGCGCCGCCTCCCGCGCCGGCTTCGGGGCGGCGTTCTCCCCCGTGGGGCGGGGCCGCCGAGGGCGCGGCGGCAGCCGCAAGCAGTCCGGCAACGGAATCCGCAGCATGTGGCAAAGCGGGCGCAGGATGCGGCCCGCCTGCGGTGCCTGCGCGAGCAGGGCCGCCAGGGCCGGGTCGGCGAGCAGCGTCTCGATCTGAGCGCGGCCGATCCGTGTGTTCAGCTCGGGCGCCAAGGCCAGCAACCAGCCATACGCTTTCGGCGCCGGCGCGTTCAGGGCCTGCGCCTCGCACCTCACCTGGCTTTCCGGCGGTAGCGCGGGTGGTTGCCGCTCGGCGGCCGGGGCGCGACGGGCGCTACAAAACCGCCCCGCTTCTACGGCCGCGACGAGGGCGGAAAAACGGGCGACCAGCCGCTTCAGCCGGTTCCACGTTCCGAGCGCGAGCGGCGCCACCTCGCGGCTCTTCGGCAGGCTGAGCGACAGCCCCCGAAGCACCAACTCCACCGCGAAGGCGAAGCGCTCGGTCAGGCTCTGGGCGGGGGCGGTGGCGACAGACACGCTAACAGCAAACACAACCGCCCGCAGCTTGGCTAGAAGAATCCTCGCCGTCCCGTGGGCGCCGCTTCGTGATCGACCCGACAGCCGCTCGACCGCCCGATGCCGGCGCGGTTGGCGACCCCGAATGTCCGTCGGTCGGAGGAAGCGGCGCTCCGAAAGGCGCCGCTCTCCCGTTCAGCCGTTCATCGGCGCGTAGGCGACGCACCAGCCGTCCGGGCTGATCGTCCCGGCCACGATCTTGCAGGCGTTGGGCTTCACGAAATTGACGCACATGCTGCACTTCGCGCCGTCTTTCGGCGTGTTCTGGTACTGCACCACGTTCTGGGCCAGCTTCTCCGCCTCTTGCGCGAGCTGAGTTCCGCCCCCTCGGCTCGCAAAGCCCCGGGCCGCGAAGCCGCCCGTCGCCAGCGCGGCCAGAGCCGCCCGCATCAAACCGCGCCGTGTATCAACCCCGAAGAACTTTGCCACTCGTCCCATCCCTTGCCGTTACTCGTTCGCACGGGCGCCATGGTCCCGCCAGACTGCATCTGGTGCAAGCTCACCCGGACGCCAGGCCCCTGCCGCGTGCGCGCCTAAGCCGCCCGCTTCAGGCTCAGCTCCGACCAGATGCCGGACAGCGCGTCGATGAGCCGGTCGATGTCCGCGTCCGAGTGCAGCGGGGACGGGGTGATACGCAGCCGCTCCGTGCCGCGCGGCACCGTCGGATAGTTGATCGGCTGCAAATAGATGCCGTGCTGCTCCAGCAGCAGATCGGTGATCCGCTTGCACTGCACGGGGTCGCCCACGATCACCGGCACGATGTGGCTCGGGTTCGGATAATGCGGCACGCCCACCTCGTCGAGGCGCCGGCGCACCGTCGCGACCCGCTCGCGCTGGCGCGTGCGTTCGGCGTCGCTCGCTTTCAAATGACGAATACTGGCGGTCGCGCCCGCGGCGACCGAAGGCGGCAGCGCGGTCGTGAAGATGAAAGCGGAAGCGAAACTGCGCACGAAGTCGCACATCGCCGCCGACCCCGCGATGTAGCCGCCGATCACGCCGAAACCCTTGGCGAGCGTGCCCTCGATCACCGTCAGCCGGTGACACAACCCCTCGCGCTCGGCGACGCCGCCGCCGCGCGGGCCGTACAGACCGACGGCGTGCACCTCGTCGAGATAGGTCATCGCCCCGTGCCGGTCGGCGACGTCGCATAGCTCCGCGATTGGCGCGATGTCGCCGTCCATCGAATAGACGGATTCAAACGCAACCAGCTTCGGCCGGTCCGGATCGAGCGCGCGGAGCTGCCGGTCGAGATCCGCCGGATCGTTGTGCTTGAAAATATGCTTCTCGGCGCCGCTGGCGCGAATGCCTTCGATCATGGAGGCATGGTTCTTCGCGTCGGAAAGGATGACGCAGCCCGGAAGGCGGCAGCCGATCGTGCTGAGCGCCGACAGATTGGCGACATAGCCCGAGGTGAAGATCAGCGCCGCCTCCGTGCGGTGCAGATCGGCCAGCTCCTGCTCCAGCAGCACGTGGTAATGGTTGGTGCCGGAGATGTTGCGGGTGCCGCCCGCCCCGGCGCCGCAGCGGTCGAGCGCTTCGTGCATCGCTTCCAGCACCACCGGATGCTGGCCCATGCCGAGATAGTCGTTCGAGCACCAAACGGTCACCTCGCCGCGGCCGCGCGAACGATGATGAATGGCGCGCGGAAACTGACCGGCACGGCGCTGCAGATCGGCGAAAACGCGGTAATTGCCGGCGCGGCGGAGCCCATCGAGCTGCGTGCGAAAGAAGCTCTCGTAGTTCATGGTTCTCCTCCGGTTCGTCTTGTTATGAAACATCCGCATCGAGGCGGGAGGTCAGGGGCGGCACGGCGGCACGGAAACGCAGGCGCCCGCGCGGCAGCAGCGGCGCGGCCAGCAGGGTGTCGGGCGGCCCGCGCCGGAGTTCGCGCGCGCGCAAGCTCCAATGCCAGAGCGCCGCGACCGGCAAGGGCAGCACGAGAAACCAATGTTCGGCGATTGCGAGGATCAGCATCACCGCGAGCAGGGTCAGTTCGGTCGCGGCGAACGCGCTCGCCTCCGCCGCCCCCGCGCGCTGCACCAGCACGACCGCGATCACCGTCGGAACCGTCACCGAAAACGGGAACAGCCCGTTCATCGGCCGCTGGCGCAGGAAACTGCGGATGAACGCCAGATGCTCCGGAATGAACTCCTCGCTCAGGTTGCGCACGCCCAGAAACACGTTGAATTTCGAGCTGAGCCGCATCAGCCACAGGATCACGAAGGTCCATGTGCCGGTCTGGTTGGCGCCGCCATAGGTCGCCGCGATCACGGCGGCGGCAGCGGCCAAACTCGCAAGCTCATGGTAGAGGCACGCGCGCACGGCGCGGACGAAGCGCGGCCAGCCGGTGCAGCCGGCCGGGCAGGGGGCGCGGGAGGGTCCGGTCACGAACCCCATGAAGAAGCTCATTTCGAGCCAGCCCCAGGCCAGCAGCCCGCAGGTGAACGCCGCGTAGGCTCCCGGCAGCGACACATCGCCACGCAGCGCGTGCAGCGTATGCAGCGAGCCCGCGAGCAGCACGGTCGCGCCGAGCATGCTCCAGGGATGCGTGCGCCGGGGCAAATTGTCGAGATAGATGATCGCGCCGGTGCTCAGCCACCAGACGAACAGCGCCCAGCCGACCGGCAACGCGTAGAGAAGGACGCCCGACAGCGTCATGCGTCCGCCCCGCTACCAGGTCGGCTTCAGGCACACATGCTGGCGCAGCACGTTCTTGCGCGCCGGAAGCATGTAGAGCCGGGCGAATGCCAGCGCCGCGCCGGCGGTCAGCCCGAGGCGCTTGACGCCGCCGGCCAGCCCGCCTTGCGCGCGCGCCGCGTTGATCGCGACCGACAAGCGCCGCATCCGCTCCATGCCGGCACGGAACGCCGGATTGTCGATGTCGAGTTCGACCGGAAACACCTGCCGCGCGATTTCGGACGTGATGCGAAACACCGTGTAATCATATTCGGTCGGATCGACGCCGAGCGCCGCGTGGAACACCGGGCGGGCATGGTCGCGCACATACATGGTCGCGAACACGGCCAGCAGAAAGAACCGGATCCACAATTTGTTGACGCCGCTCAACAACTTCGGGTCTGAGCGCATCAGCAGCGCGAACGCCTCCCCGTGCCGGAACTCGTCGTTGCACCAGTTCTCGAACCAGCGGAAGATCGGATGGATCTCGCGCTCCGGATGCCGCTGCAAATGACGGAAGATCGTGATGTAGCGGGCGTAGCCGATCTTCTCCGAGAGATAGGTCGCGTAGAAGACGAATTTCGGCTTGAAATAGGTGTATTTCTTCGCCTTGGTCAGGAAGCTCAGATCGACGCCGACGCCGAAATCCTTCAGCGTGTCGTTGATGAACCCGGCGTGCCGCGCCTCGTCGCGGCTCATGAAGCCGAACAGCTCATGGATATCGCCGCTTTTGATGCGGGTCTTGATTTCCGCATACAGCACGCAGCCGGAAAACTCCGCCGTCACCGAGCTGACCAGGAATTCCAGGAACTCGCGCTTGAGATCCGCCGGCATCGTCGAAAGATCGACGTTGAACGCATCGGTGCGGATGAAGTGTCCCTTGTTCGTGTCGGCCCGCAGATCGGCGATCAGCGCGTCCCATTCGGCGCGCACGCCGCTCACGTCCATGCGGTTCATGGCGTCGAAATCGGTCGTGTAGAAACGCGGGCTGAGCACCGTGTCCTGCTGCGCCAGGCGGGTGCTCTCGTTCGGCGCTGGACGGCTGATCGCGTTCATGGCGTCTCCTTCGGCGCGAAGCCTACTTCGTAGAGTTCCGTCAGCTCCAGCATCCCCTCGATATGCGCCCGCAGCCGGCCGAACCATCCGGCGCGGGTGACGGTCGCCCGGCACGGCACGCTCACCC
>JAFAXA010000266.1 GCA_019241425.1 Acetobacteraceae bacterium | reverse complement strand
CAGCACAGGTCTTCGCCACTTATTTCCAGGCCGACCCTCAACATGACCTCGCCCTGCCTCCGCCGCCAAGGAACCAACTCGCGTGGCAGCATGACTAGACAAAGACAATGTTGCAACGATCCTATTGATTGAGGCTCACTCAGGGAAACTGCTACTACGCCGACAGCTTCCCATCATCGCGTCCGGAATGTTCGAAATCGCGTCCACGTTCTGCACGTCGTCGTTCACGTCGAGCAGCGTCGGCAGCGCCGCCGCGCGTTCCTCGTTGAGTGTCGCGAGCGTGGTCGGTCGAAAGTCGAGCTTGGCGCTCGCCGGGGGTGGTGATCCTGCCGAACCGGGTGGTTTTGTAGCGCGCGTTCCGCGCGCTACGTCTTGCCGGGTTCGACATTCTCCGCGCCCGTGCGCGTGCCGCCGAAACGGTCGGCGCCGCCTTTGTCGGCCTCGCCCGGTTTCGGGTGGTTGCCGGTGTGCTGCTGTTGCTGCTCGGGCTCGGTCGGCTGCTCCGGTTTCGGGTCGTTCATGGTTTCCTCCGTTGCGTGTCGCGTTCAGGCGGATAGCTTCTGCATGACGGCGTCCGGAATGTCGAAATTGGCGTAGACGTTCTGCACGTCGTCGTTTTCGTCGAGCACGTCGAGCAGTTTCAGCAGCGCCGCCGCGCGTTCCTCGTCGAGTGTCACGAGCGTTGCCGGGCGCCAGTCGAGCTTTGCGCTTTCCGCGGCGCCGAAGCGGGATTCGAGCGCGTCGCGCACGGCGAAGAAATCGTCGGGCGCGCTCGTCACCTCATGCGCTTCCGCGTCGCTTTCGACATTGCCGGCGCCCGCCTCGATCGCCGCTTCCAGCATGTCGTCGGCGCTGGCGACCGCCGCCGGATAGCGGATCACGCCCAGCCGATTGAACAGAAAGCTCACCGAATTGGTTTCGCCGAGCGCGCCGCCGCCTTTGCTGAAGGCGGAGCGGAGGTCGGACGCGGTGCGGTTGCGGTTGTCGGTCAGCGCTTCGACGATCACCGCGACGCCGGCCGGGCCGTAGCCCTCGTAGCGGACCTCGGCGTAGTCGGCGCCCGCGTCCCCGCCGGTTGCCTTCTTGATCGCACGGTCGGCGGTGTCGCGCGGCATGTTGGCCTCGCGCGCCGACGCGAGCGCCGCGCGAAGGCGCGGGTTGGCCGCCGGATCGGGCAGCCCGGTTTTAGCGGCAACGGTGATTTCGCGGATGATGCGGGCGAACTGGCGTCCACGCCGGGCGTCCTGCGCGCCCTTGCGGTGCATGATGTTCTTGAACTGGGAATGACCCGCCATCGTCTCCGTCTCGCCGTCTCAACCGGCGCCGACCCTACCAGCCATGCGCCCCCGGACAAACGGGGCGTCAGCGTTCGGCGGTGCCGGGCGGCCGGACCAGCGTGCCCGGTATGCGCGGCGCACCCTTGCGTCCGCGCGCCGCCAACTGGTTCAGCAACTCGACGAGCGCCGAGAAGCCGATCGCCGCGTAAATATAGCCGCGCGGCACGTGGAAACCGAACCCGTCGGCGATCAGCATGGTGCCGATCAGCAGCAGGAAGCTGAGCGCCAGCATCTTCACCGTCGGGTGGCGGTTGATGAAGGCGGCGAGCGGCGCCGCGCTGACCAGCATCACGAGCACGGCGATCGTCACCGCCGTCATCATTACGGAAAGCTGGCTTGCCATGCCGACGGCGGTGATCACGCTGTCGAGCGAGAACACGACGTCGAGCAGCACGATCTGCACGATGGTGCTGAGAAAGCCGGCGGGGCGTTGCGTGCCGGTGTCCTGTTCGTCCTCGCCCTCGATCCGCTCATGCACCTCGGCCGTGCCCTTGTAGACGAGGAACAGGCCGCCGCCGATCAGGATCAGGTCGCGCCAGGAGAAGCTCTGGCCGAGGACGGCGAACACCGGCGCCGTGAGCCGCATCATCCAGGAGATCGCGGCGAGCAGGCCGAGCCGCATGGCGAGCGCAAGGATGAGGCCGATGCGCCGGGCGCGGGCGCGCTGCGCCGGGGGGAGCCGGTCGGCCAGGATCGCGAGGAAGATCAAATTGTCGATGCCGAGCACGATTTCCATCGCGGTCAGCGTCAGCAGACTTGCCCAGAGCGCCGGGTCGGCCAGCCAGTCCATGCCGGTTTCCTCCGATCAGATGGGGCCGGGCGCGCGCGCGACGGTTGCAGCAGCCGGGGGCGTGTTCTCGGACGGCATCGGTAGCACGGCGGGGGTCGCGTTGAGGATGGCGGGCGGCGCCGCCGCCGTTCAGGCCGGTGCCCGCCCGGCCCGGAGGCCGAGCCGGTCGCGGATAACCGCGAGCAGCGCCACCTCCTGCGGCCAGGCGACGCCGTCCGCGCGCGCGACGTGCGCCGCCGCGGCGGCGATCAGCGGCGCCGCGGCCGTGCCGGCTAGGCCGCCGAGCGCCGCCAGTTCATCGGCGGCGTCGGCGAGGCTGCGCCGCCGGCCCGCTATCCGCGCCTCATACGCGGCGGAGATGGCGGCCCGGCCATGCCGCGCCAGTATGCCGTGCTCGCGCAGAAAGGCGAGGAGGGCGCGCCCCTCGCGGGGATCGGCGGCGCCGTCGGCCCGGGCGATCGCGCCCGCGGCGAGCAGGATCGCTTGCAGCGTCTCGGGGCTGACCTGCTCGGGGATGGCCGGCGGGAATTGGCAGTTGGTGGGGAGCGTGAACGGGCGCGGCATAGCGGTTCCTTCTGTCGATGACGGAACACGCGATGCGACGGAGACGGGTTGGGCCAGTCCGATCGCCGCATCGCGCGGTGATCCGACATCGCGGGTTGCATCCCGCCAGAGGGGCCCGGATCTGGGTTTTAGTCAGTGCAGCAGGTGGGAAGGCCGAGGCCCCGCTGCAAGCCACCCCTGCTCGTTCACACCAGCTACTCGACTAACGGGGCTTGCTGCTAAACAAGCAACGGCGGAGGCGAAGATGCTCCCTCATCCGTTCGAGCAAGCCCTTGATCGACGCGTCGCCGACATCCTCGGGCGCTGCACCGCTTGCGGCGCGTGCGTGGAGGTGTGCCCGATGCCCGGCCCTGCCGGGATCGATGCGTCGGAGCCGGGAGCGATCGCCGCCGGCGTGTTGGAGATCCTGCGCGGCGGGGGCGAGCCGGCGGCGTCCGCGCGCTGGGCGGCGGTCTGTTCCGGCAGCGGTCATTGCATCGCGGCGTGCCAGCACGGAGTCGATCCGCGCTTCATGCTCACGATGGCGCAATTGGCGGTGCAGCGCCGCCGCGGCGAGGCGGCCCGCCGGGAGGAGGCCTTGGCGCGCTTCACCGGCATGACAACCGGCGTCCGGGTGTTGTCGCGCATGCAGTTGCCGCCGGACCTGTTGGCGCGGTTTCGCGACGAGGGAGCCGCCGCCGAGACGCCGGACTTCGTGTTCTATGCCGGCTGCAATCTGCTCAAGACGCCGCACATCGCGCTGCTGTGCTTCGACATCATGGATGCGCTCGGCGTCCGCTATCGGGTGATGGGCGGCCCGCCGCATTGCTGCGGCGTCCTGCAATTTCGCGCCGGCGATCTCGCGACCTCCGGCCGGGTCGCCTACCGCACGCTGGAGCGCCTGAGCGGCGGCGCCGGCGGGCGCGTGCTGTCTTGGTGTCCGACCTGCCAGGTACAACTCGGCGAGGTGGTGTCGCCGGGTAGCGCTACGCGGCTCGACATGCAGCCGTTCGTAACCTTTTTGGCCGACCGGCTGGACCGGCTGCAACCGCTGTTGACATTGCCGGTGCGAAAACGGGTCGGATTGCACGAGCATCCCGGAACGGCCGGCGTTCCCGAAGCGGCACGGGCGATCCTGCAAGCGATCCCCGGGCTCGAATACGTCGATCTGGAGCAGCCGCGTGTTGGATACATGTGCAACAAGCTGAACGCGCTGCCCGCGTTCAAGCGCGACTTGCACCGCGCGCAGTTGCAGGCGGCGGCGGATGCCGGCGTCAGCACGCTCGCCGGTATCTATCACGCTTGCCATCGCGAATTGTGCAGTCACGAACGCGATTGGCCGTTCGAGGTGGTGAACTTCCTCGAACTGGTTGGCGAGAGCATGGGGCTCTACCGCCCCGATCTGTTCAAGCGGCTGAAGCTGATGCAGGACGTCGACGCCATTCTGGCCGATCGCGCATCGCTGTTGGAAAGCAACCGCGTGGAACTCGACGAAGCGCGCGACGTGATCCTGGCCGACATGCTCGGCGAGCAGGCATTGCCGCTACAGACCGCGCCGCAGGCCGCAGCTTAGGATCTCGGGAGAAACGCCATGGACAACGCCGCGGTGGAGCGATCGGCAATGCGCCGGGTCGGGTGGCGGCTCGTGCCGTTTCTGATCTTTGCCTACTTCGTCGCCTTCCTGGACCGGGTCAATGTCGGGTTCGCCGCGATCCAGATGAACAAGGATGTGGGCCTGACGGCCACGATCTACGGTTGGGGCGCCGGCATCTTCTTTCTCGGCTATTTCGTGCTGGAGGTGCCGAGCAATCTGGCGCTGGAGCGGTTCGGCGCCCGAATCTGGATCGCC
>JAFAXA010000061.1 GCA_019241425.1 Acetobacteraceae bacterium | reverse complement strand
AATGGCCGTCCATGAAGCCGCGCACCGCCGTTTCCGCGGCGGCCCGGCCGCCCTTCGCACCCCCGACGCCGTCCGCGATCGCCGCGACCACGCCGGCGCGCTGCTCCGGCCCGGCGCCGGGCACCAGCAACGCCGCGTAGTCCTCGTTGCCCGGCCGGCCGCCGACCGCCGTATGCAGCCCCGCCTGGACCTCCAGCCGGTTCGATAATCGTTTTTCCGACGCGTCATTCACCTGATTGCCCAATTCATTTGCAGATTCATCCGGAGCATCCGCCCACTTTACGTGCGTTCATAGCCTTATCTTTGGGCACTCCTCCCCGCCACGTCCAACCTGCACCGCACAATAGCACTTGTTTGCATCACGGAACCCTGTACATCTGCCGAGGCTCAGTGCTGACGGACCACGGAATGATCAATCGCGCCTTCCTCCAAGCCGGCCACGCCCCGACCTTGCTCGCCGCCTTCTTCTATTTCGACATGAGCTTCATGGTCTGGGTCATCCTCGGACCGCTGGGCGTTGCGATCGGCAACGAGCTGCACCTGGACGCGGCGCAGAAGGGCCTGATGGTCGCGGTTCCGGTTCTCGCCGGCGCGGCATTGCGCGTCGTCAACGGCGTGCTGGTGGACCGCATCAAGCCGAAACCCACCGGGCTCATCGGCCAGGCGATCGTGATCGGCGGATTGTTCATGGCCTGGATCTCCGGCGTGCACAGCTACGCGGGGGTGCTGATGCTCGGCGTCGTGCTGGGCTTCGCGGGCGCGTCGTTCGCGGTGGCGCTTCCGCTCGCGTCACGCTGGTACCCTCCGGAGTATCAGGGCATCGCGCTCGGCATTGCCGGCGCCGGCAATTCGGGAACGGTGTTCGCGGCGCTGTTCGCGCCGGGGCTCGCCGCCGCATTCGGCTGGATCAATGTGCTCGGCATCGCGATCATTCCGTTGGTCGTCGCGCTCGCGGTCTACATCGTGCTCGCCAAGGACGCGCCGAACCAGCCGCCGCCGAAAAGCCTCGTGCAATACATGTCGGTGCTGCGAACCGGCGACGCCTGGTGGTTCATGTTCTTCTACTCCGTCACCTTCGGCGGATTCGTCGGATTGGCCTCGTCGCTCACCATCTATTTCAATGCGGAATACGGGCTGAGCCCGATCACCGCCGGTTATTTCACCGCCGCCTGCGTGTTCGCCGGATCGCTGGTCCGCCCGGTTGGCGGCGGCATCGCCGACCGTATCGGCGGCATCCGCGCGCTGTCCGTCTTTTACACCGTCGCCGCGATCGCGATCGGATTGGTCAGCTTCCGGCCGCCGCAATCCTGGATGGCGCTCGCTTTGTTCGTGGTCGGTATGCTGGCGCTCGGCATGGGCAACGGCTCGGTCTTTCAGCTCGTGCCGCTGCGCTTTCGCCGCGAAATCGGCGTCATGACCGGCCTGGTCGGCATGTTCGGCGGCGTGGGCGGCTTTTACCTGGCGTCCAGCCTCGGCATCTCGAAACAATACACGGGCAGCTACCAATCCGGGCTGCTGGTGTTCGCCATTCTGGCGCTGGTGGCACTCGTCGGACTGACAAGCATCAAGTCGCGCTGGCGGACCACCTGGGGCGCGGCGCTCGCCGCCGCGCGCATCTGAACCGCCGGATGGAGCAGTCCGTCCGCAGCACCGGCGTCGCCACGCATTGCCCGTACTGCGCCCTGCAATGCGGCATGACCATCGTCGGCGACGACGCCGGCTACACCGTGCTCCCGCGCGACTTCCCGACCAACAAAGGCGGCCTCTGCCGCAAGGGCTGGACGGCGACGGAACTGCTGACCGCGCCCGACCGGCTGACAACGCCGCTGATGCGCGACCGCAAAGGCGGCACGCTGCGGCCCGCGACCTGGGACGAAGCGCTGGCGCGCGTCGCCTCCGGCATTCGCGACATTCAGGAACGGCACGGCCGCGACGCGGTCGCCGTGTTCGGCGGCGGCGGCCTCACCAACGAGAAAGCCTACATGCTCGGCAAGTTCGCGCGGGTCGGGCTCGGCACCGCCAATATCGACTATAACGGCCGCTTCTGCATGGCGTCGGCGGCGGCGGCGGGCCTGCGCGCGTTCGGCCTCGATCGCGGGCTGCCGTTTCCGCTGGCCGACATCCCCGGCGCGGACGCGATCCTGATCGCCGGCGGCAATCCCGCCGAAACGATGCCGCCGATCATGCAGTATTTCGAAGCGCAACGCGCGCGCGGCGGCCAGCTCATCGTCGCCGATCCGCGCGTCACCGCGACCGCGCGCGCCGCAACGCTGCATTTGCAACTGACGCCAGGCACGGACGCGGCGCTTGCCAACGGCTTGCTGCATGTGGCGATCCAACGCGGTTTGATCGACCGCGCCTTCATCGAAGCGCGCACCGCCGGTTTCGAGCCGGTGCGCCGCACCGTCGCGAGCTACTGGCCCGATCGCGTGGAGCGCATCACCGGCGTGCCCGCGAAACAGATCGTGGCGGCGGCCGCGATCCTCGGCGAAGCGGCAACCGCGATGGTGTTGAGCGCACGCGGGCCGGAGCAACAGAGTCGCGGCGTCGACAACGTGCACGCCTTCATCAATCTCGTGCTGGCGCTCGGCAAAGCCGGGAAGCCCCATTGCGGTTATGGCTGCCTGACCGGGCAGGGCAACGGCCAGGGCGGGCGGGAACACGGCCAAAAGGCCGATCAGCTTCCGGGCTATCGCAAGATCGACAATCCGGCGCATCGGGCGGCGGTCGCGTCGGTGTGGGGCGTCGATGCCGCCGAACTGCCGGGGCCGGGGCTTTCGGCGTGCGAGTTGCTCGCAGCGCTCGGCGACACCGTGCGCGGGCTGCTCGTGTTCGCCTCCAACATCGCGGTTTCCGCGCCGGCCGCGCAGGCGCAGATCGGCCGTCTGGACGCACTCGATCTGCTGGTCGTCACCGACCTGTTCTTGTCGGAAACCGCCGCCCGCGCCGACGTGGTGCTGCCGGTCGCGCAATGGGCGGAGGAAGAGGGCACGACGACCAATCTGGAAGGCCGCGTGCTGCTGCGCCGGCGGCTTGCCGATCCGCCGGACGGCGTGTGGACCGACATCCAGATCCTGAAGGCGCTCGCCGACCGGCTTGATCGCGGCGCCTATTTCTCGGCCAGCGTCCCCGAAGTGTTCTCCGAGTTCCGCCGCGCCACCGCCGGCGGCATCGCCGATTACGCGGGCATTTCGTACCGGCGGATCGCCGCCGAACAGGGCGTGTTCTGGCCCTGCCCGGACGAAGCGCATTCCGGCACGCCGCGCCTGTTCCTCGACCGCTTCGCGCATGAGGACGGGCGGGCGCGCTTCTTCGCCGTCGAGTATCGCGGCCCGGCCGAGCAGCCGAGCCCGGACTATCCGTTCATCCTGACCACCGGCCGCCTTCTCGTGCACTACCAATCGGGAACCCAGACCCGCCGCGTGCCGCAATTGCGCGACGCGGAGCCCGAGCCGTTTGTCGAAATCCACCCGCACACGGCGCGGATGCTCGGCCTGCGGGCGAACGACCGCGTCGCCCTCAAAACCAGGCGCGGGGAAGCCGAACTCACCCTGCGCCTGTCGCGCGACATCCGGCCCGACACCTTCTTCGTCCCGTTCCACTGGGGCGGAAAGGGCAGCGCCAACCTGCTGACCAACACGGCGCTCGATCCGGTTTCGCGGATTCCCGAGTTCAAGGTCTGCGCCGTCCGTCTGGAGAAAGTCGAGGCGCACGGCGGCAGCGACCGCGCGGGCGCGTCTCTTGTTGCCACAGAAACGAACTGAGGATCAACGCATGATCGAATCGACGCCGAAATTCATCCAAGGCATCTTCCCGGTCACCGGCAAGGGGTTCGCCAAGCCGGTGCCGCTCGAGAACGCCGCCTATGTGGTGCCGAGCGACAAGCGTTCGCAGCTCATCTACTTCCGCGCCGGTAACAGCACGAACGAGCTGGTTTCGGTAGCGCTGGCCCGCAACGGCCAACCGATGCGGCTGTTTCCGATCGGCGCCAAGGCGAGCGTGCACGTGCCGCTCGCCGTCGTCGAGGATCTGTTTCCGGATTCGAAGATCGAGGTTCTGGTCGGCGCACCCGAGGGCGCCAGCGGCTCGGTCGTGCTCGACATCGGTTTCGTCGAGATCTGAGCCCAACCACACTCTTGATGCCAGGAATACCCTGATGACCAAGCAGAGACTGGTGGTGATCGGCAACGGCATGGCCGGCGCCCGCGCGGTGGAGGAGGTGCTCGCCCGCGGCGGCGCCGACCTGTTCGAAATCACGATGTTCGGGGACGAGCCCTACGGCAACTATAACCGAATCCTGCTTTCCAACATCCTGAGCGGCGTCCAGGACAAGAGCGAGATCTTCCTCAACCCGCTCGACTGGTACGCGGAAAACAACATCACGCTGCACAGCGGCGCACGGGTCACCGACATCGACCGTGCCGCCCACGCCGTGAAAACCGCGAACAGCACCGTTGTCCACTACGACAAGCTGCTGATCGCGACCGGCAGCCGCGCCTTCATTCCGCCGATCCAAGGCGTGTTCCAGGCAGACGGCAGCCTGAAATCGGGCGTGTTCGGCTTCCGCACAATCAACGATTGCGATGGCATCGTCGCCGCCGCCAAGCAATCTAGGAAAGCGGCGGTGATCGGCGGCGGGTTGCTCGGCCTCGAGGCGGCGCGCGGGCTGCTCAATCACGGCTGCGAGGTGCATGTGATCCATCTCGGGCCGCATCTGATGGAGATGCAGCTCGACAGCCAGGGCGGCGCCATCCTGAAAGCCGGGATGGAAAAGATGGGCGTGCACGTTCATCTGAAAATGTCGACCACCGCCGTGCTCGGCAAGGACAAGGTCGAGGGCCTCGCCTTCAAGGACGGCACGACGCTCGACTGCGACATGCTCGTGGTGTCGGCGGGCATCCGGCCGAACGCTGAACTCGGCACGCGCGCCGGGCTGACCGTGGAGCGCGCGATCGTCGTCGACAACCACATGCGCTCCGTCGACGACATGAACGTGTACGTCGTCGGGGAATGCGCGCAGCATCGTGGCAAGGTGTACGGCCTCGTCGCGCCGCTTTGGGATCAGGCGAAGGTGTTCGCCGACCATATCACCGGCGCCAACCCGCAGGCCCAGTATGTCGGTTCCAAGCTCGCGACCAAGCTCAAGGTGATGGGCGTCGAACTCGCCTCGATGGGTGTCACGGACGCCACGGAAGAGAGCGACGAAACGGTCCAGTTCTCCGAACCGAAACGCGGCATCTACAAGAAGCTGATCGTGCGGGAAGGACGGCTGATCGGCGGCATCCTGATGGGCGACATCGAAAAGGCCGCCTTTCTGATGCAGACCTTCGACCGCGACAGCCCGTTGCCGGAGGAGCGCCTGTCGCTGCTGTTCGATCTCGGCGGTCCGAGCCAGAAGGTGACGATCGACGAGATGCCGGCCGACACGCAGGTTTGCAACTGCAACGGCGTCACTAAGGGCAAGATCGGCGCCTGCGTCGCGTCCGGCAAGAAAACCGCTAAGGGCGTCATGGAAGCGACCCGCGCCGGCATGGGCTGCGGCTCCTGCAAGTCGCTGGTCAACGAGGTGGTCGCTTGGTTCGCGGGCGGCGCGCTCGAAGAAGACCCTTCGGTGCACTACTACGTCCCGTGCATCCCGCTGAAGAAGCCGGAGCTGATCACCGCCATCCGCGAGCAGAACCTGAAATCCGTGTCTGCGGTGTTCAAGGCACTCGCCTTCGACGGCCGCGAAGATCCGCTGAGCAAGCCCCCGCTCGCGTCCTTGCTCCTCACCCTCTGGGCCGGCGAGTACGAGGATGAGCGCGACGCGCGGTTCATCAACGACCGCGTGCACGGCAACATCCAGAAGGACGGCACCTTCTCGATCGTGCCGGAAATGCCCGGCGGCATCACCTCGGCCGCCGAATTGCGCCGCATCGCGGATGTCGCCGACAAGCACAACGTCCCACTGGTGAAGCTGACCGGCGGCCAGCGCATCGATCTCGTCGGCGTGCCGAAGGACCAGATGCCGGCGGTGTGGCGCGATCTCGACATGCCGGCCGGTTGGGCCTGGGGCAAGAGCTATCGCACCTGCAAAAGCTGCATCGGCATCGACTATTGCCGGTTCGGCCTGGGCGACAGCATGGGCCTCGCGGTCAAGATCGAAGGCAAATTCCGCGGCATCGACAGCCCGGCGAAACTCAAGCTCGCGACCGCCGGCTGCCCGCGCAACTGCTCGGAAGCGATGGTGAAGGATGTCGGCGCGGTCGCGATCGGCGACGGCAAATGGGAAATCTACATCGGCGGCGCCGCCGGCGCGCATGTCCGCAAGGGCGACGTCCTCTGCACCGTCGACAGCGAGGACGCCGTGCTGAAGCTGTGCGGCCGCTTCATGCAGTTCTACCGCGAGAACGCCAAATGGAAGGAGCGTACCTATACCTTTGTCGAACGGATCGGGCTGGAGCGCATCCGGGCGGTGGTCGTCGACGACGCGGACGGCATCGCCGCGGCGCTCGACGACGCGATGGAGGTCTCCACCGCCGCCGTCTACGACCCCTGGAAGGAGCGCGACGCACCGAAGACCGCGAACCAGTTCGCAACCCTGATCCCGGCCGAGCTGCCGGTCGGCGATGATTGAGGGGAGTACGGCGATGAACGAATATCCGATCGGCGCGCTCGCCCAGATTCCGAAGGGCGAGGGCCGCAATTTCGAAGTCGAGGGCGTGAAGGTGGCTGTGTTTCATACACAGCGTGGTGAAATTTTCGCCACTCAGCCGGACTGTCCGCACCGCAAGGGGCCGCTTGCCGACGGATTGGTCGGTGAATCGACTGTGGTATGCCCATTGCATGACCGAAGCTACGACTTGAAGTCAGGCAAGGAATTGGGAGCCGATTGCGTGCTGAAGACCTACCGGGTGCGAACCGCACCGGACGGCACGATCATGCTGGCTCTCTAAGCGTCGAGGGCGCCCTCTCCCCTCCCCGGAGCCGCCCTCATTGGCCCCCTCCCGTTCGCGGGAGGGGGTGCCTACTTGCTCGGTCCCGGCGAAGTGTTGTCGGTGATCTCGGCTTCGAGCTGCTCGAGTCTCGATTCGAGCCCGGCGATCGCTTCGGCCGGCACCCGCGCGCTTCGCAAATCCTCGACAAAGGCCTGACGGCAAAGATCCTGGCAGCGCTCGGGATCGTCCGCCCCGGTGCCGCAGGTCGCGAGACAGCCGAGATAGGTGTTGCGCGCTGAAGCGGTTTGCGGCGTGTCGGCGATCCCGGCCGCGGACCAGATCTCGTCCAGCCGCTCCTCGACCCAACCGGGCGTCGCTGCAATATCCTCAGCCATTCTTCACCTGATACGTTCCGCCGAGCGCCCAGCAGAGCACCGCCTTTTGCGCATGTAACCGGTTCTCGGCTTCATCGAACACCACCGACATTGGGCCGTCGATCACGCCGGCTTCGACCTCCTCACCGCGGTGCGCAGGCAGGCAGTGCATAAAGATCGCATCCGGCGCCGCATGCGCCATCAATGCAGACGTAACGCTGAAGGGCGCCAGCAGCTCCTGCCGGCTCTCGTTCGGATCATCCGACATGCTCACCCAAGTATCGGTGACGACGCAGCGCGCGCCCGCGACCGCCAGCTTCGGATCGTCCAGCGCCTCGACCGAGCCGCCCTCATCCCGCGCCCAGTCGAGCACCGCCTGGGGCGGCCGCAGGCTCCTCGGCGTCGCCAGGCGGAACGTGAAGCCGAACCGAACGGCCGCCTCGATCCAGCTACGCGCGACGTTGTTGCCGTCGCCGCACCACGCGACCACCTGTCCGGTGATCGGACCCCGATGCTCCTCGAAGGTCATGATGTCGGCCATCAATTGGCACGGATGCGAGCTTTCGGTCAGGCCATTGATGACTGGAACCGTCGCGTAGGTCGCCAGATCGTGCAGCTTGCTGGCCCGGTCAGTACGCAACACGATGCCGTCCACGTATCGCGACAAAACCCGCGCGGTATCAGCGACGGTTTCGCCGCGGCCGATCTGCGTCTCACGGCTGGACAGCACGACGACGTCGCCGCCGAGCTGGCGCATCGCCACCTCGAAACTGACCCGCGTCCGCGTGCTCGGTTTATCGAAAATGAGCGCAAGCGTCTTGCCGGCCAGCGGCCGTTCCCCCGTCCCGCGACGCCGCTTCAACGCACCCGCCAGATCGAGCATGGCCCGCAAGGTCGGCGGATCGAAATCCCTCAGATCGAGAAAATGCCGGCGTGCGAAGGAGGCCGGCACGCCTGTCCCGGCACTCCGTCCGGCGAGCGGCGCGCTCACGCCACCGCTTCCGCCGGCCGCCGGCAGCGCTCGGCCGCGCGCCGCAAGCGCGCGAGCACCTCCTCGCACTCCGGCTCGGTGATGACGAGCGGAGGTGCCAATCGCAGCACGTTGTCGCCGGCGACCAGCACGAGCAGCCCTTCCTCCCGGCACGCCGCCTGAACCTCGGCCTGCGGAATCACGCATTTCAGCGCAAGCAACAGACCGGCGCCGCGTCGCTCGGCGAAAACCGACGGAAACGCCGCCACGAGGTCCGTCAGCCCGCGCCAAAGAAACTCCCCCTTGCGGCAAACGCCTTCGAGGAAGCCGGGGGCGAGCACCACGTCGAGCACGGCATTCGCCGCCGCGCAGGCCAGCGGCGTGCCGCCGAAGGTGGTGCCGTGCGAGCCGGCCGTCAGATGCCGGGCGACCGCTTCGCGCGCCAGCACCGCTCCCATCGGAAAGCCTCCGGCGATGCCCTTCGCGGCCGCAAGAACGTCCGGTTCAATACCCGCCCATTGATGCGCGAACAGCTTGCCGGTGCGGCCCATGCCGGATTGCACTTCGTCGAGGCCGAGCAGGATGCCGAATTCGTCGCACGCCGCCCGGAGATCGCGCAGGAACCGCAGGGAGGCGGGGCGAACGCCGCTTTCTCCCTGGATCGGCTCCACGATAATGCCGGCGGTTTCCGGGCCGACCGCTTCGCGCACGGCATTCATGTTGCCGAACGGGACGTGGTCGAACCCCTCCACCGGCGGCCCGAAACCTTCCAGGTATTTTTCGTTGCCCGTCGCCGCCAGCATGGCGAGCGTCCGGCCGTGGAACGCGCCCTCGAAACAGATGATCCGCGTGCGCTCCGGTTTGCCGGAGCCGTGCATCGCGCGGCGCATCATCTTCGTCATGCCCTCGTTCGCCTCGGCGCCCGAGTTGCAGAAGAACACGCTGTCGGCAAACGTCGACTGCACGAACCTTGTCGCCAAACGCTCGGCTTCTGGCACACGGTAGAGATTGGATACGTGGATGACCCTCGCCGCCTGGGCCGCGATCGCGCTCACGAGATGCGGGTGGTTGTGTCCGAGCGCGGAGGTCGCGATCCCGGCCCCGCAATCGAGGAAGCGGCGGCCGTCCGTCGTCCACAGCCACACGCCTTCGCCCCGCTCGAAGGCGAGGTCGGCCCGGTTGTAGGTCGGCATCAAGGGGGCGATCATGAGTAGCGCAAGTTCCTAACCTCGGGTTCCGAACCTGAATGCCCAAGCACGACGAACACGCGCGGAACGCAGGGTAAGAGGCCATGATTGCTGCGCGGAAAAGCATAAGTCAACGAAGCCGGCCGACGCCGCAGACCGGCGCGACCCCGCCGGATGCCGCCTCACTCCGGGAGGCGGCGCTCGCGCATCTGGCGCGCTATGCGACCACGCGGGCGTCTCTGACCGCGGTTCTGGACCGCAGGATCAGGCGATGGTCCGCCCGCGCCGCCGCGCTGGGCGATCCGGATGCGGTCGCGGCGACCGCCGGCGCGCTACGCGAAACGGTACGCGCTCTCGTCCGGACACTGGCCGAAGGCGGGCTTGTCAACGATCGCACCTTTGCCGAAGGGCGTGCGCGCAGATTGGCCGGCGCCGGACGGTCGCGCTCCGCCATTCTCATGCACCTGGCCGCGAGGGGCGTGGAACGGACGCTGGCGGAGGAGAGTGCGCCGGCGGATGAGGAAACGGAACTGCTCGCCGCACTCGCTTACGCCCGCAGGCGTCGCTGCGGCCCATTCCGCGTCGCTCCGGCGGGCAGCGCGTCGGAAACACCGGCCGCGGCGCGTGATCTCGCGGCGTTCGGTCGCGCCGGGTTTCGCCACGACATCGCGCGTCGCGTGCTGAACATGACGGCGGAGGATGCGAAGCAGCAGCTCGAAGCGGCGAAAGCCGATTGGAGCCGGTAGAAACCAGTGTGCGAGGGACCGGATCACGACCCGGCCCCTCACCCTTCAGCTACTGCGGCGCGTTGGTGCCGCCGGAGTTGTCGCCGCCCGACGTGGTGGCGTGATGGGTCGTGTGATGTCTCGTGTGATGCCGCATGCTGCTGTGGCGGCTATTCTGGTGCATCGAGCCCTGTGACGAATCACCCTGGGACGAGTTCCCCTGGGGCGTTGTGACCTGCGACTGACCGCCGGTCGAACCGGTATCGGAGGATTGCGGCGCGGTATCCAGGGCCCTGGTTTGCGCCAGAGCGGCGCCCGAGACAAAAAGCAACGCCGCTGCGGCGGCGAGGATCGGCTTCATCCTATTCTCCTATCGGAAGCTGTTGCAGGAACACCTGCCAGGCAGCCTTACACGGGTGCTCCCCACAGGCAGTTCTACCCTCCTCCGACCGATCGCGAGTAGTGCGGCGGCGCATCACTCTCACGCGAAAGCGGTCGGCGACCAATCCGGCGGTGCAAGCTCGAACCCCGAGAAGCTGAAGGCCGGCGCCACGACGCAGGTCACGAGCGTCCACGCGCCGTGGCTACGCGCCGCCTGCCAGCATCCGGGCCTGACCAAAGCCTGAAGCTGTTCCCCGGCCGCGAGATCCGGGCCGAGCCGGACCGTATCGGCCCCACTCCCCGACGCGGACCGATCAAGCGCGAGGGACGCTCCCGCCTGCCAGATCCACAGCTCCGACGCGTCGACCCGGTGCCAATGGCTCCTTGTTCCGGCCGCCAGCAGGAACAGGATGGCGGTGCCCGCTCCCCGGCCACCGCCGCCCGGCTGATCCCGCCATGTTTCGCGATAATAGCCGCCCTCGGGATGAGGCTGGAGGCGCAACGCCTCGATGACCGCCGCCGCGGCGAGGTTTGCCGACCGGAGATCGATCATGCGCGTCCGGCGAAGAGAGGCGAGCGGGATGACCGCATCGACGGCAATCAGAACCGGTCCTTGCGCGCCCGCAAATCGGCGAACGCGGCCACGTCCGGCGCCCGCATGAACGGGTTGAGGGCGAGTTCGCTGCCGAGGCGCGCGGGCAGAGTGGGCCGGCCCGCCTCCCGCTCGGCCTTTATCTCGGCTGCCCGTTGCCGGAGCGCGGCGTTGTCCGGATCGACCGCGAGAGCGAACCGGGCATTCGCCGCCGTGTATTCGTGGCCGCAACAAACCAACGTCTCGGGCGGCAGCGCGGCGAATGCATGCAAGCTGCCGAACATCTGCGCCGCCGTGCCCTCCAGCAGCCTGCCGCAGCCCAGGCTGAACAACGTGTCGCCGCAGATCAGGACGCCGCCGTCCGGAAAATAGAATGAGATGTGCCCGACCGTGTGGCCCGGCGTGTCCAGCACTTGCGCCTTCGCCGCCCCGAGCGCCACCTCATCCCCGGACCGCACCGCGCGGTCGAGCGCCGGCAGCCGGTGCGCGTCCGCCGCGGCGCCGACAACCGGGCACCCGAACCGCTCGCGGACGGCATCGGTTCCGGCCACGTGATCCGCGTGGTGATGGGTGAGGAGGATGAGGTCGAGCCGCCCGCCCGCGTGCTCGATCGCGGTGATGCAGGCCGCCGCATCGGCCGGATCGACGATCGCGACCGCGCCGGTGCCGCTGTCCGTCAGCAGCCAGGCGTAGTTGTCGGACAGGATCGGCACCGGCCGCGCTTGAACGGGCATCGCCGATGTGTAGCACCGGCGCCACGCCTGCGGAACCGCGTACGTGGTATAGGGAGGTCATGGCGACGGACGCTCACGCGGCCTCTGACTTCTACGGCACCGCGCGCGGGGCCGTGGCCGCGCGTCTGCTACGCGCCCGGCTGGGCGCGATCTGGCCCGACATGCACGGCCAGGCCGTGCTCGGCATCGGCTACGCCGCGCCCTATCTGCGGCTGTGGCGGGAACAGGCGGCACGCTGTGTCGCCCTGACGCCCGCGCAGGTCGGCGTCGCACGCTGGCCGACCGGCAGGGCCAACCTGTCCTGCACGGCGGAGGAAGACTGCCTGCCCTTCCCCGACCTTTGCTTCGACCGCATCCTGCTCGTGCACGGGCTGGAGGCGGCGGACAATGCGCGCCGCCTGCTGCGCGAGGTCTGGCGGGTGCTGAAGGATGACGGGAAGCTGCTGGTCGTCGCACCGAACCGGCGCGGCTGGTGGGCGCATGTGGAGGCGACGCCGTTCGGCCACGGCCAGCCCTATTCAGCAGGGCAAATCGGCCGGATCCTGAGCGCCTCCTTGTTCCGGGTCGAGCGGCGGGACACCGCCCTCTACCTCCCCCCGACGCGGCTCCGTATCGTGCTTCGAAGCGCGCCGGTACTCGAACGGGCGGGCCGCGCCCTCGTGCCGCATCTCGCGGGGGTGCTGATGACCGAAGCCGTGAAGGACGTCTACGCGGCCGTGCCGCTGCTTGCGGCCAAGCGCCGCCTGGTGCTCGCGGAGGCTGCCTGATCTCGGCTCACCGCTCGTCGAGGGGAACGGCGGATACGCTGTTGAACGCGCTGCCACCCGTACTCAGGGTTTGCGTGGACCAGACAACGTAAACCAGGACGTGCTTCTCCGCGTCCATCATGCGCGTCACGCGGATCTCTTTGAACAGCCAGCTCGCCGCCGCGCCGAACACGTTTTCCTGGTCGGGCAACTGACCTTTAATTGTCACATGCCCGGTCGCGCGGCACGCGATAGAGAACCGGTTTGGATCGGTCGCCAATCCGAACGTGCCTTTCACGCCGCCGGTTTCGGCGCGCGACACGTAGCAGCTTACCCCATCGACCCGCGGATCGTCGTATCGCTCGACGACGATTCGGTCGTTGCGGCCGAGCATGCGAAAGGTCGTATCAACTGTACCGACCCGGCTGGGATCGGCGGCCAGGGCGGCCGGCGCCAGCGGGCCGGCGGCCAGAATCAGACCGAGCAACAGAGAACGCACGACTGGCCTCCGTGTGGATGCGATACACGGCTACAGTCGCCCGTGGGAAGCGGTTACGCCAGCCCTTCCCGCTCGTTCTGGGCGGCGAGCGCACGCGCCATCTGGCTCAGCGCTTCCTGATGCTTCTCGTTATCGATCGCCGCGAAATTGCGCGCCAGTTCGAGGCACATCCGCTGGCGCTGGGTGATCTCGGCCGCCCTCGTATCGGTCGCCAGCCCCTCGAAGAACCAGGACACCGGCACGCTCAGGCCCTGGGCGATCTCGAACAACCGCCCCGCCGAAATCCGGTTGAGCCCGCGCTCATACTTATGGGCCTGCTGATAGGTGACGCCGATCATCTGTGCCAATTGCTGTTGCGACAGACCGAGCATCACGCGGCGCTCGCGGATCCGCGCCCCGACATGTCGATCCGTCAGGCTGGCGCGACCCCCCGAACGGCACTCGCCGTCGAAATCGCGGGCTTCCCCAAGCGAGGCTTGGTCATCAGCGTCGAGCAGGCTCGTCGCGGAAGCAGAGTTGGGGTCGGACATCCGTGTATTCCCCCGCTGTCACTCCGTCGTTCATATCGGATCTTCAGCGAGATGGGAGATCACAGGAGCGGATTTTCCCGCTCGGTTGGCGGGGACGCCGCTATCTCACGCAGTAGTGTTGATGGTAGATGGTTTCATTCGGGCGTAGCGGGTCGCAGCGGCGTCACGGAGGCGGAAGCGGGCTCGCTACCGGCGCTCTCCAGCGCCTTCGCCTCGCCATGCGCCGCGAGTGCCTGAGCGAGTTGGCGGTGTAGCGACTCGAGCTCGCTTTGCAGTCGGCTGATTTCCTGCTCGGTGGCGGTCGGTGACCGACCGGTCACGGCGTCGCCGCCCGCGCTTCCCTCTCCGTGACGCGGGAAAGGCGTGAACAGGTTCATCGCCCGTTCCATCATCGCCATGTTCTGGCGATTGATTTCCTCCATGTTCCCGAATGGAAAAAAGCTTCCCATGGTCTGCTGCATGGCGGCCCGTACCTGCTGCTGCTGATGGGCGAACGCCGCCATGCTCTGCTCCAAATAGCGCGGCACAAGATTCTGAACGCTGTCTCCATAAAAGCCGATCAGATGGCGCAGGAAGCTGGTGGGGAGCATCGCCCGCCCTTTTCCTTCCTCTTCCACGATGATCTGGGTCAACACGCCTCGGGTGATGTCTTCCCCGCTTTTGGCGTCGTAGACGACGAAGTCCCGCCCCTTGCGGATCATCTCCGCCAGATTATCGAGGGTAATGTAGCTGGAGCTTTCCGTATTATAGAGTCGGCGATTCGCGTATTTCTTCACCACCACCGGCGGTGTTTCGGCCGGCTTGTCCGGCGGCGTGCGGGCGGGTTCTGACATTACGACCTCGCTACTAGGGCGGGAAATACCATGCGTCCAGAATTGTCATCGCGATAGTCTTATTCGTCCCCGGCACCGGCTCGCAAGGAGAGCGTATCCCGAGCGCCGGAGCCGCCCTGCCGGGCAGGAGATTGACCGCGCTGACGGGCGGCGCTGGAATATCCGCCGGCGGCCGCTTTTCGCGCCGTGGTCGCAGGGGAGAATCGGATGGACGCGGCGGCAGGGGCGGCTCCCCACCCGGATCTGGCGAGGATCGATCGCCGGCGTCGCATTCTGGCGATCGTCGGCGGCTCCTCCGGCAATCTGGTCGAGTGGTACGACTTCTATGTCTACTCCTTCACCTCTCTCTATTTTGCCTCCGCATTCTTCCCGTCCGGCGATCCCACGACGCAATTGCTGAACACCGCCGGCATTTTCGCGGCCGGGTTCCTGATGCGGCCGCTCGGCGGCTGGGTGTTCGGCCGGATCGCCGACCGGCAAGGCCGCCGGGCGTCCATGGTGATCTCCGTGCTGATGATGTGCGGGGGATCGCTGGTGATCGCCGTATTGCCGACCTACGCCTCGATCGGCGCGCTGGCGCCCTTGCTCCTGCTACTGGCCCGGCTCGCGCAAGGCCTGTCCGTCGGCGGAGAGTACGGCACCAGCGCCACCTATATGAGTGAGGTCGCGATCAGCGGCCAGCGCGGCTTCTACGCCTCGTTCCAATACGTGACCCTGATCGGCGGCCAGCTTCTGGCCGTGCTCGTACTGATAACCCTGCAAGCGTTCCTCGACGACGCCCAACTCCACACTTGGGGCTGGCGGATTCCGTTCGGGATCGGCGCCGCCGCCGCCCTGATCGCGATGTATCTGCGCCGATCGCTGCCCGAAACCTCCCCGGACGAGATTCGCCGGAGCAAGGACGCGGGCAGCCTCGCCGCGCTATTCGCCAACCATACCAAGCCGTTCCTAATGGTGCTCGGCCTGACGGCGGGCGGGTCGCTCGTGTTCTACACCTACACGACCTATATGCAGAAATACCTCGTCAACACGGCGCACATGGATGCGCGCACGGCCAGCGCCGTGATGACGGTCGTGCTGGTCTGCTACATGCTGCTGCAACCCGTGTTCGGCGCATTGTCGGACCGGATCGGCCGCAAGCGCTGCCTCGTTGCATTCGGTATTTTGACGGTGCTGACGACCGTGTTCTTCCTGCGGGCGATCGGTTCGGTCACGAGCCCGACCGGCGCCTTCTTCCTGGTCCTCTGCGCCCTCGCGATCGTCAGCCTGTACACCTCCATCAGCGGGCTGGTGAAATCCGAGCTGTTTCCGACCGAGGTGCGGGCGCTGGGTGTCGGCCTGTCCTACGCGATCGCCAACGCGCTGTTCGGCGGAACCGCGGAGTATGTCGCCCTGTGGTTCAAGTCGGCCGGGCATGAGGGCTGGTTCGCCTGGTACGTCACCGCCCTCTGCTGCCTCGCCCTCGCCGCCGCGCTATGGATGCCGGACACCGCCCGACGCGGGTACCTCGCCCGGGACTGACGCGCGCGGCGCCGCCTTGGCGCGTCCGCTGAGGCGAAGCAGGCTGACGGCCGCCGCCGCCGCCGCGCACACGGCGCCGCCGCCGAGGCTCACCACACCGCCGCGCTCGGCGAAGAAGCTGAACGCGACCGCAACGAGGGCGGCTCCCGTCGTTTGCCCGAGCAGCCGCGCCGTCGCCAGCATGCCCCCGGCGCCGCCGCTGCGATGCGAGGGCGCGGAGGCCATCAGGGTGCGGTTGTTTGGTGTCTGGAACAGGCCGAACCCGGCACCGCACAGCGCCATGCGCCAGCCGATGTTGAGTGGCGTTGCATGCGCGGGCAGGGTCGCCAGCAGCACCAGGCCGCACGCCATGATGAAAAGGCCGACGCTGCCGAGCACCCCAGCCGGGTAGCGGTCGGTCAGCCGGCCGGAAAGCGGAGCCGCAACGGCGACCGCCACCGGCCAGGGCGTCATCAACAGCCCGGTCGCGACCTGGCCGTAGCCGAGCGTGTCCTGCAAGAAAAACGGCAGCGAGACGTAAGCCAGCATCTGCGCTGCGTAGGAGCAGACCGAGGTCAGGACCGAGAGCGAAAACATCGGAATGCGCAGCAGGTCGACCGGCAGCAACGGGGCGGCGCGCGCGCCCTGCCGGCGCACCAGCAGCCAGAAAAAGCCGACACCGCCGGCGATTTCGAGCGCGACGAGCAGCGGCGCTTCGCCGTGCCCGATTTCGTCGATGCCGGTAATGAGCAGCCCGAATGCAGCAGCATTCAGAAGCGCGCTCAACCAATCGAAGGCGTGCGTGCCGCGCGGTGTTTCGGGCAACACCCGCGAGCCGATCAGAACCGCGATCGCGCCGATCGGGACATTGACCAGGAACAGCCACTGCCACGACGCGGCCGACAGAATGGCGGAAGCGAGCGTCGGTCCGATCGCGGCGGAAACGGCGACCACCATCGCATTGATGCCGAGCGCGGTGCCAAGCATCCGCCGCGGATAGACGAAGCGCAATTGGGCGATGTTGACGCCCATCATCGCCGACGCGCCCAATCCCTGCAGCACGCGCGCCAGACTGAGTGCCAACAGGCTGCCGGACAACGCGCAGGCCAGCGAGGCGAGCGTCATCACCGCGAGGCCGGTCAGATACACGCGCCGGTAACCGACGATTTCGCCGAGTGACGCGCAGGCAAGCAGCGACACCGTCACCGCAAGCTGGTAGGCGTTCACCACCCACACCGCGTTGGCCGGCGTTGCGCCGACGTCGCGGGCGATGGTCGGCAGGGCGACATTGGCGATGCTGCCGTCCAGGACGGCCATGCTGACGCCGAGCGCGATCGTCAGCATCGCCCAGTGGCGCGCCGGAACGCCGATGCCGTCAGTCGGGTGATTCATGCGTGTTCCTGGGAGCGCGTCGGACCGATCCGCCTCTGCCCGAACCGGGCCGGCCGCTGCCGCGCCGAAGCATCACGCCGATGTGAGCCGAAACGCGCCGGGGCGGACCCAGTTAATCCGTGACGGAGCCGGGGGGAAGAGGAATGTCGAACGTCACACGCCGCGGCGTGATCGGAGGAACCGCGGCGGGGATCACGACCCTGGCGCGGAGTGCCCCAGCCCCGGCCAAGCCGCAGGCCCGCCATACCGGCGTTCCGCCCGTTCCTGGTCACGCACCCGACACGATCGACGTCGTGTTGCAGGTGAACGGCAAGCGCCTGCCGCTCTCGATCGATCCGCGCACGTCGCTGCTCGACGCGCTGCGGGAGCACGCGGGGCTGACGGGAACCAAGAAGGGCTGCGATCACGGCTCGTGCGGCGCCTGCACCGTGCATCTCGGGGGCGAGCGCATCGTCTCCTGCCTGGCGCTCGCGGCCCGCTGCGGCGGTCGCCCCATCACCACCGTCGAAGGATTGGCGCAGGGCGACAATTTGCACCCGATGCAGGCGGCTTTCCTCCAGCGCGATGCGTTCCAGTGCGGCTATTGCACGCCCGGCCAGATCATGTCCGCGGTTGCGCTCGTGCAGGAGGGCCACACCGGATCGGACACCGAGATCCGCGAATGGATGAGCGGCAATATCTGCCGCTGCGGCGCCTACCCGAACATCGTCGCCGCGATCCGCGACGCGGCCGGGAAGGCCTGACCCATGCAGTTCTTCACCTTGACCCACCCCGCCGCGGTCGGAGCGGCGACGGAGACCGGGCGGATGGACGGCGCCGCCTTCATCGCCGGCGGCACCGACCTCATGCAACTGATGAAGAACCATGTGGAAACACCGCGCACGCTCGTCGATCTGAGCGCGCTGAA
>JAFAXA010000176.1 GCA_019241425.1 Acetobacteraceae bacterium | reverse complement strand
GACCGTGATCGCTTCCTTGAGGCGCAGATTCTCGACGCTCACAGCGGCCTGCCCGGCGACGTCCTGAGCGGCGTGCAGCGCGATCTCCACGTAAGCGCTCGCCGGCAACAGGATCGCGCCGCGCACCGCGTGGTCCCGGAGCCACGGCAACAGCTCCGCGTTGAGGCGAGAGGTCCAAATCCAGGATTGCTCGGCCGTTTTGACCGGAGCCGTCAGCAACGGATGCCCGCCGCCGAGCGACGCCTGCCGCGGTTCTTCGCTTTCGGGCCAGTATCTCTGCCGCCGGAAAGGATGCGGCGGCAGGTCGACAACCCGGCCCGCCGGATAGTGATGCGACCAGTCCACCGGATAGCCCTCGGCGAACAGCTTGCCGAAACCGGCCAGCATCGTCGCCTGCTCCGGCTCCTCCCGCCGAAGCGAGGCAAGCGTCAGCAGGTCGATCTCGGCGTCCCGCGCGGTTTCCTCGATCGCCGGCAGCAGGATCGGATGCGGACTCGCCTCGATGAAGATGCGCGATCCCGCGGCGATGATCGCCTTCAGGGCAGGATGAAAAAGCACGGGCTCGCGAAGATTGCGGGCCCAGTAGCGCGCATCGCATTCGGCGCCGTCCGTCAAACGGCCGAGCAAGGTTGAATAGATCGGCACGATGCCGCTGCGCGGCTGCAAATCCGCCAACGCGGCGTGCAATTCGTCGCGGATCAGATCCATCTGAGGGCTGTGCGCCGCGACCTGCACCGCCACCGGGCGGGTGAACACGCCTCTGCTTTCGAGACGCTCGACCACGGCCGCAAGGGCCTGCGGTTCGCCGGCCAGAACGGTCGATCGCGGCCCGTTATTCACGGCGATCGAAACCCGATCCTCATAGCCGTGCAGCGCGTCGGCGGCGTCTGCCATCGGCAGCTCGACCAGCGTCATCGCGCCCTGGCCGGTGAACCGGGTCATCATCGCGCTGCGCCGGCAGATGATGGAAGCCGCGTCTTGCAGCGAAAGCGCGCCGGCCACGTGTGCCGCCGCGATCTCCCCCATGCTGTGGCCGACCACCAGATCCGGCTTCACGCCCCAACTCGACCACAGCGCCGCCAGCGCGACCTGCACGGAAAACAACGTCGGCTGAATGCGCTCGATGCCGAAGCTCTCGAGCCCGGACGGGGAGAGCAGTATGTCGCGCACGGACCAACCCACTTCCGCGCGCACGGCCGCGTCGCAAAGCGTGATTGCGTCCCGGAACACGGGCTCGACCTCGATCAGCTCGCGGCCCATGCCGGTCCATTGCGAGCCCTGACCGGGAAACACCAGCACGACCCCGCTTGCCTCATCCGACCGCACGCGGCCCGATTGCACGAACGGCGCTTCGCCCCGCTCGGCCCAGAGCCGCAGCCCCGCCGCCAAATCGTCGCGGTCGGCGCCGACGGCGACGGCGCGATGCGGCAAGGCCGCACGCCGGGTCGCTGCCGTGAAGCAGATATCCGGTAAATCGCGCCGCGCCGTCAGCGCCTCGGCATAGCGAGACGCAAGCGTATTCAAGGCTTCCGGTGAGTTCGCGCTGATGGGCAGCGCCCAAGCGCGCCTCGGCCGTGGCTCCGGCAATGAAGCCACGGCAGGCGCCTCGGCGAGGATAACATGCGCGTTGGTGCCGGTGAGGCCGAAGGAACTCACGCCCGCCCGTCGCGGCCCAGTGTCGGGCCACGCGGTGCCGCTCGTGACCAAGGCAAGGCCGGCTTCGTCCCAGTCGATGTTGGGGTTGCGCTCCCTGACATGCAGGGTCGGTGGAATATGCTTGTTTTCCAGCGCAAGCACCGTTTTGAGGACGCCGGCGATACCCGCGGCGGCTTCCGTGTGGCCGAGATTGCTCTTGACCGAACCGATCAGGCACGGCGCCGTGCGATCCGGATGGCGGCCGACCACGGTTGCAACGGCGTTCAGCTCGATCGGATCGCCGACGCCGGTGCCGGTGCCGTGCGCTTCGATGTAGTGCAGATCAGCCGCGGACACGCCGGCATCCGCAAGCGCCGACCGGATCGCTTCCGCCTGCCCCACTTCGCTCGGCCGCATATAGAAGCCGCCGCTGCTTCCGTTGTTGTTGACCGCCGTTCCGAGAACGGTGGCGTGGACGCGATCGCCTGCCGCAACCGCATCCTCCAGCCGCTTGAGGATCAGCACGCCCGCGCCGTCGCTGCGCACGAACCCGTCCGCGCTGGCATCGCCGAACTTACACCGTCCTTCCGGTGACAGCGCGCCGGCGCGGCCGAACGCCTGCGTGATCTCCGGACGGATGATCGCATTCACACCGGCGACCACCGCCAGATCGCACGCCCCCGAGCGCAGCGCGATCACCGCCTGGTGGAGGGCGGAAAGCGAGGATGCGCAACCGGCATTGACCGACATTTCCGGTCCACGAAAGCCGAACGCGAATGCAATCCGGCTGGAGGCACCGAACAGGCCGTTGCAGACGGTGCTGCGGATATCCGCAACCGCCTGTTGCGTCTCGACCTGCTGTCCGTAGTCGTTGTTCCACGTGCCGACGAACACCCCGGTCCGCGCGCCGGCGATACGTTCCAGCTGCTGGCCCGCCGCTTCCAGCGCTTCCCAGCTCACCTCGAGCAGCAGCCGCTGCTGCGGGTCCATGAACACCGCCTCGCGCGGCGAAATGTTGAAAAACTCCGGGTCGAACCGATCGAGATCATCGAGAAAGCCGCCGCGCCGGTTGACCGGCCCGAACTCACCGCCGGCGGCGCCGTAGAATGCATCGAGTTCGGCGGTGCGCCCCGGTGTATAGTCCCGGACACCTTCCCGGCCACCGATCAGCATATCCCATAACGCTGCGGTATTCGGCGCGCCGGCGAAACGGCACGCCGTGCCGATGATCGCGACGGAGTCCGCAGCAGTCCGGGTCATCAAAAACTTACCCTGTCCCATTCAGAAGTTCAAAGCCGAATACATTCCGCATGAAAGACCTTTGCGGGCTGCTCTAGCGCAGAAGAGACCAGACTTGCCAGAACGTTTCGCTGCGACTGCAGATAAAAATGATCGCCTTCAAGCATCTCGAGCGCAAACGCGCCGGTCGTCTCGTTCCGCCAGCCGAGCAGCGTCGAACGGGGTATCACGCCATCGGCGCGTCCGGCGAAGACGGAAATGGGACAATCGAGCAGGGGCCATTGCCGGCGGCGATAGTCTTCCAGAATAGTGAAATCAGCCCGGATGGCCGGCAGAACGGCCGCCATGTAGTCCTGGTCTGCCAATATGCTCGCGGGAATACCACCATACCTTCGCATCAATTCGGTGACGAAATCAGCGTCGGGCAGGCGCGCGATGGGAGCGGTCGTTTGCGGCAGGCTGGGCGCGCGGCAGGAAGAAGCGAAGAGGTGGGAGGGTGCGTGCCCCGTCCTGGCCCGAGCCATCTGCGCAAGCTCGAATGCCAGCAGGGCGCCCATGCTATGCCCGAACAGCGCAAAGCGCGGGCCAAGATGCGGCTCCATCAGCGCGTAGAGATCCCCGACCACGGCGTCCAAATCGGCCAGCGGCGGTTCGTTGAAGCGGCTTTCGCGTCCACGCGATTGCAGCACCTTCAGTTGGATATGGGACTCAAGGGCCTCACTCCAGCGCCGGAATGCCGAAGCACCTCCGCCGGCATGGGGAATGCAGAAGAGAGTCGTATGCGTCATCCCGTCGCTCTCTCCGTTCCGTCCTCACGCCGCTACACCCGCCTTCCGATCGCGCGCGCGCTCAGCCCCATGATGGTCAGCAATGCCTTTGCATGCGCCGACATTCGTCGCGATCGATCAGGCGGCGAGGCGGCCGCAATCCAGCTTCAGCGTGACACCGGGTGGAATAAAAAAGTACTATTGAGACAAGTTCGATGAAGGATTACAATAAGGAGACGCGTTCGCCGTCACTCGCAGCCGCACTGCCACGCCCAGCCGAGTCGTCAGCGCTGTAAAGTGGAAGCCACCGAGCGGATTTTCAGTATCATGGCGCATGACCCCTCTTTAGGCCCGCATCAGACGATTCGCAAACATCGGATCATCTGATCCCGCTCTGGTTGAGGTTTCCATCGATCTTCCGTACTGCCGCGTATCCCATCGGCAACTCTTTCCCGCGCGAACCGGATCAGCCGGGCGACTGCGGCTTCGGTGGCCGGCCCGGACCGTTCCGCCATGTGTTCGGGCGCAACTCCCCGCCTCGCACGCTTTCCACGACGTCCAGGATGGCCGTCGTGACCGCGTCCGGCCGGTCGGTCGGGATGGCGTGCCCGGCGCCCTCGATCTGGCGCAAGACACCCCGGTCCGAACGACCGGCCACATCCTTCAGAAGGCGCGATCGGACCCGGAGATAGGCCGCTCCGTCCTCCTTCGACAGAAAGTCGGGCGCAACGGTCGCCGCCAGAACAAGCATCGGCAAACGGCCGTATGGGCGTCGCGCCTCCGTCAACTCCTCGATGTCGTCGGGAACGGTGCCGGGATCGATGGTAAGAAGCTCATGGGCTTCGGACTGCCGCGAGCGCCAGGTGGCGGCGCGACCAGCGATCATCCGCAAAACGCGGCCGAGTTCGGGGCCGAAGCCCGGCTCGGAGAGTGTGCAGGCCGCATCGTCCGACGCGGTAGCCGCCCCGACCGCCGGGTTCGCCGCCGCCGCGCAGGCTTCCAAACGGCGCAGGCCGCCGCGATTCAGCTCGTGTAAATTCGGCAGCACCTGCGCGAGCGCGGCGTCCTGTTCGGGGACGGTCGGATCGACCAGCACCAGTCCGGCCACTGCGTCGGGATAGGTGTCGGCGTACAACAGGGCGTTCAGACCGCCGAAGGAATGCCCGACCAGCACGACGGGTCCGGCGATGCCCGCCCGGCGCAGCAGGGCATGCAGGTCGTCAACGATGGCCCGGCTCGTACGCGGCAATGGGCCGGGATCGCTGAAGCCCTCGCCGGCCCGATCATAGGAGCAAACCTGGACCGAGCGGGCGACCGCCGGCTGCACAAAACGCCAGGCCAGGGAGAAATTGGCCAACCCCGCGTCCAGAACGACGGTCGGTGATCCCCGCCCGAGGCAATAAAGGTTCAAGCGCCGGCCGGGCGCGATTTCGATCAAGCGCTGCGGATGGGTATACGCCGCCTGATCGAAGGCATCGAGGCTGGAAGCCACGGCGTGATGATGTCCGGAGAGGAGTGGCAGCGCCAGGGCGAGCAACACCCGCAAAGCCCCGGGCCTGCGCACACCCTCGCCCGTCGCGAGAGACGGGGCGCCGCTCATGGCTCGGCTGGGCGCTTCGGCTGCTCCATCAACTCCGTCAGCCCGCCATTCATCGTCCTCGGATGGAGGAACACAATCGGCCATCCATGGGCTCCGATGCGAGGGACGCCCTGCCCGAGAAGGTCGAAGCCTCGCCTTTGCAACTCCGCGACGGCCGCCCGCAGATCGGCAACCTCGAAACACAGATGGTGCTGGCCGCCCAATGGATGCCGGCTCAGGAACGAGGTCAGCGGCGAGTCCGGGCCGTACGGCTCTATCAGCTCCAACTGCGTGTTCGGCAGGTCGATGAAGCAGGCGGCGACGCCCTGATCGGGAACAATGACAGTCGGATGAATGCGGCACGCTCCCAGAACATCCCGGTAGAGAGCCGCCGATCGCTCGATGGAGGGCGTCGCGATCCCAACGTGGTTCAACCGACCGATCACGCGGGAGCGGGGAGCGCCGGCGCCTGAGCGTAGCCCAGATGCTCGTTCAGCCGGGTCAACAGGTCGATCGCAGCGTGCGCCAGATTGGTGCCGGGTCCGTAAACCGCGGCGACGCCGCTTTCGAGAAGAGGGCCGATGTCACAGGGCGGAACGACGCCACCGACAACGATCATCACCTCGTTCCCTCCGCGCTTGCGGAGTTCGGCCCGCAGTTCCGGCACGAATGTCAGATGGCCCGCGGCCAGGGACGACACGCCGATCACGTGAACCCGGGCCGCGACCGCCTCGCGCGCCGTTTCCGCGGGAGACCGGAACAAAGCGCCGATTTCGACCTCGAAGCCGAAACTGGCGAACGCGTTGGCGACCACCTTCTGCCCGCGATCATGACCATCCTGGCCGAGCTTCGCGACCAGGATCTTGGGTGGACGCCGATCGGCTTCCTCGAACGCACGAACGAAGGACCGCACCCGCCAAAGCGGGTCATCCGCCGTCGGCTGCCGCGCCGAAACGGACGGCACCGGCTCGGGCCGGACCTCGTGCCGCCCGAACACAGCCCCAAGCGCGTCCGACATCTCCCCGACGGTCGCGCGCGCCCGCGCGGCCTCCATCGCCAGCGCGAGGAGGTTGGCCGAGCCGCGCGCGCCGTCGGCCAGGCTCCGCAGCGTCCGGCTCACCTCCACTTCGTCCCTGCCGGCGCGGAGCCGGACGAGCTTTCCGATCTGCTCGGCGACCACAGCGTCGTTGTTGATCTTGCGCACCGGAACCTCCTCCGGGCGTTCGGATCGATACTTATTCACGCCGATGATCGCGTATTCGCCGCTGTCGATGCGGGCCTGCATGCGCGCCGCGGACGCTTCGATCCGACGTTGCGGAATACCCGCCTCGATCGCCGGGATCATGCCGCCGATCGCGTCGATTTCGCCGATATGCGCCATCGCCCTGGCGGCGAGATCATGCGTCAGGCGCTCGACATGCAACGATCCGCCCCACGGGTCGATGGCACGGGCCATTCCCGCTTCGCCTTGCAGGAACAGCTGGGTGTCGCGCGCGATCCGGGCCGAGCCATCCGTCGGCAGCGCAAACGCCTCGTCGAGCGAATTCGTGTGCAGGCTTTGCGTGCCTCCGCCCACCGCCGCCAACGCCTCCACCCAGGTCCGCGTCACGTTGTTCACGACGTCCTGGGACGCCAGCGACCAACCGGAGGTCTGGCAATGCGCCCGCAGACAGAGCGAGCGTGGATCTTCGGGGTCGAAACGCTCGCGCACGAGCCTTGCCCAAAGCAGGCGCGCCGCGCGCAGCTTGGCCACTTCCAGAAAATGGTCCCTGCCGATGGCCCAGAAGAATGACATGCGCGGCGCGAAGGCGTCGATCGGCAGCCCGGCCCGCAACCCCGCTTGCAGATAGGCGAGGCCATTCGCCAGGGCGTAGGCGAGTTCCAGATCGGCCGGCGCCCCTGCCTCGTGCATGTGGTAGCCGCTGACCGAAATCGAATTGAACCGCGGCATGCGCGCGGACGCGAATGCCATGATGTCGGCAACGATCCGCATCGACGGTGCGGGCAGATAGATATAGGTGTTGCGGGCGATGAACTCCTTCAGGATGTCGTTCTGGATGGTTCCCGCCAGTGTCTCCGGCGGCGCGCCCTGCTCGGCGGCCGCCACGAGAAACAACGCGAGGACCGGGAGGACGGCGCCGCTCATGGTCATTGACACGCTGACCCTGTCGAGCGGAATGCCGTCGAACAGCGCCTGCATGTCGAGCACGGAATCGACGGCAACCCCGGTCAGCCCGACATCGCCCCGCACCCCGGGGTGATCGCTGTCGTATCCGCGATGCGTCGGCAGATCGAACGCAACCGATAGCCCGGTCTGGCCGGCGGCGAGAGCGCGGCGATAGTAAGCGTTCGACTCCTCCGCCGTGGAGAAGCCCGCATATTGCCGGACCGTCCAAGGTTTCGCCGTGTACATCGCCGGGTACGGGCCACGCAGATAGGGCTCGAGGCCGGGGTAAGGGCTGGGTGCGCCGGCGCCGTGCAACGCCGCCGCGCCCGCCTCTCCCTTGTCGTCGTCGAAAGCGATACGGCCGAAGTCCGGTGCCCGCCGCATCACTCTGCCCCGCCGCGCATGGCAAGGTCAGCCACCGCGCCCGACCGAATGGCCGCCTCCGCGCCGCCCGCACGCTCGATCGCCTGAAATACGCGCCAGCCGCTACGCGCGAGTTCCCGTGCGTAGCGGTCCAGGAACCACGATCCGGAAGCCGGATCGGCGACGCCACCGAGACCCGCCTCCTCCATCAACACGAGTTGTATACCGCGGATGTGCCGCCGGGCCGGCACCTCGGCGCCTTCATTTGCGGTGGGCGGCGGTTCGATGATGATGGCGTCTGCGCCTCCCACAGCGCCGGCGAATGTCGCGGTCGCGAGCCGCAGCAAACTTCTCCAAATATCGTCGGGCGAAAGCAGCCGCCGCGACGATCGCGCTTCGATCCGCGCTGGCGCCCGCGCGCCGCAGACCTCGGTCAAGCGGGCCCATATGAGGCGCGCTGCGCGCAGTTTTGCGACACTGCCGAACATGTCGGCGTCGACGCTGAGGCCGAGAACGATCCGGGAGAACGCCTCATCCCAGGACAGCCCCGCCTCGGTGAGCGCCTCGGCATAGGCGAGACCGGACGCGGCAACGAACCCGAGTTCCTGGCTGCGGCGCGCGCCGCTCTCATGGATTGCCCGCCCGGACGCGAGAAACAACGTCGATCGCGGATGCGTTTCGAGGTGGCGAAGCGCCGCTTGCGCCCATTCGCCGAGCAGGTCGCCGCTTCCCGCCGGGGCCGATCGGGCTTCCGCCATCGACCCCAACGGATCGAAATGGAACGCGAGTTCCGCGAGCGGCGCCCCGCGCGCTGCGGCAACGAGCCAATCGGCGGCTTCGAGCCCAGACAGCCCGGCATCCAAGGCAACGGGCGTCTCTCTCAGCGCCACGCCGTCCAGAACCTGCCGGAGATCATCGGGACCCTTGACCCCTCGGATCCGCTGCGGCCCCATTAGATCGAGGAGCACGGAGCTGGCGCCGCCGCTGATGTCGTCCAGAATGTCGGCAATCGCCGCGCACGGATCGGCAGTGTCGATCCGGGTCCGCAGGTCCCAACTCCGGCCGTCGGCTCTTTGCCCGCGGGGCACGAAAACCGGCGCCGCGGTGTCCGGCGTGGCGAGCGCCGGGAGTTCGAAGCCCTCACCTGTAGGGTAGCTGAGACGATCGCCCGAGGCGCCCCCGGTCGCCTCGGTGGCGAGACGCAGCCACATTTCACGACGCTCGCCGACGATCAATCCTCGGTCTCCTCAGCGGAAGCGGCGAGACGTCGCTCCGCACGAGCGGCCAATCGCCGAATCGGTCTTTGCAAACCATACCGCCGGGTACGAGGATTTGGTATCGGAGCTTGACGGGGCGGTATACTGGGTGGAGAACAAACGGGGACGTTACTCGGGAGAACGGGTTCAACCCCCTTCTCACGAAAGGCTTCCGGTCTGAAACTTTTTTGAGTCGGTACCCTTCCGAACTCACCAGGCCGGGAATCGTTTACGCAGGAACACAACGAGCCGGTCCAGGATTCCGATGTGATTGCATGCTGTCGACCCGGCGCGGTCGCCGCCGCTGCCCGTATCCTCGCGCCCGAAGGCGCCCGTGCGGCACGCAGCACCCGGAGAAGGTCGCGGCCGGGCTAGATCCCCGGCTTACCCGGCGATCTCGCCTTCGACCACCCGGCTCCCCCGAGAGAAGTCCTGGAGTACAAGAGTTTGGCTGCGTGCGTAGACGTTGTGATGTCGGTCTATAATGGGGCGAAGACGATCGAGAGCGCGGTCGCGAGTATCCAGGCGCAGACCGTGCGGGACATCAGGATCATCGTCGTCAATGACGGCTCCACGGACGGCACGCGCCCCATCATAGAGTGTCTGGCGGCGGCGGATCCGCGCATCCTCCTCCTGAACAGGGAGAACAGCGGCATCGTCGACGCCGCGAATGCCGGTCTCGCGTTTTGCACATCCGATATCGTCGCCCGTCTCGATGCCGACGATATCGCCCTGCCTGATCGGTTCGAGAAACAACTGCGCTACCTCGAAGAGCATCCGGATTGCGTGGCCGTCTCCGGGGCGATCCGCCACATGGATGAGGCAGGGACAGTCTTCGGCCCGGTATTGCATTTCCGGTCGGCCGATCTTGCCGATCCGACCTGGTATCCGCAGCGCGAGCCCTATCTCGCGCATCCTTTCGTCATGATGCGCCGCGAAGCGGTCGAGACGGTCGGGCGCTATCGCCACGTCATCTACGCGGAAGATGTCGATCTCTATTGGCGCCTGCAGGAAGTGGGACGGCTGAGCAGCATGCCGGACCTGCTCGGTTACTATCGCATGCACTCGGAAAGCGTCAGCAGCACGTCGGTGCGCAACGGCCGGGTGGCTGCGGTCAACTCGCAGCGCTCCGGGCTCTCGGCGATGCGTCGCCGTGCCAACCGCCCCGATCTCGCGTTTCCAACGACGGCGCAGCGCGACTACGAGCAGGCCCGTTCTCTGGAGAACATGGTCGCCCTGGGCAGCCGCGACCTGGAGGCAAACGAGGCGGAGCGGCTCGCGGCTTCGGCCTCCGCAAAACTCCTGGAGTTGACGAGCTACCGGCCGTACGAACTCGAATTCGAGGACTGCGCCTTTGTCCGTGACTCGATCATGCGGGCCCTGCCACGGATGACCGAAGAGAACCGCAAATATTCGATCAGAATGCTTTCGGGAGCGGCTGCCCGGCTGGCGGCACGCGGGAAACTGCGCGCCAGCCAACGGTTGGCGCCGGTCCACCTCTACCCGGGCGTCGCTCTGAGGCTGGCGGTGCGCATAGCGGGCCGACCCATCCAGCGCACCGCACGCCGCCTGGCGGGCCGACCCGATTTCGCGAAATAGGGGCGGCTGCCGCGATCGTCCCCGAGAGCGGCCTTACGGTACGTCGGACTCTTCGTGGATACAGGGCCGCGTCCGCCGGTCACTTGATCGGGGGCGGATCATAGGTCTCCTGCACCGGCGGGATCGTATAGGTGATCTCCACCCGCACGTCCGAGAGCTGCGAGGCGCAGCGTGTGTTGTCGCGGGCGTTCAGGTTGCCGACGTCCGTGATCTCGCCCAGCAGCATGAATCCGTCGCCGATTGGCTGCTGGCCTATGCCGGGATTGGTGCGCGCCTGAATCACCTGCGTCACGTCCCAGGAGGAAGGGCCCGCCCTCCCGGCCGGCGGCCAGTCCTGCCAGCCGATCAGGCGGTTGCCGGGCGGATTGGCGATCCAGTGCTCGTTGGGGATTTTCAGCGTCAGGCAGCCGGTGGCCTTGGCCTCCCGAGCGCCGCCGCCGGAGGTCCAGCATGGCAGCGCGTCGGCGAGGAAACCGCCTTGCGTGTACACCATAATCGCGCAGGCTGGCGCCTCCTGCTCGTTATAGGCCAGCACGGCACGTTGGAACGTGGCGGGCGAGGGCAGCGCGCGGAACGCGGTCAGGTCGAAATCGAGCATTAGCCGCGAGACCCAGGAGAGGCAGCTATCCTTGCTGGCGCCCGGATGACCGTCGCCCTCCACCTGTCCCCATCCGGCGAAGCCGGTGAAGCCGGCGCCCACCGGGCTGGCCGGCGCCTGAATTTGAAAGCCGTGCGTGCAATCCACGTCACGTCCAATGAAAAGGCCGACGAACGGGACGTCGCTGAAGCTCCGCGTAGTCGTCTGGCTATAGGCTTGGCTGACCCGAGCGATCATGACGTGCTGGCCGGGGCGTAGCGCCTCGGGGAGGTTGTCGGTATTCGGCAGGGCGCGCAGGCCAAGCGCCAGCATGGCAAGCTGGAGGTTGGTCAGCGCCTGAAGGTCGCTGCGGCGGGTCTGGGCGTGGATTTCGACGATAACCGTGTTGCGCATGTCGTCGGCGCTCATGGTCTTGATCTGCGCATCCGTGCGACTCTGCACGTGACGCAGATAGACCAGCAGCGCGCCCATCCCGGCAAGGTCGGCGTCGTTCTGGCCCTGGTAGAACGGCACGTTCTGGCCGGTCCGGTTCGCCAGCTCGACGATCAGGGTGTTGCGCTGGTCCTCGCCCGACATGGCGTCGAGTTCGAGTTGGTTGCGGAACTTGCCGACCAGCAGGACGCCTCGGATGTAGGAGCGTTCCGGCCCGAGCAGCAGGCGGGCGAGTTCCAGGTTCGGCTGCGCCTGCAGGTCGGGGCCAGCGCGATGCGTCTGCGCGGCCAACTCGACGATCGTCGTATTGCGCATGTCGTCGGCACTCATCGTCTTCAGGTCGGCATCGCTGCGACGATGCGCCTCACGCAGGAAGACGAGCAGCGAGCCGGCACCGGCGAGGTCGGTGTCGTTCAGACCCTGGTAGAAGGCGGTGTTGTCGCGCGTGCGGCTCACCAGCTCGACGATCAGCGTGTTTCGCTGGTCGTCCGCCGTCATCGACTCCAAATCGTGCTGGCTCCGGAACCCGCCGATCAGCAATACGCCGCGGATCGGCGAGACCGCCTCGCCGGTCGCCCGGGCCGGTGCGGGGAGCAACCAGACCAAGCTCCCGAATAGCGGAAGCACCAGACCGATCCGCGACAGAGCACGCATGGATGCTCCCCAGCACTCGATACGTGCGGACACGGACGCCTCCCTCACTGCTTTTGCTAAACCCAGTCACGACTGCGCACGGCAAACCCGTCAGTAGCGGATCACCACTCGCCACCATGACTGTATTGTTCCATTCCGGTATCGGAGCAATAGAAAAGATCAGCCTCGACGCAGCCCGCGCCAATCAAGTCGCCACCGATACATGCGGGTAAAGCCGCTTTGGCTGCGGAGCATACCAGCTCCGAAATGCGCTAGGATGGTCGCGTGAACAGATCGCGCAGTGTGATCCCGGGTGGATCGAGAATGACCGGGTCTTCGCGAAGAATGCGGGTCGCGATGTCGCCCCCATCGTCGCGCCGGTGGTGAATGACGGTCTGATTTTCGGTCTTGAGCAGCAGATAATGGCGGACCGATGCAAGCCGGAAATAGTCCTCCAGCTTCGCGCCAGCATCCCTTGCCCGGGTCGAAGGCGACAACACTTCGACCACGATGACGGGATCGGTGATCTTGACTGCGTCATCGGCTAATGGCGGGCCGCAAAGGACCAGAGCATCGGGCTCATACGTGGTGAAATTATCGATCTCGACCGCCATCCCGTCCGGATAGGCCGTGCACGACAGGCCGCCCGCTTCGACAGCCTCGGCCAGCCGCCGGAAAACCCGTCCCTTGGTCAAAGCATGCGCGGACCGCTCGGGCGCCATGGCAACGACCTCGCCCGCGACCAACTCGTAGCGCTCCCCGGCCGGTCGCTCCACCGCCCAGGCGATGAACTCGTCGGACGTCATACGGGTGCGAGCTGGTTCAGCCATATCTTAGCCTAGCACGTCAGCGAGAAGGACGCATGCGAAGCGGCGAACGCCCGCGTCACCGTCGGCGCCTCCGAAGCTGGTCGGAATAGACGATCAAAATGATGAGCGCGCCGGTGATGATCCTCTGCCAGAATGAGTTGACGTTCAGCAGGTTGGCGCCGTTATTGATCGTCGCGAGGATGAACGCTCCGAGCAGCGGGCCGTGCCACGAGCCGACGGCGCCGAACAGGCTGGTGCCGCCGATCACGGAGGAGGCGATCGCCAGCAATTCCCAACCCTCCGCTTGGGTCGCGTTACCGATGCCGATCCGGGATGCGAGCAGCAGCCCGACAAAGGCCGCGCACACGCTGGAAAGAATATAGGCCATGTAGGTGGTGCGCACGACGCTGACGCCCGACAGCCGCGCCGCCTCGGCATTGGAGCCGACCGCGAACAGATACCGTCCCCAGCGGCTGTGATTGAGAAACAGCCATGTCGGGACGGCGACCAGGATGACCATGGCAAACAAATTGGGAACGATCCCGAACACGTCGCCCAGCGAGAACCGCGTGAAGCTGTCATTGGTGATCGAGATCGTGGCGCCGTTGGTAATCAGCAGCCCGATGCCGCGCAAGGAGGTCAACGTCGCCAGCGTTATGATAAAGGCCGGCAATCCCATCGTGGTCACGCCGAATCCATGGAATGCGCCGATACCGAAGCCGACGGCGAGCGTGATCAGCACCGAGGCCCAGATCGGGAAGTCGTGGGTCAGCAGCCAGGCGACGATCACGGTCGCGAACCCGACCACGGCGCCGACCGACAGATCGATCCCCGCCGTGATGATGACGAAGGTTTCGCCGAGCGCGAGGATCGCGATCATCGAGCCCTGGCGCGCCAAGTTCGAAATGTTGCGCTCGGTCAGGAAGGTCGTGGTGGTGACCGAGAGCAGGATGAACAACACCGCCAGCAGCAATAGCAGGGTCAGTCCGAACGGGATGTGCAGCCGCTTGCGGCCGGCGGCGACGGTTACGGTTTGGCTTACGTCCTGCGACATCACACACCGATCGCTTTGCTGAGCACGTCTTCATGCGAGGCCGCCTTGTGCTCGTACCGGGCGGTCATGCTGCCGGCGCGGAACACGTGCAGCCTGTCGGCCAGTTCGTAGACTTCGGGAAGGTACGAGGAGATCAGAATGATACCGGCCCCGTCCCGCAGCAAGCGGCCCATCAGACGATAGATCTCGGCCTTGGTCCCGACATCGACGCCCACCGTCGGCTCGTCGAACAGGAACAGCTTCGCCCCGTGATTGAGCCACTTGCCGATGACGATCTTCTGCTGGTTGCCGCCGGAGAGACTGGAGGCGAGGGCATGGCGCGATGCGGTCCTGATCTGCAGGTTTTTGATCTGGCGCTCGGCATGGGACGCCTCTGCGCTCCCGGAGAGCAGCGGCCCGCGGCTCAGCCGCGGCAGGATCGGCAGGTTCAGGTTGAAGCCCACGCTCATGTTGAGCGCCAGCCCCTGGTCGCGCCGGCTTTCCGGCGCCAGCGCAATGCC
>JAFAXA010000138.1 GCA_019241425.1 Acetobacteraceae bacterium | reverse complement strand
TCTCGCCCGCGCTTCCGAGCTGATGTACGGCGTCATTCCGGACATCGAGCGCAAGCTGGAACGGGAAGGCGACGGCAAGCTCGTCAATGAGGCGGTGACGGAAGAAAGCATCGCGTCGGTGGTGTCGCGCTGGACCGGCATTCCGGTGGACAAGATGCTGGAAGGCGAGCGCGCCAAGCTGCTGCGCATGGAGGACGAACTGCGCCGCCGCGTCATCGGGCAGGATGAGGCGCTGACGGCGGTTGCCAACGCGGTGCGGCGGGCGCGCGCCGGATTGCAGGATCCGAACCGGCCGATCGGCAGCTTCCTGTTCCTCGGGCCGACCGGCGTCGGCAAGACCGAGTTGACCAAGGCGCTGGCCGCGTTCCTGTTCGACGACGAGCGGGCGATGGTGCGCATCGACATGAGCGAGTTCATGGAGAAGCACGCGGTGTCCCGCCTGATCGGCGCGCCGCCCGGCTATGTCGGCTATGACGAGGGCGGCGTGCTGACGGAAGCGGTGCGGCGGCGGCCGTATCAGGTGATCCTGTTCGACGAGGTCGAGAAGGCGCATGAGGACGTGTTCAACGTGCTGCTGCAGGTGCTCGATGACGGGCGGCTGACGGACGGCCAGGGGCGCACGGTCGATTTCCGCAACACGATCATCGTGCTGACCAGCAATCTCGGCAGCGACATCCTGGCGGCGCAGCCGGAAGGCGAGCCGACGGCGATGGTGCAGGGTCAGGTGATGCGGGTCGTGCGCGAGCACTTCCGGCCCGAGTTCCTGAACCGGTTGGACGAGATCATCCTGTTCCGCCGCCTGCAGCGGGCCGACATGGCGGCGATCGTCGACATCCAGCTGGCGCGGCTGCGGCGCCTGCTCGCCGACCGGAAGGTGACGCTCGATCTCGACGCGAGCGCGCTCGAATGGCTGGCCGCGGAGGGCTACGATTCGGTGTATGGCGCGCGCCCGCTGAAGCGCGTGATCCAGCGCAGCCTGCAAAACCCGCTGGCGGGCATGATCCTGGAAGGCACCATCGCCGACGGCGACGCCGTGCACGTCTCCGCCGGCCGGCAGGGCCTGACCCTCAACGGCAGGCTCGCCGAAGCGGCGTAAGCGAAGCATCGGTTCCGGTTGCAAGGACCCCGGCCTGACGTCAGGCCGGGGTTTCGCTGGTCAAGCAGCAGCGACGACGACGCGGGCAAGGTTGTTGGCGACGGCGGGCCGACCCAATTGTTTCCCGTGGCGAGCTGTCGGAGAGCGCGCGCATGAGTGTCGATACCGATCCCGCCGAGGCCGGGGCGCCGATGCCGGCCTGCATCGGGCAGGTGATCCTGCCGCGCGCGCACGATATCGGCGGCTTCGCCGTGCGGCGGGCCTTGCCGGCCCGCGAGCGGCAGATGATCGGGCCCTTCATCTTCTTCGATCAGATGGGGCCGGGCGAGTTCCTGTCCGGACGCGGCATCGACGTGCGGCCGCATCCGCATATCGGCCTCGCAACCGTGACCTATTTATTCGACGGCGGCATTCACCATCTCGACAGTCTCGGCTCCGATCAGGAAATCCGGCCCGGCGACGTCAACTGGATGACGGCGGGACGGGGCATCGCCCATTCGGAACGGACCGGCCCGGCGCTGCGCGCGACCGGCGGCAGACTGTTCGGCATCCAGTCCTGGGTCGCCCTGCCCCGCGCCGCCGAGGAAACCGCGCCCGCGTTTGCGCACTACCCGGCCGCCACCCTGCCGAGGGCCGAGGAGGGCGGCGTCTCGCTGCGCCTGATCGCCGGCGAGGCCTGGGGTTTGCGCTCGCCGGTCGCGACGCACTCCGCCTTGTTCTACGCGGATGCGCGCCTCGGCCCCGGCGCCCGGCTGCCCTTGCCCGACCATCACGAGGAGCGCGCCGCCTACGTGCTGGACGGGGACCTGGAGGTCGGCGGCGACCGTTTCGCGCCCGGACGCATGCTGGTGTTCCGGGATGGCGACGCGCTGTTCCTCCAGGCCGGTCCGGGCGGCGCCCGTTTGCTGCTGCTCGGCGGTGAAGCGATGGACGGCCCGCGCCACCTGTTCTGGAACTTCGTCTCCTCCTCGCGGGAACGGATCGAGCAGGCAAAGGCGGATTGGCGGGCCGGCCGCTTCGGCAGGATTCCGGGCGACGACCAGGAGTTCATCCCGCTGCCGGAATCGAGGCCCGGTTGATTGCTAGTCGGCACAGGCCAGCGGAAGAGCGTTCGCTACGGGTGCGGATGGTCGATCCGCAACAGCTCCCAAGCGCCTTGCTGCGTGCTGCCCTTGTCGTGGAACTGCGCCATGTCCTGGATGTGCGAAGCGGTGACGTAGATGGACCCGTCCGCGCTTTCCGCGAAGCTGTCCGGCCAGCGAAGGCGATCGTCGCGCGCGATCGTCGTCACCTTGCCATCGGGACTGCGCATCTTCACCGCGTTGTGCTGCGGATCGGTGATGTAGAGATAGCCCTTGCCGTCCATCCACAGCCCGTGGGCGATATCGGACGGCCCGAATTTTTCGGCGCGGCGGGATAGCTGGTTGCCGGCGAGGCCCGGGTCGTCGAGGGCGGCGGTCGGGATGCGGTAGAGCGTCCGGCCGATCAGCGCCTGCCAGATCAGGTATCGGCCGTCCGGGGTCAGGGTGATGCCGTCGGCGGCAAAGGCGGGCGGGCGGTTGTCCGGCCGGCGCAATTCGTGGCCGTCGATTATCGGCACGAGGTTCGGCTCCGCCTGCGTCTTGGGGTCGCCGTCCAGCACGCGGCGGGATTGCCCCGTGCCCACATCCACCACGATCAGCGCGCCCTTCTGGCCGGAGTCCGTCAGGTAGGCGTGCTTGCCGTCCGGGCTGACCCGCACGTCGTCATGTAGCTGCCTTGCGGCGCGACGGACGGGTCGAAATGGATGATCTTGACAATCTTGTCCGTCGCCAGGTCGATCTTCACCAGCTTCGGGCCGCCGGGCTTGATGAACTCGTTGCCGGGCGCGGCGGGGTCGATCACCCAGAGATAGCCCTTCGGATCGACCGTGACACTCTGCACGCATACCCAATGGTCGCCGGTCGAGAGCGGCTTGAGGTTGCTCCAGGCATTCCACCCCGCATCGGGGTAGGGCTTGAGCGCGCCGTCCTTCATGACCTCGGCGACCGAGACCGGCACGTCCTTTTCCCAGCGTGGGAAGTTGACGAAGGTTCGCCCGTTCTTCGCGACCGCGACGCCGGTAACCTGCCCGTCGAACCCCGCTACCCTGGTCAGGGCGGGATCGGCGCGAGGCCCGGTCAGCGGCGCAAGCAACAGAACCGCCACCAGGGCGATGGGCGGCAATGGACGGGCAAGCGCGGCGAGGGGCATGGACGGGGTCCCGGAAAGACCCCCAAAGCGATGGGCGGCGGGCGGAGTTCCGGGACCGTCGAAAGGTGACCGCACAACAAATGTCGCGTGCGTAACGACGCCCGGCGGGGTCGCGCGCCTTTACTCTTTGCTGACCCCGGTTAAATTAGAGGGAAGTTTCGCGCGAGAAGCGACAGATCGAGGAACGGACCGATGTCGACGACAACCGCCCCGCGCACCCGCAGCACCGCCGGTTCGATGCTGCTGTGGCTTTGCGTGGCCGTGCTCGGCGCCGGCGCGCTCGGGTTCATTGCTCTCAACCGGGGCGAAACGATCAACGCGGTCTGGCTCGTGATCGCCGCCATTTGCACCTACCTCCTTGGCTACCGTTTCTACGCGCTGTTCGTGGCCCAGAGTGTGGCCGGCGTCGATGCGAGCCGCCCGACGCCCGCGACCCGGCACAATGACGGCCTCGACTACGTGCCGACCAACCAATACGTGCTGTTCGGCCATCATTTCGCGGCGATCGCCGGGGCGGGGCCGCTGGTCGGGCCGGTGCTCGCGGCGCAGATGGGCTACCTGCCGGGAACGCTGTGGATTCTGCTCGGGGCGGTGTTCGCTGGCTGCGTGCAGGATTTCATGGTGCTGTTCATTTCGACGCGCCGCGACGGCCGCAGCCTCGGCGAGATGATCCGGACCGAGATGGGCGAGATCCCAGGCGTGATCGCGATGTTCGGCATCCTGATGATCATGATCATCCTGCTCGCGGTGCTGGCGCTGATCGTGGTCAAGGCGCTGGCCGGCAGCCCCTGGGGCACCTTCACCGTATTCGCGACCATTCCGATCGCGGTGCTGATGGGCCTTTACAGCCGCTTCCTCCGGCCGCACCGGATCGGTGAGATGTCGGTGATCGGCTTCGTGTTGTTGATGGCGGGGATCTTCTTCGGCCAGCCGGTGAGCCAAAGCGCGACGCTCGCGCCGTTATTCACCTATAGCGGCACGTCGCTCGCGCTGATGCTCATCGGCTACGGTTTCGTCGCGTCGGTACTGCCGGTGTGGCTGGTGCTGGCGCCGCGCGACTACCTTTCGACCTTTCTCAAGATCGGCACCATCTCGGCGCTCGCGCTCGGCATTCTCGTCGTCATGCCGGAGTTGAAGATGCCGGCGGTCAGCCGGTTCGTCGACGGCAGCGGGCCGGTGTTCGCGGGCACGCTGTTTCCGTTCCTGTTCATCACCATCGCCTGCGGCGCGTGCTCGGGCTTTCACGCGCTCATCTCGTCCGGCACCACGCCGAAGATGGTGGAGAACGAAAGCCAACTGCGCATGATCGGCTACGGCGCCATGCTGATGGAGAGCTTCGTCGCCATCATGGCGCTGATCGCCGCCTGCGTGCTGGAGCCGGGCGCCTATTTCGCCATGAACACGGCCCCCGCGGTGCTCGGCACGACGCCCGAATCGGCGGCGCAGGTGATCAGCAATTGGGGCTTCGTCATCACGCCCGCCGATCTGACGCAGATCGCGTCCGACGTCGGCGAGACGACGATCCTGTCCCGGGCAGGCGGCGCGCCGACGCTCGCCGTCGGCATGGCGCATATCCTGTCGGGGGTGGTCGGCGGCAAGGCGCTGATGGCGTTCTGGTATCATTTCGCCATCCTGTTCGAGGCGCTGTTCATCCTGACCACGGTGGATGCGGGCACCCGCGTCGCCCGTTTCATGATCCAGGATCTGCTCGGCGTGTTCGTGCCGGCGATGAAGCAGACGCAGTCCTGGGGCCCGAACCTGCTGGCGACGGCGATCGCGGTCGCCGCCTGGGGCTACTTTCTCTACCAGGGCGTGACGGACCCGCTGGGCGGCGTGAACACGCTGTGGCCGCTATTCGGCATCGCCAACCAGATGCTGGCGGCCATCGCGTTGACGCTCTGCACGGTGGTGCTGTTCAAGATGAAGCGGCAGCGCTACGTGTGGGTCACCATTCTGCCGACCGTGTGGCTTTGCATCTGCACGCTGACCGCCGGCTATCAGAAGCTGTTCGACGGCAATCCGGCGATCGGCTTCCTGTCGCATCGGGCGCGGTTCGCGGCGGCGCTCGCCGACGGCAAGGTGCTCGCCCCCGCCAAATCGGCTGGCGATATGGCGGCAATCGTCCTGAACGACACGGTGGATGCAGCGCTGTGCGCCGTGTTCATCGCGGTGGTGCTGACCATGCTGTTCTACGGCGTATCGGCCGTTCGCCGTGCCGTCGCCAACCCGAAGCCGACCACGCATGAGCTTGGCTATGAATTGCAACTGGTGCGGTGATTGGCGCGCCCTCGCGCCCGGCGCACGCGCGTTCGGGCGCATGGTGGCGCAGACGGCCAATCTGATGGTCGGCTTGCCGGATTACGATGCCTATGTCGCGCACCGCGAATCGCTGCATCCGGGGCAGCCGGTCATGACGCGCACGGAGTTTTTTCGCGAGCGGCAGGACAGCCGCTATGGCGGCAAGGGGCGGGCGTTTCGCTGCTGCTGACGCGCCGCGCCGGCGCCTTTTTGCAGATGCGAAATTTCTTCCCACATTCATGTTGACTTCGGGGTGGGCCGGGAATAGATACCGGCCCTCGCCGCTGACCGGTTGGTCGGCGGTTCGCCGGAAACGGCAAGTTCTTTGACAGTATCATAGGCTTGAAGGGATACGTTGGCGGCGTTCTATGGGCTGTCGTCCATGTTGAATGGATGACGGCTGTTTGTCCGGGTGGTGGTTAGGTTGGGGTTTTGCTCTGGCTTTACTGGTTGCTTGGTGGTTTGGAGCGCTGTCTGTGTATCTTTTATATGCGTTGACAGTTAACGCTTCGGGCCG
>JAFAXA010000277.1 GCA_019241425.1 Acetobacteraceae bacterium | reverse complement strand
TGACGGCCGACACGCGCTACGCCCAGGCCGAGCAACGCTACCGGCGGGCCGAGGCGCGCTACGAGGAGAAATTCGCCGAGAACAATCAGCGCCTCGCGACCGTCTGGGGCAACAACCCGCTGTACGCCGTCGCGATGCTCGGCATCGGCGCGACCGAGTGGCTGATCAACTACGATACGTTCTTCGGCTTTTTCCAGGTGCCGGCGATCGCGGCCGGCACGACGATCGTGCTCGGGCTGCTGCTCGCCTTTGCCGCCCACGGTCACGGCACGTTGCTGAAGCAATGGTCGCACCGCTTCGGCCGCCATCGCACGCCCACCGAACGGCGCGGGGACTGGCGGCTGCTGGCGCTCGCCACGCTGTCGCTGCTCGTCGTGCTCGGCGCGGCCGGCGGTTCGCGCTACGCCGCGGCGATGCGGACGCTGACCGGGGCGCCGCAGTTCAACATCCTGGGCGCCGAGGCGGCGATCACCGTCGATCCGCTGCGGGACGTGCTGCTCAGCCTGCTGGCCAATGTCGCGGCCTGGCTGGTCGGCGTGTTCCTGGCCCATGTCGCGCATGACGCCGACCCGGACTACATGGAAGCGACCGGCGAGCGTGGCCGGGCGCGCCGGCTGTTCAATCGCCGCCGACGGCGCGTGACGCGCGAGGTCGAGAGCATCCGGGCACGCTTCGCCAAGCAGATCACCGAAAAGGGCAACGCCGCCCGCAGCCGCTCGCGCGGCGTCGAGGAGCAGCGCAACCTGCTGCTCCAGGTCCGCGAGCACGAGCGCGCCATCGTCGCGGGTCTGCAAAGCGCCCTGCACACGACGGTTGAGCAATATCGGGACCTGCTCGGGCGCATGGGCGCAAGCGGGCGCGGAAGCCTCGTCTTCGTGCGCACGGGCGACGGCGCGGCGCTCTCGCTCTCCGAATATAAGGACATGCCGATCCAGATCGACGCCGAGCTGGTGCGGAGCCTCGCCTGATGCGCGGTTTTGCCTTCGCGATCACCTTGCTCGCGGCGCTGCCCGCGCGGGCAGCGCTGTTCGGCGCCGAGGGTCTCGATCCATCCTTCTGCGACATGCCGACCGCGCGGCAGACCGTTCTCTACATCGACGACATGATGATGACGGAAGGCAAAACGGACTGGGCGACCAAGCTTTCCGCCAAGCTCCGCGCGACGCTTGCGCCCGGCGAACGCGTGACCGTCGTCCGCCTGTCTCCGGCGAGCGGCCGCTCGGCCGAAATCTGGAGCGGTTGCTGGCCCGCCTACTCGTCCGCGGAGCGTGCCCGTCTCGGCGGCCAGTCGTTTCTGTTTTCCCGCAACCCGCTGGATGCGCTCGGCGATCAGCAGAAATTCTTTCTGCGCGACCTGTCGGGCGCCCTTGGCGCCATCTACACCGCCGCCAAACGGCCCCCCGGCGCCGTGCGCATCGACGCCGGCAGCCCGCCCGAGAAGGAAATCATCCGTGCCCTGGCCTCGGACGAGGGGCGCTTTGCGCTCAGCCAGGTGACGCTCCGGGCGGTTGTTTATTCGGATCTCGCCGAAAACAGCGATCTCGGCTCGGTGTTCAAGCCGTTGCCGAACCCGCCCGAGAACTACGGGCACAAGCTCGGCACCTATCTGCGGCGCAGCGTGTTCTACGCCTACGGGCTCGGCGAAGACGTGGCGAGTGATCCGGGCGCCCTTGGCGATGCCCGGGCGTTCTGGACCCAGGCGTTGCATTCGATGAATGCCAGCGTGGGCGGGCTCGGCGCCGATATCAACATGGCCAACGCGGTTCCGGTCACCGCCGCCGCCTATGCGCTGACACTGACCCATGACGGGCAGGAACTCGACGGCCGGCTGGCGCTGATGACCGACGCCGATGGCGCGCTCGTCGATAGCTGGATCGGCATCTCCCGGCTGGCGATCGCCGGCCTTTCGGGGACGTTCCACTGCGCCGAAGAAGGCGCGTGCCGGTTGAACGCGACCACCACCAACAGCCTCGCCACCAGCAGCCCGACCGAACTCCTGACGCTATCCGGTCCGCAAGCCACCCCGCTTTCCGGCAAGCTCGGCGTCAAGGGAGCGCTGACCTACCCGGTCACGGCGGTCCGGGCGGAAGACGCGCGCTGATGGCGAGCTGGCAGGCACACCTGCTGGTTCCGCTGCTGAAATGGCGCCTCAAACGCCGGATGGGCGCGATCGAGGATGTCGCGGCGGCGCGCGCCTCCGTGCAGGCCAATCGCCCGATCCGGCCGAAAGGCGTGCTGATCGCGGCGGTCCGGGAGGGAAACGTGCCGGTGGAGCGCGTCGCCCTTCCCGGCTTGCCGGCGGCGGCGCCGCTGCTGCTCTATTTGCACGGCGGCGGCTATTTCGCCTGTTCACCGGCGACGCACCGCCCCATCACCGCGTCGTTCGCGCGCGCCGGCTTTCGGGTGGTCGCTCCGGACTACCGGCTGGCGCCGGAACACCCGTTTCCGGCCGCGGTCGAGGACGCGGTGGCGGTCTACCGCTCGCTGCTGCGTGGTGGTCCGCAGCCGGAGCGGATGGCGGTCGCGGGCGATTCTGCAGGCGGCGGGCTTGCGCTCGCCCTCCTCGTCGCCCTCCGGGATGCGGGCGAGCGACTGCCAGCTGCGGCCGCCCTGTTCTCGCCCTGGACCGATCTCGCCGGAACCGGCGAGTCACTCATAACCAATGATCGGAAAGACGCGATGTTCTCCGCGCGGGACGTTGGGCGCGTGCCGGCGCTCTACCTTGCCGGAGCCGATCCGCGCACGCCCCTCGCCTCTCCCCTGTATGCGGATCTCCGTGGCCTGCCGCCGCTGCACATTCATGTGGGGGGGAACGAGGTGCTGCGCGACGACTCAACCCGCCTCGCCGCCCGCGCGCGGACCGCCGGTACCTCGGTGGAGCTGACGGTCTGGCCGGTGGTGCCACACGTTTTCCCGATCTTCGCGGATCTGCCGGAAGCCCGTCGCGCGATGGCGCAAACGGTCGCGTTCCTGCGCCACGCCACCGGCAGCGTTCCGGGGCCGCGCCCTTATCGGCCGGATCGGGGTTAGACCCCTACAGATTGTCGTCTTCCGGCCAGTTTTCCACAACTTTTTGTGGAGCACCGGCTGTTCGTCGTTGTCGGCCGAGTCGTGGCGGTCTACCGTATTTTGCGTAGACCGGTGCAGGAGAGCCACAATATGGAGTGGGGCGAGGAAGCGATCGGGCGTCTTCGGGCGCTCTGGAACGAGGGTCATTCCACGGCCGAGATAGGCCGCCGGCTCGGCATCTCCAAAAACGCGGTTGTCGGCAAGGCGCACCGTCTCGATCTGCCGTCGCGGCCCTCGCCGATCCGCCGCGACGGCGCGGGCGAGGTGCGGGAACGGCGCCGGGCCGCGCCGCGGCGCGCCGCCGGGCCGACCTTGCCGCCTTTGACCAGCACCGCCTCGCCGGCGCTCGGCGGCGCGTCGGGCGCCGATGCCGTGCGCGGCGGGACCGAGCCGGCGGTGCGGCGTTCGGTCCAGCCGCTGGTCGCGCCGGCCGTCAGGGTGCAGGGACTGCCCCGGGCCTATGGCCGCACCATCGCCTGCTGCTGGCCGGTCGGCGAGCCCGGCTCAAAAAGTTTTCATTTCTGCTGTGATGACTCGGTTCCCGGCAAGCCGTACTGCGAGGAGCACGCGAAGCTCGCCTATGTGCGGATCAGGGATCGCCAGGACGACGTCGCCTGACGGAAGAGCGGCTCCAACGGATCGTTGCGGCCGTCACTTTCCCCGGTTATGGTCTTTCCGCGGCAGGTCTGCGCGCAAGACGCCGCGGGCGCGGGCTTTCCCGTCAATGCGGGTTGGGGCGTGTTTCACGGACGCAATCCGCTGCAAAGCAGAAAGGCGACGTGTCCATGCCCAGGGGAACGGTGAAGTGGTTCAACCCCACCAAAGGGTACGGCTTCATAGCACCCGATACCGGGGGCAAAGATATTTTCGTTCACATTAGTGCGGTCCAAAAAGCCGGCCTGCGGAGCCTGGAAGAAGGCCAGAAGGTCGGTTTCGAGATCGAGCAGCAGCAGAACGGCCGCAGCGCCGCCGTCAATCTCAACGTTTCCGAGTAATCGATCGGGGTCTGAGACATCCGGCTTCGAAGACGCGAGCGGATAGGGGCCTTGCACCAGGGGCCGCGCGCGTCTAGGCAGCGGCTAGGGGGTCGAGGACACCGAATGAGTCATGCCGTAAATTCGTCTCGCCGGGCAGGCCCGGGTCTCGTGCCGCACGCGCCGCTGGACGCCGACGCCGTCCGGGCCGCGTACCGGCGCTGGGCTGGCGTTTACGATTTCGTGTTCGGCGGCGTGTCCGCGTTCGGTCGGCGCCGCGCGGTCGCCCTCGTCAACAGTCTCCCGGGCAAGCACGTGCTGGAGGTCGGGGTCGGGACCGGCCTCGCCTTGCCGCACTACGCACCGGGCAAGCGCATCACCGGTATCGACCTCTCGGCCGAAATGCTGGCCAAGGCGCGCGACCGGGTCGAAGGCATGCAACTCGACCAAGTCGAGGGCTTGCACGAGATGGATGCGGAAGCGATGGACCTCCCCGACAACGCGTTCGACGTGGCGGTTGCGATGTTCGTCGCCTCCGTCGTGCCCACGCCGCGCAAGCTGCTGGCCGAGATGAAGCGGGTGGTGCGGCCGGGCGGCTGGCTGCTGTTCGTGAACCACTTCGCGGCCGAACGCGGCGCCAGATGGGCGATCGAGCGGGCGCTGGCGCCGGCATCGCACAAGCTCGGCTGGCACCCGGATTTCGCGACCGGCGCGCTGTTTGCCCCGGATGACCGTCCGCACGTGCGAACATCGCCCGTGCCACCGCTCGGCATCTTCACCTTGGCGCAGTTGCCGAACTGACGGCATCGCCGCGCGCGTTCCGTTTGCGTCAACGGCTTGATATGCTGAGGCATCTCTTGTAGCGGAGAGGTGGAGGCGCCCCCTCGGGCGGTCTCGGAACACCCCCGGGTGAACCCCGGCCCACGCGAGGTGGATCAGCGGATGCAGCGACACTGGCGGCGTTTCTCCGCCCTGGCCATGGGCTTTCTGACGGCGCCGCTCGGCGCCGCGGGCGCGATGGCGCAAGCGCCGCGGCCGTGGGAAATCGGAATGCAGCCGGCGTTCAGCCCGGTGAAGCGGGAGATCATCTGGCTGCACGATCTGGTGCTGATCATCATCACCCTGATCACGTTGTTCGTGGGCGGGCTGCTCGCATGGTGCGTCTACCGCTACAATTCGAAGCGCAACCCGACCCCGAGCCAGACCAGCCACAACGCGGTTCTCGAGATCGCCTGGACCGTGCTGCCCGTTTTGATCCTGGTGGTGATCGCGATCCCGTCCTTCCGGCTCGTCTATTACGAGGATCGGGCGCGCGACGCCGACCTCACCGTGAAGGCGACCGGGCATCAGTGGTATTGGGAATACACCTATCCCGATAGAGCGAACCTTAACTTCTCCAGTTACGTCGTGCCGGACGATGAGCTGAAGCCCGGGCAGAAGCGGATGCTGGAGGTCGACAACGAACTGGTTGTCCCGGCCGAGAAGAACATCCGCGTTCTCACCAGCAGCGACGACGTGATCCACAGCTTCTTCATTCCGGCGCTCGGCGTGCAGCGCTACGCCATTCCCGGCCGCACCATCGAGACGTGGTTCCGGGCCGACAAGCCGGGGACCTACTACGGCGAATGCAATCAGATCTGCGGCACCAATCACAGCCGCATGCCGATCGTGATCCGCGCCGTTCCGGCCGGCGAGTTCGACGCCTGGGTCGATCAGGCCAAGACCAAGTTCTCGGATGCGGCGCCCGGTTCGGGCGCTGCGCCGCCGGCGCAATTCGCGTCTGCTACCGCCGAGGCCCGGCGTTGACCCCACGTCCGAGCGCCTGAAGGAGCTGCCAAGATGTCGGTTACGACACACGACCACGCCTACGACCACCACGACCACAAACCGGGCTTCGTGGCGCGCTGGCTGTTCAGTACCAACCACAAGGACATCGGAACGCTCTATCTCGGCTTTGCCACCATCGCGGGCGTGGTCGGCCTGGTCCTGTCGGTGATCATGCGGGCACAGCTGCAAAGCCCCGGCAATACGATCGTTACCAGCGGGCAGGAGTGGAACACGATCGTGACGGCCCATGGGCTGATCATGATCTTCATGGCGATCATGCCGGCGCTGATCGGCGGCTTCGGCAATTGGTTCGTGCCGATCATGATCGGTGCGCCGGACATGGCGTTTCCCCGTTTGAACAATATCAGCTTCTGGCTGCTCGTACCCGCCTTCGGCATGCTGATGACCGGCCTGCTAATGGGCGAATCCGGCTCCGGCTGGACGCTCTATCCGCCGCTTTCCAATGCGACGTACGAGCCGGGTCCGGGCATGGATCTGACGCTGTTCTCGCTGCATCTGGCCGGCATCAGTTCGCTGCTCGCCTCCATCAACTTCATCACTACGATCTTCAACATGCGCGCCCCCGGCATGACGCTGCACAAGATGCCGCTATTCGTGTGGGCCGAGCTGGTGACGGCGTTCCTGCTGCTGCTGGCGGTGCCGGTGCTGGCGGGCGCGATCACCATGCTGATCACCGACCGGAATTTCGGAACGGCCTTTTTCGATCCGGCGGGCGGCGGCGACCCGGTGCTGTTTCAGCACCTGTTCTGGTTCTTCGGCCACCCCGAGGTCTACATCATGATCCTGCCGGGTTTCGGGATCATCAGCCACGTCGTCGCGACGTTTTCGAGGAAGCCGGTCTTCGGCTATCTCGGCATGGCGTACGCCATGGTCGCGATCGGTGTGGTCGGCTTCGTCGTGTGGGCGCACCACATGTTCGTTTCCGGCATCGATGTCGATACCCGCGCCTATTTCATGGCGGCGACGCTCATCATCGCGGTGCCGACCGGCATCAAGATATTCTCCTGGATCGCCACCATGTGGGGCGGCTCCATCGAGCTTGCGGTGCCGATGCTATGGGCGATCGGCTTCATCTTCGTGTTCACGATCGGCGGCGTCACCGGCGTCGTGCTGGCGAATGCCGGCATCGACCAGATCGTGCACAACACCTACTACGTGGTGGCGCACTTCCATTACGTGCTGTCACTCGGCGCCGTATTCTCGATCTTCGCTGGATTCTACTACTGGATCGGCAAGATGTCGGGCCGCCAATACCCCGAGTTCTGGGCCAAGGTGCATTTCTGGCTCACCTTCGTCGGCGTGAACCTGACCTTCTTCCCGATGCACTTCCTCGGGCTCTCGGGAATGCCGCGGCGCTATCCCGACTATCCGGAGGCTTTCGCGGGATGGAACGCCGTGGCCTCGGTGGGCGCCTATATCAGCGCCATCGGCATGGCGGTGTTTCTGTACGTGATCTACCGGACATTCGCATCGAAAGAGCATCTTGCGAACAACTACTGGGGCGAAGGCGCGACGACCTTGGAGTGGAGCGTGAGTTCGCCGCCGCCCTTCCACACGTTCGAGGAATTGCCGCGCGTCCGCTAGAGCGAGAAAGGCGAGAGGGTTGAGCAACACGGCAGCGATCGACGGCGCGGGCGGCGTCCATCCGGACCGGGAGGGCGCACACGCCGTTCCGGATTCCTCGGTCGGCGACTGGATCACGCTGCTCAAGCCGCGCGTGCTGACGCTTGTTGTTTTCACCGGCGCGGTCGGATTGGTGGTGGCGCCCGGGCATCTGCATCCCGTGCTCGCCGCCGCCGCCGTGCTCAGCATCACCGTGGCGGCCGGCGCGGCCGGCGTCATCAATATGTGGTACGACCGGGATATCGACGCAGTGATGCGGCGGACCCAGCGCCGCCCGATCCCGGCGGGCCGGATCGCCGCCGCCGATGCGCTCGCCTTCGGCGTCACGCTCGCGGTCGCGTCGGTGATCGTTATGTATCTCGCAACCAATATCGCCGCGGCCTTCGTGCTCGCCTTTTCCATCGCGTTCTACGTGTTCGTCTACACAATCTGGCTGAAGCGGCGCACGCCGCAGAACATCGTCATCGGCGGCGCGGCGGGCGCGTTTCCGCCGGTGATCGGCTGGGCGGCCGTCACCGGGTCGATCGATCCGATGCCCATCGTGCTGTTCGCGATCATTCTCTTCTGGACGCCGCCGCATTTCTGGACATTGTCGCTGTTCGCCTCCGGCGATTACGAGCGCGCGGGCATCCCGATGCTCCCGGTCGTGTCCGGCCCGAAAGAGACGAGGCGCCAAATCGTTCTCTACACCCTGGTTCTGGTGCCGTTGTCCTTGCTGCCGTGGTGCATCGGCTGGTCGGGCCCGCTCTACGGCATCGCGGCGCTCGCACTCGGCCTGGTGTTCCTGCTCGCCGCGTGGCGTGTGGCCCGCGACGCCCAGGACGCGCGCGGCGCTAGCCTCACTCGCGACGCACCCGCCAAGGCCGCCTTCAAGTATTCGATCCTGTATCTCTTTCTGCTGTTCGGCGCGCTCGCGGTCGACCGGCTGACGGGCTGAGATCGTGCCCGGCCCACAAGCGCCAGCCGAAGGCGGCGCCGCGCCCCCGTCACCGGCCGAGTACGCCCGTCGCAGGCGCGGACGAAACGTTGCGATGCTCGTCGTGCTGCTGGCGGTGTGCGTCCTGTTCTACGCGATCACGGTCGTCAAGATGGCGAAGGTCGGATAGGAGTGACCCGGGCGGGATCGCGCGGCAACGCGGCTTGCGGCTTCGGCCTGATGGTCGTGATTGCGCTGATGCTGGGCGTCTCCTTCGCCGCCGTGCCGTTGTATCGGCTGTTCTGCGCGGCAACCGGATATGGAGGGACGCCGAACATCGGCGCCGCCGCGTCTCCCGGCGAAACGGCGAAAACGGTCACGGTTCGCTTCAATGCCGACACCAACCCGGGCCTGCCCTGGCATTTTCAGCCCGCACGACCCGAAATCACGCTGCGGTCGGGCGAGGAGCAGGTGGCGTTCTACAGCGCACGCAACGAGGCGAGCCTGCCGGTGACAGGGGTCGCGCTCTACAACGTGACCCCGGAAACCGCGGGCAAGTATTTCCACAAGACCGCATGCTTCTGCTTCAACAAGCAGACGCTGCAACCCGGCCAGACCGCGTCCTTCCCGTTGAGTTTCTGGGTCGATCCCGCCATTGCCGGCGACCCGAACACCGCCGACATCCACACGATCACGCTTTCCTACACCTTCTTCCGCTCGCTGGGTGACGCGGCCGGCACGCCGGCGCTCGCGGCGGCGGGGCCGCATGTCGGCGCGCGGGCCGACCTGCCGGTCGCCACCGCGACCCAGTAGAAATTGCCCCGGCTGAAACCGAAAGCGCGGCCGTCAATCGCCGGCTTGTTGGACAAGCCCGGGTGATCACCTGAGAGCGGCGATGTCAGACCTGCTTCTCCACAACAGCCTGAGCCGCGGCAAGGAGCGCTTCGAGCCAGCCGATCCCGGCTGCGTCCGGATGTATGTGTGCGGCCCTACGGTCTACGACCTCGCCCATATCGGCAACGCCCGGGCGATGGCCGTCTTTGACGTGCTCTACCGGATGCTCCGGGCCCGCTTTCCGCGCGTCTTTTACGTGCGCAACATCACTGACGTCGATGACAAGATCAACGAACGCGCGCGCACCAGCGGTGAACCGATCGCGTCGATCACTGCGCGTACCATCGCCGATTTTCACGCCGACATGGCGGCGCTCGGCTGCCTGCCGCCCGACATCGAGCCGCGCGCGACGGCGCACATTCCGGACATGATCGCGCTGATCGAGCGATTGATGGCGAGCGGCCACGCTTATGCGGCGAGCGGTCACGTGCTGTTCGCCGTCGGCAGCTTTCCCGCCTATGGAATGCTGTCGGGCTACAGTGCCGAGGAGTTGCAAGCCGGCGCACGCGTCGAGGTCGCGCCCTTCAAGCGCCATCCCGGAGACTTCGTTCTCTGGAAGCCGTCTACCCCGGACATGCCGGGTTGGGACAGCCCTTGGGGGCGGGGTCGCCCGGGCTGGCACATCGAGTGCAGCGCCATGTCGTGGCGCTATCTCGGCGAGACGTTCGACATTCACGGGGGTGGCCGCGACCTCATCTTTCCCCACCACGAAAACGAGATTGCGCAAAGCTGCTGCGCTTTTCCCGGCAGCGGCTTTGCGCGTGTGTGGCTGCATAACGGCATGCTGCGCGTCAATGGCGAGAAGATGTCGAAAAGTCTCGGCAATTTCCTGACCCTTCGCGACGCACTGGCACGCGCGCCCGGAGAGGTGGTCCGGCTCGTGCTGTTGCGCACGCATTATCGCGCGGAACTCGATTTCTCCGATCTCGCCCTCGGCGAAGCGCGCCGTGAACTGGACCGCTTCTACCGTGCGCTCGAAAGGCATGACGACGTTCAAGCGTCTGGCGATGCCATCCTTCGGACCCTGTGCGACGACATCAATACGCCCGGAGCGCTTGCCGCCATGCACGGACTTGCCGATGCGGCGCTCGCGGGCGACCGGCGCGCCGGGTCCGAATTGCGGGCAGGCGGCGATCTGTTCGGATTGTTGCAGCAATCTCCCGCAGCCTGGTTCCGCGGCGCGTCCGGCAGCGACGACGTGGGGGCGATCAACGCGGCCATCGCCGAACGGCGGCAGGCGCGGGAAGCGCGGAACTTTGCGAGGGCCGACCAGATCCGGGCGGCTCTTGCGGGGCGGGGTATCTTGCTCGAAGACGGTCCGGCCGGAACGACTTGGCGACGAACTTCTTGAGGGAACCGGCATGCGGCGAACGTTCGGATTGCTACTGATCGGCCTCGTTTCGTTGCCGGCGCAAGCGCAACAGGCGCCGATGCCCGGCATGTCCGCAGAAAAGCCCGCCCCATCCGGCGAGGCGCCTTCGACGGCGGCCTTCAAGGAAGCAATGGAGGCGATGGGCAAGAACATGATGATCGACTACACCGGAAACGCCGACCGTGATTTCGTAGCGGCGATGGTGCCGCATCATCAGGGCGCGATCGGCATGGCGCAGGTCGAACTGAAATACGGCAACGACCCCGAATTGCGGACGCTTGCGCGCCGCATCATCGCCGATCAATCGCGGGAGATCGCGCTGATGCGTCGCTGGCAGACGAAGCATGGGCAGAAACACGCGGAATGAACGGATCGGCGCGGTGACGGGACGGAGCGGCGGCGCCCCTCTCACCCCGAACGGCAACACGCCGGTGGTGGTGCTCGTGCGGCCGCAGCTTGCGGACAATATCGGCGCGGTTGCCCGCGCGATGGCCAATGGCGGCCTGTTCCATTTGCGGCTGGTTGCCCCTCGAGATGGCTGGCCGCAGGAAAAGGCGTGGCGAACCGCTTCGGGCGCGGATCGGATCCTCGACGAACTGACGTTGCATGGCACGGTCGCGGACGCTGTCGCCGACCTCCATCACGTGATGGCGACCTGCCCGCGGCCGCGGCACATGATCAAGCCGGTGATGACGGCGCGCGGCGCCGCGGCCGAATTGCGCATGATCGCCGCGCGGGGCTTGCGCGCCGGCGTGCTGTTTGGCCCGGAGCGCGCGGGCCTCGACAGCGACGACATGGCGCGCGCCGACGCGCTCGTGCGTTTTCCGCTCAATCCCAGTTTCATGTCGCTCAATCTCGCGCAGGCCGCGATGGTGCTTGCGTATGAATGGTGGACGGCGGCGGAGGAGACGGTGTCGCGCACGTTGACGACCAATGAAACGCGCATCGCCACAAAGGGTCAGCTCGATAATTTCCTTCTCCATCTGACGGATCAGCTCGACGCGTCCGGGTTTCTGCGCAACCTGCCGAAACGACCGGGGATGGTCCGCAACATCCGGCACCTCTTCGAGCGCGGCGAGGTGACGGAGCAGGAGCTGCGCACCCTGCACGGCATCGTCACCGAACTCGCGATCGGCCGCCGCCAGCGCGGGCGCCTTGAGACCGAGAGCCCGGATGGGCGTTGACACTCGGGGCCGCCTCGCCTAAGTGGCGCCGCATTGCCGGGAACGTGGCCGGGCCGTCTTGGCCTGCGCCCGTCGCATTGCGTTCGGATGCGGCCTACCGGTGCAACAAGCCGGCGCGCATAAGCGGGTCCGGGAACCAAGGATCTGGCGCATGACCAAGCGCGTCGAAAGCAAGTACAAGATCAACCGGCGGCTCGGCGTCAATCTGTGGGGCCGCCCCAAATCACCGATCAACAAGCGCGAATATGGTCCGGGCCAGCACGGCCAGCGGCGAAAGAAGCCGAGCGACTTCGGTGTGCAGCTGATGGCCAAGCAGAAGCTGAAGGGCTACTACGGCAATATCGGCGAAAAGCAGTTCCGCAAATATTACGAAGAGGCGGTGCGCCGGAAGGGCGACACCTCCGAGAACCTGATCGAATTGCTGGAGCGGCGCCTGGATGCGGTGATCTACCGGCTGAAATTCGCGATCACGCCCTTCGCCGCCCGCCAGTTCGTGTCGCATGGCCACCTGCTCGTCAACGGCAAGAAGGTCAACATCCCTTCGTATTCGGTCCGGGACGGCGACGTTATCGAGGTGAAGGACAAGTCAAAGCAACTCGCGGTGGTGCTCGACGCCTCGCAAAGCACCGAGCGGGACGTGCCGGAGTATCTCGAAGTGGACCATCGCGCCATGAAGGGCCGTTTCGCGCGGGCGCCGAAGCTGACGGACGTGCCGTATCCGGTGCAGATCGAGCCGAATCTGGTGGTCGAATTCTACTCCCGTTAAGGGAGTGGCCCTACTCTACCGCTTTCAGCAGCGGGGGCGCTGGGCTGGATCAGATTGAACCTTCTGGCCCAGCGTCCTATTCTCCGAGCATGGAAGCCCGGGTTGCTGTTCTCGAGCAGATCGCCTCATCGACCCAGGCCGCGCTTGAGAGGATCGAGCGCGGACAGGCCGCGCTGGGGACGGAGCTGCGGGCCGAGATGGAGGACCTCCGGGCCGAATTCCGGGCCGACATGCGCGACCTTCGCGTCTCCACGAGGCAAGATTTCTACTGGCTGTTCGGTGTGATGCTGGCCGGGTTTACCGGTCTTCTTGGGGTCATGGCGCACGGCTTTCGCTGGCTTTAGCGTCCCAGGCGGCTGCCATTCCATGATCGATGCCCCCGACGAAATCGCACGCCGACGCACGTTCGCGATCATCTCGCATCCGGATGCCGGCAAAACCACCCTGACCGAGCGGCTGCTGCGTGCGGGCGGAGCGATCCAGCTTGCCGGCAATGTCCGGGCCAAGGGCGAACGGCGCCGGACGCGCTCGGACTGGATGGGGATCGAGCGCGAGCGCGGCATTTCCGTCGTCACCTCGGTGATGACGTTCGAGCACGCCGGCTGCGTGTTCAACCTGCTCGACACCCCGGGACACGAGGATTTTTCGGAAGACACCTATCGCACGCTGACCGCCGTCGACTCCGCGGTGATGGTGATCGACGCCGCCAAGGGCATCGAGAGCCGGACGCGCAAGCTGTTCGAAATCTGCCGTCTGCGCGACATTCCGATCATCACCTTCATCAACAAGATGGATCGCGAAAGCCGCGATCCGATCGAGTTGCTCGACGACATCGCGAGCACGCTCGCGCTCGACACCGCGCCGGCGACGTGGCCGGTCGGCCGTGCATCGGATTTCATCGGCACGTACGACTTGCGTTCCCGGGACATGCGCCTGACGGGAACCGTCGCGCAATCCGATCCGCGGATGCAGGCCGTCGCGGACGAGGTCGATCTGGTGCAGTCGGCGCTCCCGGCCTTCGACCGGCAGTCTTTCGATGCCGGTCACCTGACGCCGGTGTTTTTCGGCAGCGCCATCCGCGAGATCGGCGTCTCGGATCTGCTGAACGCGCTCGCCTCGTTCGGGCCGCCGCCGCGCGCGCAAGCCGCCGATTTGCGGACAGTCCAGGCGACCGAGCCGGGCCTCACCGCCCTCGTGTTCAAGATCCAGGCGAACATGGATCCAAATCACCGGGACCGGATCGCCTTCGCCCGCGTCTGTTCCGGCCGGCTGGTGCGCGGCATGCGCCTCAAGCAGGTGCGAACCGGCAAGCTCATTCCGCTGCACGCACCGCAATTCTTCTTCGCCCGCGAGCGCGAATTGGCCGAGGAGGCGTTCGCCGGCGACGTGGTGGGAATCCCGAACCACGGCACGCTCCGCATCGGCGATACGCTGACCGACGGCGAGGAACTGAATTTCGTCGGCGTCCCATATTTCGCGCCGGAGATCCTGCGCCGCGTGCGGCTGGACGACGCGATGAAAGCGAAGAAGCTGCGGAGCGCCTTGCAGGAGCTGGCGGAAGAAGGCGTGGTACAGTTGTTCCGGCCGCAGGACGGTGCGCCGCCGCTGGTCGGCGTTGTCGGCACGCTTCAGCTCGATGTGCTGCAAGCGCGGCTGTTGAGCGAATATGGCGTGAGGATCGGTTTCGAGCAGCCCCCGTTTGCGCTGGCGCGGTGGGTTTCGTCGGCGGATCGCGCGGTCCTCGATCGCTTCCTCGCGGAAAACCGCAGCGGGATCGCGGATGACGTTGATGGCGACCCGGTGTTTCTCGCCTCCTCCGCCTTCATGATGCGGCGGACGGCGGAGCTGAACCCGGCGCTGGTCTTCCGTGACATCAAGGACGTCCGGGCGGAGAAGGTCGCCGCGTAGGCCCTACCGCGCATAGGGGCGGAACGGCCCACGGTGACCGGCGGCGAGCCAGGGCTGGAGACAGGCCAGTAGAAACAGCACCGAGCGCCTCGGGCTGGGCGCCCGATAGAGCGAGCGCGCGAGCCAGGGTAGCCCCTCCCGCCGGCGCTGATGCCGCAACAACTCCCGCCCCACCACCCAGGCGGTATCCGCTTGGGCGCTATCCCGCGCGGCCGCGCAGCCATCCTGGCCCAGGCGAGCGCGGAGGCCGGGCTGGGAGAAAATCGCGTCGAGGCAGAGTCTGGCCGCCTCGGGATCCGCCGCCATCCGGAGATAGGTACTTCCCTGCCGCTCGCGCACGTAGAGCAGCGGAGAGGCACCTCCATGAGCCGCGAACGGGCCCTTCTGCGCCAGGCGGATCCAGCACTCCCAGTCCTCGCCGAAGGCGAGATCGGTTCGGAACGGCGCGGTGCTCGCCAGCGCCGAGGCGCGGATCAACAACTGGCCGCCATTGGCGAACAGATTGCGGGTGAGCAGGCGCGGCAGCAGGTCTCCGCACGGCAGCCGGCCGCGCCTGACGCTGAGCGGCACGCATCCCGGCCCGGCGTCCTCGGCAACGAAGGCGTAGCGCCCGTACGCGGCGACCGCGTCCGGTTCGGCTTGCAGGGCGCGGTCGAGCAGGGCGAAGGCCTCGGGTGCGAGCCAGTCGTCCCCGTCCAGGAACATGATGAAGTCCGCATCGAGCGCGGCGAGGCCCCGGTTGCGGGCGGCGGAGACACCCGCATGCGGCTGGCGGATCACCCTGATGCGGGGGTCGCAGGCGGCAAAGTCGGCGGCGATCTCGCCCGTTCCGTCCGTGGAACCGTCATCCACAATGACCATCGCCCAATCCTGCACGGATTGGGCGATGACGGAGCGAATGGCTGGTGCAAGAAACGGCGCGAGGTTGCGCGCCGGCGTGACTATTCCGATCCGAGCCTTCAGGCGGACGCAGAATGCGGAATGTTGCTCTCGGTGAGTAATTTTTCGAGCTCGCCCGACTGGAACATCTCCGTGACAATATCGGATCCGCCGATGAACTCACCCTTAACGTAGAGCTGCGGCACCGTCGGCCAGTTCGAGAATTGCTTGACGCCTTCGCGCAGTTCCGGGTCTTCCAGCACGTTCGCCGTCTTGAACGGCACGTTCATGTGCGAAAGGATCTGCACAACGCGCGCGGAAAACCCGCATTGCGGGAACATCGCGGTGCCCTTCATGTAGAGCATGACAGGGTTCTCGGTGATGTCCGACTGGATACGGTCTTCGATCGGGCTCGCCATTGTGGGTAACTCCTGTTCAATCCGGGGCAGAGGTCTGCAAGGCGAGGGCATGTAGCTCACCACCCATGCGCCCGCGCAGTGCGGCATAGACGATCTGATGCTGGCGCACGCGAGGTATGCCGCGAAACTGTTCGCTCACGACGGAGGCTGCGTAATGATCGCCGTCTCCCGCAAGATCCTCGATAACAACGCGGGCGTCCGGGATGGCGGCCCTGATAAGCGCCTCGATTTCGTTCGCCGCCATCGCCATCGCTTCGAAACTCCGTCGAGGCCGCGTCAGGCGGCCCCGTCCATCCACGCCGGGAAGAAGCGCTCGTGAGCCGCCCGCAACGCCCCGACGGATATGGTTCCGCCGTCGGGCACTGTCAAATCCTGGCCGCCGCTGTGCCCGAGCCGCATCGCGGCGATCCCCGCCGCCTCGGCTTGCCGGATCACGTTGGCCGCATCGGGAACGGCGAGGACGTAGCGGCCCTGGTCTTCGCCGAACCAGAAGGCGTGCAACGGCACGTCGGGCGGCCCGGACGAGAGCCGCAAGCCCGTATTCCCCGCCATCGCCATTTCGGCCAATGCCACCAGCAAGCCACCATCCGACACGTCGTGGCAGGCCCGGACCGTGCCGACGGCAATCTGCGCCCGCACGAAATCGCCGGCCTTACGCTCATCGTTCAGATTGACGGGCGGCGGCGCGCCGTGCTCGCGGCCGGCGATTTCCCGCAGCCAGAGCGACTGGCCGAGCCAGCCTTTCGTCACCCCGATCAAAACGAGGTCGAGCCAGGGCGCCAGCGCGATCCCGACCGCCCTTGCCCCGTCGTCGAGCACGCCCAACCCGCCGATCGCGGGTGTCGGCAGGATGCTCCTGCCCTCCGTCTCGTTGTAGAGGCTGACATTCCCGGACACGACCGGAAAATCGAGCGCCCGGCAGGCGGCGGACATGCCCCGGATCGCCGCCGCGAACTGCCCCATCACTTCCGGCTTCTCGGGGTTGCCAAAGTTCAGATTGTCGGTGATGGCGAGCGGCCGCGCGCCCACCGCGGTCAGGTTCCGCCATGCTTCGGCGACGGCCTGGCAGCCGCCCGCCTCGGCGTCGGCGGCGCAGTAGCGGGGTGTCACGTCCGTCGTGAGGGCGAGCGCGCGCGCAAGCCCGTCGATTCTCACCACGGCGGCGTCGGCCGCGCCCGGACGCTTCACCGTCTGCCCGCCGATCGTGCTGTCGTATTGGTCCCAGATCCACGACCGGGAGCAGAGGTCGGGGCAGGCGATCAGCTTCAGCAGGGCTTCGCGCAACCCGAGGCGGTTTTCCACCCGATGCGCATTCAGTATCGGCTGCTTCGGCGTTTCGGTCGTCGGCCGGTGATAGAGCGGTGCCTTTTCGGCCAGCGGTGCCAACGGAATGTCGGCTTCCACGCTGTCCCGATGCCGGACCACGATCCGCCCGGTGTCGGTGAGACGTCCGACCACCGCGAAATCCAGCTCCCACTTTGCGAAAATGGATCGCGCCGCCTCGGTGCGGTCGGGCCGCAGCACCATCAGCATGCGCTCCTGGCTTTCGGAGAGCATCATCTCATACGCGGTCATACCGGCTTCGCGCTGCGGCACCGCGTCGAGATCGAGTTCGATGCCGACCCCGCCCTTGCCCGCCATCTCGACCGAGGAACTGGTCAGCCCAGCCGCGCCCATATCCTGAATAGCGACAACCGCGTCCGTTTCCATCAGCTCGAGACAGGCCTCGATCAGCAGTTTCTCCGTGAACGGATCGCCAACCTGCACCGTCGGCCGCTTCTCGGCGGCATCGGCGCCGAACTCGGCGCTGGCCATGGTCGCGCCATGGATCCCGTCGCGGCCTGTCTTGGAGCCGACATAGACAACCGGATTGCCGACGCCGGAAGCGGCGCTCAGGAAGATCCTGTCCTTGCGCACGATCCCGACCGTCATGGCGTTAACCAGCGGGTTGCCGTCATACGCGGGGTGAAAATTCACCTCACCACCCACGGTGGGCACGCCGACGCAGTTACCGTAGCCGCCGATGCCGCGCACCACGCCATCCACGATGCGTCGGGTCCGGCGATCGTCCGGGCGGCCGAAGCGGAGCGCGTTCAAGTTGGCGATCGGCCGCGCGCCCATCGTGAACACGTCGCGCAGGATGCCGCCGACGCCGGTCGCCGCGCCCTGGTAGGGCTCGATGAAGCTCGGGTGGTTGTGGCTCTCCATCTTGAACACGGCGGCGAGCCCGCCGCCGATATCGACAACCCCCGCATTCTCGCCCGGGCCGTGAATCACCCAAGGCGCCTTGGTGGGGAGCTGCTTCAGCCAGACGCGGGACGATTTGTAGGAGCAATGCTCCGACCACATGACGCTGAACACCCCGAGTTCGGTCAGTGTCGGGGTCCGTCCCATGATCTCCAGCACCCGGCCATACTCTTCGGGGCTGAGGCCGAATGCGCGGGCGCGCGTCTCGTCAACCGTCGGGTCGGTCATGGCCGCGCTGGCGCGAAGGCCGCCGTGAGCGCATCGAACAGCGGCTTGCCGTCGGCGCCGCCAAGCAGCGGATCGACCCGGTTTTCGGGGTGCGGCATCAGCCCGAGCACGCGCAGATTCCGGCTGTAGAGGCCCGCGATGCCACGGGCACTGCCGTTGAGATTGGCCTCCGGCGTGAGCGCGCCGGTCGCGCTTGCGTAGCGGAAGGCGACCAGGTTCTCGCCTTCCAGCCAGTCGAGCGTGGCCTCGTCGGCGTAGTAGTTGCCGTCGCCATGCGCCATCGGCGACCGGAAAACCTGGCCGCGCTGATAGTTGTTGGCGAACACCGTGTCAGCCCGTTCCACGCGCAAATAGCAATCGCGCGACAGGAATCGCAGCCCGGCGTTGCGCAACAGGGCGCCCGGCAAGATGCCGGCCTCCGTCAGGATCTGAAACCCGTTGCAGACCCCGAGCACGTAGCCGCCCCGCCGGGCGAACGCGCTGACGGAACGCATCACCGGCGACTGCGCGGCCATGGCGCCGCAGCGAAGGTAATCGCCGTAGCTGAAGCCGCCGGGAAGCACGACCAGATCGAGGCCCGTCAGATCCGTCTCGGTGTGCCAAAGCATCCGCGGAGGCCGGCCGGAGGATGCCGCGAGGGCGATCGCCATGTCGCGTTCGCGGTTGATCCCCGGAAAGACGACGACCGCCGACCGCATCACGCCTCGATCCGGACACGGAAACCCTCGATGACGGTGTTGGCCAGCAGCTTGCGCGCCATCTCCTCGGCCGCTGCGTGGGCGCGATCGGCGTCGGCTTCCGCCAGTTCGATTTCGATCACCTTGCCGACCCGCACGTCGCCCACCTGCGCGAATTCCAGCGCATGCAGCGCGTGGGCGATCGCGCGACCCTGCGGATCGAGCACGCCATCCTTCAGCATCACCGTCACGATCGCCTTCACGCCGGGACCTTCTCCATCGCCGCGCCGCTCGCTCATTGCATGAGTTCGGGGCCCTTGAGGTCGCGCGTGCCGGCCTCCGGCAGAATACCGAGCCGTTTCGCGACCTCCTGATACGCTTCTTCCACCTTGCCGAGGTCGCGGCGGAAGCGATCCTTGTCCATCTTCTCGTTGGTCTTGGCATCCCAAAGGCGGCAATTATCCGGGCTGATCTCGTCGGCAAGGATGATCCGCATATCCTCGTTCTCCCACAGCCGGCCGTACTCGACCTTGAAGTCGACGAGGGTGATGCCGACCCCAAGGAACAGGCCGCCCAGGAAGTCGTTGATCCGCAACGTCAGTGAGATGATGTCGTCCATGTCCTGCGGCGTCGCCCAGCCGAACGCCGTGATGTGCTCCTCGGCCACCATCGGGTCCTGAAGGGCATCGTTCTTGTAATAGAACTCGATGATCGAGCGCGGCAGGCGCGTGCCTTCAGGGATGGCGAGCCGGGTGGAAAGGCTGCCGGCGGCGACGTTCCGCACCACCACTTCCAGCGGAATGATCTCCACCTCCCGGATCAGCTGTTCCCGCATGTTCAAGCGACGCACGAAATGGGTCGGGATGCCGATCTCCCCGAGCCGCACCATGAGATACTCGCTGATCCGGTTGTTCAGAACGCCCTTGCCGGTGATGACTCCCTTCTTCTGCGAGTTGAAGGCGGTCGCGTCATCCTTGAAATACTGCACGAGGGTGCCCGGCTCGGGACCTTCGAAAAGGATTTTGGCCTTACCTTCGTAGAGCTGGCGTCGGCGGGCCATCGGCGATTTCCTTTCGATCTCCGGATAGGCTGGAGCCCGCCGCCGGGCGGGGGAGGTGCGCAACACAAAGGCAGCGCCGCCTCCGGCCCGGAGAAATCCGAGCGGGGCGGCGCCGGCGCCGGATATAGCAAGCCGCCGCCCGCCTCGCCACGCCCCCTCATCGGCCCGTGAGCGTGCGCGTGCCGGGACGGGGTTAGGCTGCGAGCGCGACCGGCGTAAAGGGGGCGGCTCCCGGCGCCCCGGCAGCGAATAGCCAGGTGATCCCGCCCATCCTGTCGATCGCGAGCAAGGAGGCAGAGACGGTCCCGAAGCCGCCGCGTGGCGCGATGTTGATCTGCGTTTCGGGCGGTCCCTCGCTATCCGCAAGCAGCGTGGCCCACGCGCCCCAATCCGGCGGAACGGGGCGGAATCGCGCCCGAAAACGAGGCAGATGCCGAGCGATCCGGGGACTCGCCAGATCATCCGGGTCGCGGGCCGTTACCATGTGGAGGCCGGGCGCGATGCCCCACATCTCCGGCCGGCCGGTTTCGGTTCCGCGCAACCAGAACGCCCCGGCGCGGTCGGCCACGACCATGTTGAAGCTCCGGTAATCGGCCGCGTCCAGGCGGATGATGAATGACGCGGCCTCTTCGGCCGTTTCGGCCGCGAGTGCGAGGAGCGGCAATTCTCCCCGGCTGCGCTTGCCGGGCGCCGGCCCGAGCGTGTTCTTGCGATTGAGGACCGCGGCGACCACACCCGCCCGGTTGACCCCCATCCAGGTGCCGCCCGCGGTCAGATCGCGCCCCGCGACGACGCCCGGCCGGTCCGGCCAATGCTCAGCCGGACTCTGCCACGGCCGGTGGAGCATTTCATCGCGGTTGGCGGCGAGCAGCAGCGGCCAGGCGTTCTCCGGTTCGAAGGAGAGGACGACCGTGCACATCAGCCGCGGCGTCCCCGGCCCGGCGTCGTCCTAACGGTAGTAGCCGGGCGGCGGCCGGTCATGGTGATGGTGATAGTACGGGGGCGGGTAGTGGTGCGGGTGGTAGTAGCCATGCCTGTAATAGTCGTGATGCCGATAGCGGTGGTCGTAGGGGTAGTAGGCTGCCTGCGCCGTGCCGATGGACGACGCCGCAGCGATGGTCCCCGTCAACAGCAGGATGGCAAGTCTTTGCGTCCGCATGGTCCGCTCCCTTATTGCACCCCCCATGGGAGGCCGG
>JAFAXA010000249.1 GCA_019241425.1 Acetobacteraceae bacterium | reverse complement strand
CGCGGACCTTGGGCGCCGGTCGCCGCGCGGCAGGCGGAGGGCGGCGGCATGGTGCTCGGCTCGCTCGGCTGCTTTCTGGTCATCGAAAGCCGCGCCCATGCGGCGGCGCGCGGTGCGACGCCGGTCGCGCATATCGCGGCGATCGCGTCCGACCGCTGCACCCGCAAGCCTGGCGAAGCGTCCGCAAACGCGCGACGCCAGCTCGACGGCATGGGCAACCATCTCGCGCCGGGCGGGACCGCCGTGCTGTCGGGCGCCAGCGGCATCGCCGCGCCGACGGCGGAGGAGGCGGCGTTCCTCGCCAAGCTGCACCTGCCGGTGCGCGCGACCGGCACCGCGCTCGGCCATTCGCTCGAACCGAGTTTCCCGGCGAATCTGGCCCTGGCCGCGACCTGCATCGCGCGCCGAACCCTGTTCGGACCGCTGGAACCCGCCGAGGAGCCGATGGCCGACCCCCTCCGCGCCGTCCTCGTCACCGGCTGGGGACATTGGCGCGGCGAAGGCATGGCCGTCGTGGTGCCGGCATGACGAGGTACCGCGACGCAAGCGGGCGCCCGGTCGTCGCCGTCACCGGCATGGGCGTGCTCAGTTCGCTCGGTCAGGGGCGGGAGGACAACTGGCGGGCGCTGACGGCGGGCGTGTCCGGCATCCGCCGCATCACGCGCTTTCCGGCCGAGGGCTTGCGCACCACCATCGCGGGGACCGTCGATTTTCTGCCGCTCTCCGAGCCGTCCGCGGCGCTGCGGGCCGAACGCATGGCGGAGCTTGCGATCGCCGAATCGATCGAGCAGGCCGCGATCGGCCGGCGCGGCGATTTTCCGGGGCCGCTCTTTCTGGCCTTACCGCCGATCGAGATCGACTGGCCGCAACGCCTCGCCGTCGCCGCCTCATCCGGCGGGCTGCCCGGCTATGAGGGGCTGATCCACGGCGCGGAAAGCGGTCGTTTCGAAGCATACTATCGGCGCTTCCTGTTCGGCTCGGTCGCCGAACGCCTGTGCGAAACGTTCGGCTGCAAGGGCTCGCCGATCGGCACCTCCACGGCCTGCGCCTCGGGCGCGACCGCGATCCAGCTCGGCGTCGAAGCGATCCGGCGCGGCGAAACCACGGCCGCGCTCTGCGCCGGCACCGACGGATCGATCACCCCCGAATCGCTGATCCGCTTTTCACTGCTGTCCGCGCTGTCCGCCCGCAACGATCCGCCGGAAGCGGCAGCGCGGCCGTTCAGCCGCGACCGGGACGGCTTCGTGATGGCGGAAGGCGCGGCTTCGCTGGTGTTGGAAAGTCTCGAGGCCGCGATCGCGCGCGGCGCGCGGGTGCTCGGCATCATCGAAGGCTGCGGCGAGCGCGCGGACAGCTTCCATCGCACACGCTCGAACCCGGACGGCCGCCCGATCATCGCCTGCCTTCGCAATGCGCTGGAGGATGCGGGGGTGTCGGCGGACGACGTGCAATACATCAACGCGCACGGCACCAGCACGCCCGAGAACGACAAGATGGAATGGCTCGGCGTTGGCGCCGTGTTCGGCGAGCGCGCTTCCGCCGTGCCGATCTCGTCCAACAAATCGATGATCGGCCACACGCTGACCGCGGCCGGCGCGATCGAGGCGGTGTTCACGTTGCTGACGATGAAGCACGGCCGCATTCCGCCGACGATCAATTACGAAACGCCCGATCCGGCGATCCCGGCCGACGTGGTGCCGAACGTGGCGCGCGACGCGCCCGTGACGCGGGCGATCTCCAATTCGTTCGGTTTCGGCGGACAGAACGTGTGTCTCGTGCTGGCGGCATCGCCCGCGTGAACCCGGCCTCCATGCGCGCCTTGCAACTGCTTGCCAACCGCGAGGTCGCGGTGCGGGAACGCGAGCCGCCGCCGCCGCCGCGAGCCGGCGAGGTGCAGATTCGTATCCGCGCCGTAGGGCTCAACCACATCGACCTATGGGGCTATCGCGGCATGGCGTTCGCCAAGCGCCAGTTGCCGCTGACGGTCGGGGCGGAGGCGGCGGGCGAGATCGTCGCAGCCGGTCCGGACGTGACGGGCTTCGCCGCCGGTCAGCGCGTGATCCCCTACGCCGCCCTCACCTGCGGTCATTGCCGCAACTGCCGCGCCGGCCGCGAGAATCTGTGCGAGAACGTGTCGGGCATTCGCGGCTTTCACGTGGACGGCTTCACCCAGGATCTCATCAATCACCCCGCGCGGCTGACCGTGCCGGTGCCGGACAGTGTCACGACGATCGACGCCGCCTGCGTGCCGATCGCGTTCGCAACCGTCGAACACATGCTGTTCGACAATGCGCGCCTGGAACCGGGAGAATGGGTGCTGGTGCACGCGGGCGGCTCCGGCATCGGCACCATCGCGATCAAGATCGCCAAAGCGATCGGCTGCACCGTCATCACCACCGTCGGCACGAACGCCAAGGCCGAGGGCGCGCGGGCGCTCGGCGCCGATCACGTCATCAATTACCGCGACGAGCGCTTCGAGGGTGTCGTACGCAAGCTCACCGGCAAGCGGGGCGTCGATGTGGTGTTCGAGCATGTCGGGGCCGACACCTGGAACGGCTCGCTACTGTCGCTGAAGCGCGGCGGACGGCTTGTCACCTGCGGGGCGACTTCCGGCCCCTCGGCGTCGATGAACCTGATGCAGTTGTTTCAGCAGCAATATCGCATCATCGGATCGTTCGGCTCGCCGTTGAGCGGGCTGCGGCGCGGCCTCGACCGCATCGCGGACGGCGTACGGCCGGTGATCGACACGGTGTACGGCCTCGACGACTTCCGCGCCGGACTCGACCGGCTGGAAGCGCGGGACGTGTTCGGGAAGATCGTCGTCACGCTTTGACGCGGCGAAGCCGACCGGCGACGCGCATCGAAGCGGAGGCCCCATGTCGCCCGGGAACGCTGCGCCGCGAATTTACCGGCCGCCCGCGGCGCGAAGTTGCGGAACGCAATCATCGTCCTGGGCACGGGTGGACGACTCCGAATAAAGCAGCGCCTGAAACTCCCGGACGGCATCCTTGCGCAGCCATTTGTCGATCTCATGCCGCAGGACGGGACCGTTATGGCGAACGGTACGACGCAGCAAACGCGCGATATATTCCATTGCCAAATCGTGATCCTGCTTCATGCCGCGCTGGAAGTCATTGGCATTCAGCGAACCGACCTTGCTGAGCACTAGCGTCTTCAGCTCCATCCCGAAGCCCATCGAATTCGCGCTGACTTGCCAGGCTCCCGCTTCGATCTCAGAGGGCGATCTGAGCTTTTTGGCCCTTTTGTCCGCCGCCTGATCGGTGCCTTCACGCCACTTCCAAGAGGATTCGAAACCCGCGAGAACGCGCATCACCTCCAGCATTGCGGCGCGCCGATGATGAAGCCCCTCCCAGGGACCGAGCACGCCAACCACGCTCGAATACACGTCCTGATACGGGTTCGGCGCGAATATCTCGGCAGGGGCGGTCTGTCCCCAGCGGACCAGTTCGTCGAGAAAGCTGTCCGGCGGGATGCCTCGGTTGTGAACCGGCTTTTTCGTCGCGCTATATGCCATGGATACCTCACTCGGATGATGCACCCTAGCTTCGACGGCAAATGCGGCCTGTGACCCTGGCCACCCCTCCGGTGTTTTTCGCGACCCTCAGAACCCCACCCGGTCTCCGCCCTTCAGCGCCAGCATCTCCCGCGCCTCGTCCGGCGTCGCGACGTCGAGGCCGAGGCCCTCGATGATCTGCCGCACCGTCCGCACCTGTTCGGCGTTGGAGGTCGCGAAGCGGCCCGGGCCGGCCCACAGGCTGTCCTCGAGCCCGACCCGCACATTGCCGCCCATCGCCGCCGCCATTGCCGCAATCGGCATCTGGTTGCGGCCCGCGCCCAGCACCGACCAGCGGTACGCGTCGCCGAACAGCCGGTCGGCGGTGCGCTTCATGTGCAGCACATCGTCCGGGTGAAAGCCGATTCCGCCCTGGATGCCGAACACCGTCTGGATGAAAAGCGGCGGCGTCACCAGCCCCTGGTCGAGAAAATACTTGAGGTTGTAAAGATGCGCCGTGTCGTAGCACTCGAACTCGAAGCGGGTGCCGTTATCCGCGCAGGTGGTCAGGATGTACTCGATATCCGCGAAACTGTTGCGGAACACGATGTCCTTGCGGCTGACATAGTCCCGCTCCCATTGGTGCTTGAAGTCGCGGAACCGGTGCAACATGCCGAACAGCGCGAAATTCATGCTGCCCATATTGAGGCTCGCCACTTCCGGCTTATGCACCGCCGCCGGCCGCACGCGCTCCTCGATGCTCATCGTCGGCGCGCCGCCCGTGGTCAGGTTCAGCACGCAGTCGCTGCGCTGCTTGATGACGCGAAGAAACGGCGCGAAGCCCTCCGGCGTCTGGTCCGGCCGCCCGTCGGCCGGATCGCGGGCGTGCAGATGGACGATGGCGGCCCCCGCCTCCGCCGCGCCGATCGCCGCGTCCGCGATCTCCTCATGCGTCACCGGAAGATGCGGCGACATGCTGGGCGTGTGGATCGCGCCCGTGACCGCACAGGAGATGATGACCTTGCGTGCGGGCATGGTTCAGCCCTCCCCTTGCGTGTTCTTGTGGGCGCGTAGCGCGGCCAGCCGCTCGTCCCGCCAGCGCATCCGCGCCGCAGGATCGGCGGTCGGCTGCCATTGCCGCATAATCGTGTCCGTCGCCGGTGCCTCGTACACGGCGGGCGCCGGCGGTTCCGCCGCCAGCCGCTTGTAGAAACCGGTGTAACGAGCGCAGTAGTCGGGAATGCCGCCGGGCGCGTTCAGCTCGATCGTTGCAAACGGCCCCATGAACGACCAGCGAAGCCCAAGCCCGTCCGCCACCGTCTTGTCGAGATCCTGCGGCGTCACATAGCCCTCCGACACGAGCCGGAACGCTTCGGCGAGCAGCGCGCCCTGCAGGCGGTTGACGATGAAACCTTCGACCTCCTTCAGCACCGTCACCGGCGCCTGGCCGATTTCGTCGTAGATCGCGCGGGCGCGCTCGATCACCTCCGGCGCGGTCCAGGTCGCGCCGGACAACTCGACGATCGGAATGAGATGCGGCGGGTTGACCGGATGTCCGACCAGGCAGCGATGGCGTCCCGCCAGTCCTTCGGTGAACAGCGAGGCCCGGATCGCGGACGACGAGGACGCAAGGATGGTGTCCGGCCCTGCAGCAGCGTCGAGTTCCGCGAACAATGCCTGCTTCACCGGCAATTGTTCGGGACCGTTTTCCTGCACCAGCGCGACGCCGTCCACCGCCTCCGCGAGCGTCGCGGCGGGGACAATGCGCCGGGCCGCGGCGTCCGGGTCGTCACACAAGCCGTGCGTGGCGAGTTCGCGCAGCCCGGCCGCGCATAAAGCGGGCGCACCATCGGCAACGCCCGCAGCCGGATCATAGACACGCACGGTCCAGCCCGCCCGGGCAAAAATCATCGCCCAGGAGCGGCCGATCAGCCCGGCGCCGACAACCGCCGCAAGCCTATTCCCCTGCGCCCCTGATGCGGACATCGTACCTCCTCCTGCCGCTCGTGTTGCGGGCTTGCCGCGCGCGGCCGTTTGCTCCGATGGTCCGGGCAACGGTTCGGTTTGTCCAGGGTTGCCGCAACCAAGTCGGGCGGACACGAGGGGGAGAAGCGCTGATGGATCTACAACTCGGAGGTTTGCGCGTGGTGGTGACGGCCGGCGCCGCCGGCATCGGCCGCGTGATCGTCGACGCGTTTCGCGAAGAAGGCGCGTCCGTGTTCACCTGCGACGTCGACGAAACGGCGCTCGCAACCCTGGACCAAGCCATCGGCCGCGCCCGGGCGGACGTGTCCGACCGGGCGGACGTGGCGGCGATGATGACGGCAGCGGTCGACCATCTGGGCGGCCTCGATGTTCTGGTGAACAACGCCGGCATCGCCGGGCCGACCGGACGGGTCGAGGAAATCAACCCCGAGGATTGGGACCGCTGCGTCGAAATCTGCCTCACCGGCCAGTTCAACTGCGCGCGACTGGCGGTGCCGCATCTGCGCCGGAGCAGCAACGCCTCGATCGTCAATCTGTCGTCCGCCGCCGGCAAACACGGCTTTGCGCTCCGCAGCCCCTACGCGGCCGCGAAATGGGGCGTGATCGGCTTCACCAAGTCGCTCGCGATCGAACTCGGCGGCGACGGCATCCGGGTCAACGCCATCCTGCCGGGTCTGGTGGCGGGCGACCGCATCCGGCGCGTGCTGGAAGCGAAAGCGCAGGAGCAAGGGGTGAGCTTCGCCGACATCGAGCGCACCGCGCTCTCCTACGCCTCCATCAAGGAATACATCACGCCGCGCCAGCTCGCGGACCAGATCCTGTTTCTCGCGAGCGCGCGCAACCGCACCATTTCAGGCCAGGCGATCTCCGTCGACGGCGACACGCGCATGCTCGCCTGAACGCCCGGCGGCTTGCGACGGAACGCAACCGTCGCAAGCCGCCGGGGAACGTTGCTACCGCCGCTTCTGCAGCACGTCGAACCACACCGCCAGGATGATGATGAAGCCCTTGATGATGAGCTGGTAGAAGGTCGAGACGCCGAGCAGGCTCATGCCGTTGTTCAGCACGCCGATGATCAGCGTGCCGATGATGGTGCCGCCGATCGTGCCCGATCCGCCGGCGAGGCTGGTGCCGCCGATCACCACGGAGGCGATCGCGTCCAGTTCGAACATCGTGCCGAGATTGGGCGACGCGCCGTTCAGCCGGGACGCGAGCAGGATGCCGGACAGCGCCGCCAGCACCGAGACCGTGACGAACACGATCAGCTTGGTCGTGAAGATGTCGATGCCGGACAGCCGCGCCGCTTCCTCGTTGCCGCCGAGCGCGTAGATGCGGCGGCCGAATCGCGTCTGTTCCAGCGCATACATGCCGCCGAAGGCGATCACGCCGAAGATCGCGACCGGGATCGGGATGCCCTGATAGCCCGCGAACACGTAGAAGCCGAGCGCGATACCCGCCAGCACGACGATCAGGCTCGGGATGATTTCGGCCATCCGCACCTCGGCGCCGAATTTTCGGGTCTGCTGGATGCTTCGATACAGGCCGTAGAAATACAGGCCGAGCAGCAGCACCAGGATGACGGCGGAGGTGGTCGGCCCGATATACTCGCCGCCCAGATTGGCGAACGAATCATTGGCGACCGGGATCGAACTGCCGCCGGAAAGCGTCAGCGCCAGGCCGCGCGCAATCGTCAGCATCCCGAGCGTGATGATGAACGATGGTATCTTGTAGTGCGCGATCCACCAGCCGTTCCACAGACCGACGATGCCGCCGACCAGTACGAGCGTGATCGGGACCGCAAGCCACGTACCCAGCCCATACTGCATCAGCATGGTCACGACGATCGCGGCGAGGCCGGCGACCGAGCCGACCGACAGGTCGACGCCCGCGATCAGGATCACCATCGTCATACCGATCGAGATGATGCCGATGATCGTGACCTGGCGCGCCAGGTTGCTGAGATTGCGGGCCGTGAAGAACGAACTATCCGCGAAGCTCAGGCCGACGCACAGCACGAGCAACGCGATCAGCGTCGCGTTGTCCTTGATGAACTGCACCGCCGGGTGCCGGCCATCCGCCACCGGGCGGGTCTTCTGCTCGACTGTTGTGCTCATTCGCTTCGCCCCCGATGCGGCTCTCAGGCCGCTATGCCGCCCGTCGCATACTCCATGACCTTTTCCTTGGTCGCCGCCGAGCGCATGAACTCGCCGGCGATCCGGCCTTCGCACATCACCAGGATGCGGTCGCTCATGCCGAGGATCTCGGGCAGCTCGGACGAGATCATGATCACCGCCACCCCCTGCTCGGCAAGCGAGTGCAGGAGCTTGTAGATCTCGACCTTGGCGCCGATGTCGATGCCCCGCGTCGGCTCATCGAGGATGAACACTTTCGGCTCGGTGTTCAGCCACTTGCCGATGATGACCTTCTGCTGGTTGCCGCCGCTCAACGTCTTGATGATCGTCTCGATGTTGGTGGTCTTCACACCGAGTTTCCGCACATACTCGCCGACGACGCGGGCCTCCAGCGTGCGGCTGATCGTGCCGAGGAAACTGTCCGATATCGTTTTCAGCGAGGTGATGGTGGTGTTGAAGGCGACCGACTGATCGAGGAACAGGCCGAGCGCCTTGCGGTCCTCCGTCAACAGCGCGATGCCGTGGTCGATCGCGTCACGCGGCGAGCGGATGCGCACCGGCTTGCCGTCCAGGAATATCGAGCCATGAGCCCGGTCCGGATAGGCGCCGAACAGCGCTTCCACGAGTTCCGTGCGCCCGGCCCCCATCAGCCCGGCGATGCCAAGGATCTCGCCCCGGTAGACGGAAAAGGAGGACGGCTTGACCCGCTTCTCGCCCGGCAGCGTCGGGTGATCCACGGACATGTCCTTCACTTCCAGGATCTTTTCGCCCCGATGGTAGCCGCCGCGTTCCGGGAACAGATCCTGCAAATCCCGCCCGACCATGCGGGCGATGATCTGATCGAGCGTGATCTCCTTGATCGGCGTCACGTCGCCGATCGTCCGCCCGTCGCGCAGCACGACGATGCGGTCGGCGATCTGCTCGATCTCCTCCATCTTGTGCGAAATGTAGCACATGCAGACATTGTCCGCCTTCAGCTTGCGGATGATGCGGAACAGATCCTGCACTTCCTTGTCGGACAGCGCCGAGGTCGGCTCGTCGAGCACCAGGATGCTCGCCTTCATCGACAGCGCCTTGGCAATCTCCACCATCTGCTGCTTGCCGACCGTCAGGCTCTTGACCTTGTCGGTCGGCTTGAACTCGCGGATGCCGAGCGAATCGAGCAGCTTCGCGGTTTCGGAATACATCTGGTTCCAGTCTATCCGGCCGAGCGCCGTCGTGAACTGACGGTCGAGGAAGATGTTCTCCGCGACGTCGAGTTCCGGGATCAGATTCAGTTCCTGATAGATGATCCCGATGCCGGCGTGCTCGGCCTCCCGCGTGTTGGCGAACTGCTTGAGTTCGCCCCGCACCCGCAGCTCGCCCGTGTAGCTCGGGTACGGCCAGACGCCGCTGAGCACCTTCATCAAGGTCGACTTGCCGGCGCCGTTCTCGCCCATCAGCGCCAGCACTTCGCCGGCGCGCGCCTCGAAATTGACCCGGTCGAGCGCTTTCACGCCCGGGAACTCCTTGCTGATGTTTTCCATCTGCAGGACGACTTCGCCGGCCATCAGGCACCTCCAAAGAGGAGCGGCCCGGACACTCCCGGGCCGCTCCGCTGTTACGCCCCGTAGACCTGCGCCTTGGTGTAGATGCCGGCCTCGATCATCTCATTGAGGTTGTCCTTCGTGATCAGCACGACCGGCGTCACGATGGTCGGCACCTCGACCGCGCCGTTGTTCACCATCCGTTGCGGCTTCACGAGCGACGCGACCTTGGCGTCCGGGTCCTTCGCGAGCTTCACCGCGATCTCGGCGGCGGCTTCCGCCAGCGGCTTCACCTGCTTCCACACCTCGACCGCCTGCTTGCCCTGGGCGACATACTGGATGTTGGCAAGGTCGGCGTCCGACCCGGCGACGAACACTTTGCTCGCATCCGCGAGGTTCTGACCCTGCAACGCCGCGATCACGCCGCGGGCCATGCCGCTATTGTTGCAGATGAACGCCTGGACGTTGTTCTTGTATTTGGTCAGCACGTCCTCGGCGGTCGCCATCGCCTTGTCGGACGACCATCCCTCCTCCGACTGGTCGGCGACCAGTTCGAGGCCGGGATTGGCCTTGATGATCTCGAGCACGCCGCCGCTCATCGTCGCGGCGTTGGAATCGCCCGGCTGGCCGCGGATCAGCGCGACCTTGCCCTTCACGTCGCCGTTCTTCTTCTTCAGCCAGTCCACCATCGCGTCGGCCTGTAACTTGCCGACCGCCCAGCTATCCTGGGTCACCATCACGTCGAGCGGACCGTTGACCAGCATCGAATCATAGCCGACCACCCGGATGCCGTCCCGGTTGGCGCGCTTGACCATGTTGCCCGCAGTGCCGGTATTGACCGGCTGCATGACGATGCATTGCGCGCCCTGGGTCATCATGTTTTCGAAGGAGGCGAGTTGCGCCTGCTCGTCGTTATTGGCGGCGTCGAACAGCACGGTCGCCCCGAGCGCCTGCGCCTTCGCCAGGAAGTCCGCCTTGTCGCGCTGGTAGCGCTCCTCCTGCATCGTCTTCAGCAGGAAGCCGACCTTGGTGGCCGCCGCGCTGGCCCGCCTCGGCGACGCGAAAACGGTCCCCGCGGCCGCGGCCGCCGTCGCCCCAAGCACGTGACGTCGCGTGATATTCATTGGCCTTGGTTCCCCCAACCGAACTTGTTGATCGTTCGGCATGATAATTCGCCGCCGTCGACCGGCAAACTGACCGGCCGAATCAATAGACCCGCTGGCTTTCCGTCAAGCGCCGCAAGTGCCGCCCGCCGCCCCCGGTTTGTGGCGGGGGCCGTCTTGGCCTAATCCCGCCCGCTCAACGGAAAGCGCCTGCCCCGATGCTCGACCGCCTCCTCGGAACCCTCGTCTCGCTCCTGTTGCGGCTGCTCCGGCGCATCGACCCCGACCGCGCCGCCGGTTTCTGCGGGGCCGTTGCGCGCCGGCTCGGACCGCTGACGCCCGTGCACAAGATCGGCCGGGACAATCTGCGTGCGGCCTTTCCGGACGCCGACCCGGCCTGGATCGAACGGACGCTGCGCGGCGCCTGGGACAATCTCGGCCGGGTGGCGGGGGAGTATGTGCATCTCGGCGCACTCTGGGACTTCAACCCCGAGCACCCCGACCCGAACGGCCGTATCGTTACGGACGATCAAGCGCTGTTCTACAGCCTGCGCAATGACGGCAAGCCCGCGCTCTGCTTCGCCGCCCATCTCGCCAATTGGGAGCTGCCGGCGGTCGCCGCGTCGCGGCATGGGCTGCCCTCGGCGGTGATCTACCGAATGCCGAACAACCGGGCGGTGGCGGCCGAAATCGCGCGCATCCGGCAGGGGCTGATGGGACGGCTGATCCGCAGCCGGTCCGAAGCCGCCCTCGAAATGGCGGGCGCCCTGGCGGCCGGCGAGCATCTCGGCATGTTGGTGGACCAGCACTGGTCGCGCGGTCCCCTTGTCACCTTCTTCGGCCGGCCGTGCCGCGCCAATCCGACGCTCGCCCGCCTCGCCCGCCAGTTTCCGGACTGCCCGGTGATCGGCGTCCGCGCCATTCGCCTCGGCGGCAGCCGGTTCCGCCTGGCCGCGACCGGACCGATCAGCCTGCCGCGCACGGCGGCGGGCGAGATCGACGTGCCGGCCGCCACCCAACTCATCAACACGATCGTCGAGGGCTGGGTCCGCGAGCACCCGGAACAGTGGCTCTGGTTTCACCGGCGGTGGCGATGATGCCCGATCGTTCGGAAAAGCACCCGGCGGTGCTCAATGCGCCGCCGTTTTCGACAGCAGATTGACAACCAGCACGCCCGCGACGATCAGCCCGAGCCCGATCATCGCGGGCAGGTCGAGCGCTTGCCCGTAGAGCAGCCAAGCGATCGCCGAGATCAGCACGATACCGGCGCCGGACCACACGCCGTAGGCGACGCCCACCGGAATCGTCGCGAGCGTCAGCGAGAGGCAGTAGAACGCGACCGCATAGCCGATCGCGACCACGACAAGCGGAGCAAGGCGGGTAAAACCTTGGGACGCCTTGAGGGCGGATGTCGCGACCACTTCGGCGACGATTGCGACTGCAAGTATCATAAAGGCCGGCATCTACCCTCCTGCTTCGAACTGCATGCCGTCCCAGCCCGGTTCCATGCATGGCGGCAGATTGGCGCGAAGCCACGCCCAGTCCATGTCCTGCCCCATATGGGTGAGGATCGTGCGGCGGGCGCCGACGCGCGCCGCCCAGCGCTGCACTTGATCCAGATTGGCGTGCGTCGGGTGCGGGCCGCCGCGCGTGAAACAGCCGACCACCCAGGTCTGCACGCCGGCCAGCGCCGCGAAAGCCGCGTCGTCCATGCGCACCACATCCGTCGAGTAGCCGAACGATCCGATCCGCAAGCCGAGCGTGTCGAGAAATCCGTGGTCCTGGCAGAACACGAACACGCGCAAGCCCGCTGCCTCCACCCAGTCGCCCGGCGCAATGCAGTGGGGCACCAGCACCGGCCGGAAAAAGCCGGGCGGCTGCCAAGGCTTGAACGCGTAGTCGAAGCGCTGCCGGATTTCGCCGAGCGTGCGTTCGGTCGCGAAAGCGGGGATCGGCGCGCCGAGAGTGCGGTTCAGAATGCGCACGTCGTCGAGGCCGGTGATATGGTCGGCATGCGCATGGGTGAACAGGATCGCGTCCACCCGGCCGATGCGGCAGGCGAGAAGCTGCGACCGCAGATCCGGCCCGGTATCGATCAGCAGCCTGCGGCCGTCGTTTCCCTCGATCACGATGCTGGAGCGGGTGCGGCGATTGCGCGGCTCGTTTGGATCGCACTGGCCCCATTCGCCCGCACCGTCGGCGCCGCCGATCAGCGGCACGCCGGCCGATGCGCCGCAGCCGAGTATGGTGACGCGCATCCGGGTCAGGCCACCGCCTTCTGGAACAAGCGGCGAAAGTTTCCCGTCGTGAGCGCCGCCACATCCTCGGGCGACAATCCGCGTGCGGTTGCGAGCACCCGCGCCGTGTGCACGGTCCAGGCCGGTTCGTTGCGCTTGCCCCGGAACGGCACCGGCGCGAGATAGGGCGCATCGGTTTCGACGAGCAGCCTGTCCCCCGGCAGATCGCGCGCAATCGCCCGCAACGCGTCGGAGCGCGGAAAGGTCAGGATGCCGGAGAAGCTGAGATAGCCGCCCATCTCGACCGCCGCTTCCGCCAAAGCGCGGCCGGAGCTGAAGCAGTGCATCAGAAAATCGAACGGGCCACCTTCGTCCCGTTCCTCGTGCAAGATGCGCGCCACGTCGTCATCCGCGTCGCGGGCGTGGATCGCGAGCGGCACGCCGGCCAGCCGCGCCGCCTTTATATGCACGCGGAAGCTCGCCTGCTGTACGTCGCGCGGCGAGCGATCGTAGAAATAATCGAGCCCGGATTCACCGATGCCGATCACCTTCGGATGCGCCGCGAGTGCGGCGATCGCCTCCGGCCGCGGCACCGGCGACTCGGCGGCGTAGTGCGGATGCACACCGACCGTGCACCACACGGCCGGTGTCACCTCGGCGAGCGCGATCGATTGCGGCGCCTGGGCAAGCCTTGTGCCGATGGTGACAACCTCGCCGACGCCGGCGGCCGCGGCACGCCCGAGCAGCGCCGGCAATTCCTCGTCGGTGAAATAGTCAAGATGGCAATGGCTGTCGATCAGCATCCGCGAATGTCTCAGGCCGGTTCGGCGTAGCGCGGGAAAATGCCCTGCGGCGGAGGCAGGAGCGTGCCATCCGGCAAAGGATGCGCGAGCATCGCCAGCCTCCGGTGATCGGCCGGGACGCCGAGCTGGTCGAGCATCCGCGCCATGCTGTCCGGCATGAAAGGCTGCAACACCGTCGCGAGAATGCGCAAGGCGTCGGCGAGCACGCGCAGCACGACCGCCATCCGTGCCGGATCGGTGCGGCGCAGGCTCCACGGTGCCTGGCGGTCGATATAGGCGTTGCACGCCCGCACCACGCGCCAAACCTCTTCCAGCGCGTCGTGAAAACGCTGGGCGTCGATATGCGCCCGCAGCAGCGGCGGCAACGCTTTGGCAGAGGCGAGCAATTCGCCGTCGTCGGTGGTTTCCTCGCCGCGCGCCGGCAGCCTGCCGCCGCAGTTCCGCGCCATCAGCGACAAGGAGCGCTGCGCCAGATTGCCGAGATCATTCGCAAGCTCGCCGTTCATGCGCTGGATGAGGGCGCGGCGACTGAAATCACCGTCATTGCCGAACGGCACTTCCCGCAAGAGGAAGTAGCGCACCGCATCGAGCCCGAACGTCGCGGCGAGTTCGCGGGGCTCGATGACGTTGCCGAGCGACTTGCTCATCTTCTCGCCTTCCACCGTCCACCAGCCATGCGAGTAGACGCGCTTGGGCGGCGAAAGCCCCGCCGCCATCAGGAAGGCCGGCCAGTACACGGCATGAAAGCGCACGATCTCCTTGCCGACCAGATGCAGATCGGCGGGCCAGTAGCGCCAGGATGCGGCGTCGGTGTCGGGAAAGCCGCAGGCCGTAATGTAGTTGGTGAGTGCGTCGAGCCACACATACATGACGTGACCCGGATGGCCCGGAACGGGAATGCCCCAGGTGAAACTGGTGCGGCTGATCGACAGATCGTGCAGCCCGCCGCGCACGAAGCTGACCACCTCGTTACGGCGGGACGGGGGTGCGATGAAGTCCGGATTCTCGTCATAGAACCGCAGCAAGCGGTCCTGCCACTGCGAGAGCCTGAAAAAGAAGGACGGCTCGCGCACCCATTGCACCGGCGCGCCGGTCGGGGCGACGCGCAGGCCATCCGGTTTCGTGACGAGTTCATCCTCGGCGTAAAACGCCTCGTCACGCACCGCGTACCACCCCGCATAGTCGCCGAGATAGATGTCGCCGGCCTGTTCCAACCTTTGCCAGAGGGCCGTGCACGCCGCTTTATGATCGGCTTCCGTGGTGCGGATGAAGCGGTCGTAGGAGATGCCCATGCGATCCGCCATGTCGCGGAAATCGGCGGCGACGCCGTCGGCGAAGCGCTGCGGATCGAGTTGCTCGTCGGCGGCGGCGCGCTCCACCTTCTGCCCATGCTCGTCGGTGCCGGTCAGGAAGAACACGTCGAACCCGTCGAGCCGCTTCCAGCGTGCCAGCACGTCGGCGGCGATGCTGGTGTAAGCGTGGCCGATATGCGGCGCGCCGTTCACGTAATAGATCGGCGTGGTCAGAAAATAGCGATCGGTCATAGGGGACTCTGCAGGGAACCGCTGAGCAAGGCGAGGCTCGACAGCACCGCCTGCCGCTTGTCGAGATTGAAGCGCTCCGTTTCGTCCTGCAGGCGCGACAGGCCCTGCCACACCTCCCCCCAAGCATCAAGGCTCCGGCCTGCAAGCAGCCGGTTGCGCGCGGCATCGCTGCGTCCGCGCGCCGCCTCCCGCACGGCGGTCGCGACACTCGCCCGCAGCAATTCCATGAAGGTTCCGAACGCGGTGTCGCTTCGGCCGAGCGCGTCCGCGATTTCGTATGGATTCTTGGGGCGCGCCGCCGCCGGCAAGCCCGTCAACACGTCGTCGACGAGTTGCGCGAGCCTGAGCCCTTCCTCCTCGGCCAGCAGGAGCGCCCGGCCCGGCGAACCTTCGGCGATCGCGGCCAATGCGTCCCGTTCCGATAACGGGAGATCGGGCCGGAACGCGGCAAGCGCGTCCGCCATCGCCGCCGGCGCGAGCGGCGCCAGCCCCAGGCGGCGGCAGCGGCTGCGCACCGTCGGCAGGAGGCGTCCGGGCGCCGCGCAGGTCAGCAGCAGCACGGCGCGCGAGGGCGGTTCCTCCAGAACCTTCAGCAGCGCGTTGGCGGCGTTGCGGTTGAGATTCTCGGCGCCGTCCACCACGACGACACGCCAGCCGCCCTCCGCCGGCGTCAGGCGGAGAAACTCAGACGCTGCCCGCACCGCGTCGACCACGATCTCCGACCGCCAGCGCTTCTTTTTGTCGTCCCACGCACGTTCCACCGTGCGCAGATCGGCATGACTGCCGGCTGCGACGCGGCGAAACACTGGCTGCGCCGGATCGAGAAACAGCGACGGCTCGCCGGGAACGCCCGCGAGCAGCCGCCGCGCAAACCGGAACGCGAGCGTCGCCTTGCCGACACCTTCCGGGCCGGTCAGCAGCCAGGCGTGGTGCATGCGCCC
>JAFAXA010000215.1 GCA_019241425.1 Acetobacteraceae bacterium | reverse complement strand
AGCTGCAACTCCGTCGCGGCGTCGGCCACGTTCGCGATGTCGAGCGCAAGCCGGTGCGCGAAATGGGCGCGCTTCCCATTGGCGGCGGCGGCGAACGAAGCGGCATTCATCGCCGGATTGCGGCGGAGCGCGTCGGCGTAGCGCGCGGCAAGAGCAAGCAGGGCGGCGCGGGATTTCGCCGAAATCGCCAGCAGCGTATGCGACGCATTGGCCGCAGGCTCGGCGTCGGCTTGCGCCGGCGCTTCACCGATCAGCAGATGCACGTTGGTGCCGCTGAAGCCGAACGAACTCACCCCGGCGATGCGCGGACTCGACCCGCGCGGCCAGGCGGCTCCCTCGGTGGTCACACGAAACGGCAGCTTCGCCCAGTCGATCCGCGGATTGAAACTGTTGCAATGGAGGTGCGGCGGGATCGTCCCGTGCCGAAGCGCAAGCAGCACCTTGATCACGCCGGCGACGCCCGCCGCCGCTTCGAGATGACCGATATTCGTCTTCACCGAACCGATCAGCAGCGGGTCGGCCGGGCTGCGGCCCGCAGCGAAAACGCGCGAAAGCGCCGACATCTCGATCGGATCGCCGAGCGCGGTCCCCGTTCCGTGCGCCTCGATGTAAGAGATGCGCTCGGGCGACAGCCTTGCATTCTCCAGCGCGGCCCGGATGACCTTCTCCTGCGCGACGCCATTGGGCGCGGTCAGCCCGCCGCTCTTGCCGTCCTGATTCCAGGCGCTGCCATGGATGACGCCAAGAATCGGTTCGCCACGCGCCGTCGCGTCCGACAAACGCCGCAACAGGAGCACGCCGCAGCCTTCGCTGCGCACGAAACCATCGGCCTCCGCCGAGAAAGCCTTGCAGCGGCCATCGCTTGCCAACCCCTCAAGCCCGGCCACCATCTCCGTCGCTTGCGGCAGCAACAGCAGATTGACGCCGCCCGCCAGCGCCGCCTCGCACTCGCGGGCGCGCAAGCTTTGACAGGCTAGATGGATGGCGGAGGCGGACGCCGAACACGCGGTGTCGACCACCGTGCTCGGGCCGCCGAGGCCGAACGCGTAGGAGATCCGCCCGGCGGCAACCGCGTTCGCGACGCCCGTCACCAGATAGCTGCTACCGCCGCGTCCCGTGCCGTACTGCAGCAACGCATAGTCGACGCCGCTGATCCCCATGAACACGCCGGTTTCGCCCGGCAGCGCATCCATCGGCACGCCGGCGTTCTCCAGCGCTTCCCAGCAGACTTCGAGCAGAAGCCGCTGCTGCGGGTCCATGCTCTCGGCTTCCTTTGCCGAGATCCCGAACAACGCCGGATCGAATGCGTCGACACCCTGCAGAAAGCCGCCCCAGTTCACGCCGCGGCCGCGCATCGCGTCCGCGCTGGTGCCGGTCATGGCGAGTCGCTCCGGCGGCGTCGCGCCGACCGCGTCGCCGCCCCGCTCCAGCAAGGACCAGAACGCCTCCGGCGTATCCGATTCGCCCGGAAATCGGCAGGCCATGGCGGTGACCGCGATCGCTTCCGGTGCGTCGGATTTGGCGATGGATCGCTCGTAAAGCTCCGTTGCAAGCAACGCCAGCTTACGGTGCGGTAGCTTGGCGATCCGGTCCGCGAAGCTCTCCAATCTCAGTATCCTTCTCGCGCGGCGCCCGTCAAAGAACGGCCTCCGCGCTCTTCCCGAGCAGGCGTTCGTCTACCTCTTCGTCACTCAATCCCTCGATGAGCGCGAGCAGGTCGTCATCCTTTTCGTGTATGCCGGTAGAATACTGCGGCGGCTCCGGCGAAAGCAACCCGATGCTGTAATCGGCAAGGCTGTTTACCGTCGGGTAGTCGAACAGGATCGCCGCCGGAATGTCGGCCCGGAGCGACCGGGCAAGGGTGTTGCGCAAATCGACCGCGAGAATCGAGTCCATTCCCATATCCTGCAGCGGCTGGTCCGGGTCGATTCGCGCCGCATCGTCGAAACCGAGCGCCCGCGCGGCAAGCGATTGCAGATAGCACACCACCTCAGCCCGCACCGACTCGGGCGGGGCGGCGGCGATGGTCTCCGCGAGGGTAGCGTCATCGCCCGTCGCACCGCGACTCGACCGCGCATCGTCCGGCGTGATGATCTCCGAGAACAGCGATGCGCCATGCGGCCCGGCGGCGTCGGCCAGTACCGGCCAACGAACCGAGGCGATGGCGAGCTGCGCGGCGCCATTCGACTGCAATGCCCGCTCCAACGCCGCGATGGCCCGCTCCGGCGGCAGCGCGTCGAAGCCGCGCCCGGCCGCCGAACCGGCGGCGGTCCGTGCCGCCCAGCCGATATCCGCCCACGCGCCCCAGTTCACGCTCAATGCCGGAAGCCCGTGCGCGCGACGCAGATGGGCGATGCTGTCGAGGGCGATATTGGCCGCCGCATAGTTCGCGCCGCCCCTCGTTCCGGCGAGAGCCGCGAAGGATGAGAACAGCAAAAAGAAATCGAGCGGCAGTTTCGCCGTCGCGCGATGCAGGTTCCACGCGCCTCCCGCTTTGGGATGCATCGCGGTCGCGAATCGATCCCATGTCAGCTCGCCGACCGGCGCGTCGTCGAGCGCATTCGCGCAATGGATCACGCCGCGCAAGCTGTCGCCCGCCTCGCCGACGAGAGCCGCTACGGTCTCGTACGAACCGGCATCGCCCTGCACGGCACGCATGTCCACGCCCTTGGCGCGCCATGCCGCGATCCTGGTCGCGACATCCGGCGCGGGCGGGCGGCGCCCGAGCAGCAGCACCCGACCGGCGCGCCCTTCGGCAAGCCATTCCGCCATCCGGAAGCCCAGGCCGGCCGTGCCGCCCGTCACGATATAGGTCATGCCCGGGCGTATCAGCTTCGCCTGGTCGGGAGCGGTCAGCACCAACTTGCCGGTATTGCGCCCCGACGCCAGATCGCGGAACGCCATTTCACACGCCGCAAACTCATACGGACGATGCGGAACGGGTTCGATGTCGCCGGCAACCATCTCTTGCAGGAGTTCGTCGAGTCGCGCCATCGTCGCGTCCGGCTGCTCGCGCAAGCGATCGGTCAGGTCCACCGCGACGTATCGGATGCCCGGCCAGGCGGCCGCGACCGTCTCCGGGTCGCGAATATCCGTTTTGCCGATTTCAACGAAACGCCCGCCCGGCCGCAGCAGCGACAAACCGGCATCCACGAACGGCCCGGACAGCGCATTCAGCACGACGTCGATCGCCGGTTCGCCATGCAGGCGCGCAATCTCCGCCGCGAAATCGAGCGAGCGGGACGAGAACACGTGGCGCACGCCGCGTTCGCGAAGATAGTTTCGCTTCTCCTCCGAACCTGCGGTCGCGTAAACCTCGGCGCCTCGCCGCAAGCAGAGGGCGACCGCGGCCAGCCCGACGCCGCCGGCCGCCGCATGAACAAGCACCCGCTCGCCCGGGCGCACGCGCGCCACGGCGTCGAGGCAGTAATCCGCCGTCAGATACACAAGCCCCTGTCCGGCGGCGACGGCGAACGGCATCGCATCCGGTTTGCGGACGGTCAGGCGCTCCTCCGCGAGCACGCTGGTTGCGAAGCTTCCGGAAGCGATGGCGATCACCGCGTCGCCGGGCCGGAAACGCGACACCGCCTCACCCACGCGCGTCACGACGCCCGCGCATTCGCGCCCGAGCGGTTGATCGTCCGCGAACAGACCGACGACGCTCACGACGTCCCGGAAATTCAACGCCGCCGCGCGTACCGCGATCTCCACCTCATGCGCGCCGGGCGTGCGTTTGCCGGCGGGCCGCCATGCCAAACCGTCGAGACCGCCTTCGGAAACGAGGCGGATGATCTCGTCTTCGGCGGGCGCGGGCGGAAACGAGACGTGCTGCTTGCGCAACCGGGCGACGAAACGACGCGCGTCGTGATAGGCGACCCAATCATCGCCGGTATCCGCCAGCACCTCGCGCGCGACATCGGCGCCGGCTTGCTCCGCGTTTTCGGGCGCGACGTCGATCCGCGTGCATCGCAGCGCCGGGAACTCGTTGAACAGCGTCGCGGCCAGGCCGGAAATCCCGGCATCGGTGACGCGCGTCGCCTCCTCCGACCCGACGGCGTGCACGCGCCGCGTCACCACGTACAACCGGGCGCCGCTCAGCGCGTTCCGCCGCGCGTGCAGGTGACTGAGCGCCAGCAATTGCTGCACGCCCGGCCGCGCCGACTCCGGTCCGGTCTCGCCCAATTCGTCCGGGAGATCGGGCGGCACGAAGAGGACGGCGCGTGACCGGCCGCCCCCCGCGAGCACGTCGCCGAGCGCGGGGCTGTCCGGCGAACAAGTGACGGGCGTGAGCCCGTGGCTGCGCAGGCCGGCAGCGACCGAGGCCGCCAAACGTCCCGATCCGACGACG
>JAFAXA010000146.1 GCA_019241425.1 Acetobacteraceae bacterium | reverse complement strand
GCGGGCACGACCGCCGGCTTCGAGACGGCGATGGCGCCGGGCGATGCCGTGATCCATCTCGATCATGGCCTCGGCGTGCTGCGCGGCGTGGAGACGGTCACCGCCGCCGATGTCGCCACCGACTGCCTGCAACTTGCCTATGCGGGCGACACCGGGTTGCTTGTTCCGGCCGCCGAGATGGACCGGGTCTGGCGCTACGGCGCCGACGCGGACGGGGTGGCGCTGGACCGGTTGAAGGGCGAGGCCTGGCCGAAGCGACGCGCCGAAATCGAGCGCGACATGGATGAGACGGCGGGCCGGCTACTGGCGTTGATGCGGGCACGGCAATCCGCTTCCGCCCCGGCCATGCACCCGGATCGCGGCGCTTACGCCCGTCTCGTCGCGCGCTTTCCGTTCGTTCCCACCGCCGATCAGGACGAGGCGATCGCTGCGGTTGAAACGGATCTGGCGTCCGGCCACCCGATGGATCGGCTGGTTTGCGGCGATGTCGGATTTGGCAAAACGGAAATCGCCATCCGCGCCGCCGGGGTGGCGGCACTCGGCGGCTGGCAGGTCGCGATCGTCGCACCGACAACCCTGCTCGCGCGCCAGCACCTGGAAACCTTCCGTCGCCGCTTTACCGGACTCGGCGTCGAGGTCGCGGGACTCTCACGACTGACACCGCCGGCGGACGCACGCGCGGTCCGCGCGGGGCTCGCCGACGGCAGCATCGGAATCGTCATCGGAACGCAGGCGCTCACCGGAAAGGAGGTTCGTTTCCGCAAGCTCGGTTTGCTGGTCGTCGATGAAGAGCAGCGGTTCGGTGTGCGGCAGAAGAATGCCTTGCGAAAGCTCGGGCAAGGTGTCCACGTCCTGACACTGACGGCGACGCCGATTCCCCGGACGCTGCAAACCGCGCTCGCCGGCTTGCAGGATCTGAGCGTGCTCGGGACGGCCCCCGCGCGCCGTCAGCCGATCCGCACAGCGCGGACACCCCTCTCATCGGCGCTGCTCGCGCAAGCGTTGCGGCGAGAACGCCGGCGGGGCGGGCAAAGCTTCGTCGTTTGCCCGCGCGTCGAGGATCTGGCGCCGATGCGGGAGCATCTTCGAGCAGCCGCGCCCGAACTCCGCATGGTGGAGGCGCATGGCGGCCTCAAGGCCGATGAGCTGGATGAAGCGATGATGCGTTTCGCCTACGGGAGCGTGGACGTTTTGCTTGCAACCAACATCATCGAAGCCGGTCTCGACCTCCCGCGCGCCAATACGATGCTGATCTGGCACCCGGACCGGTTCGGGCTAGCGCAATTGCACCAACTACGCGGGCGGGTCGGCCGTGGGCGCGCCCGCGGTTTCGTCTACCTGCTGACCGATCCGGACACGAAACTTGCACCGGCCGCCCTTAAGCGGCTGGACGCATTCGAGAATGCAAGCCGCCTCGGCAGCGGGTTCGCGATCAGCGCCCGCGACCTCGATCTGCGGGGTGCAGGCGATCTGCTGGGCGAAGACCAGGCCGGCCACGTGAAGCTGCTCGGACTGACCCTGTACCGGCATTTGCTGTCGCGCGCCCTGAAAGCCGCAACGGACGAAACGGCGGTTGAGGACTGGTCTCCCGAAATCAAGCTCGAGGTTAATGCCTATCTGCCCGGTGAGTATGTCGAGGACGACGCGTTGCGGGTCGAGATCTACGATCGGCTCGCCCGCGTTTTGCGACTCGGCGAACAGGCGGCGCTGGACGAGGTGCGCGACGAACTGGAGGACCGGTTCGGCGCACCGCCGCCGCAAGTCGAGAATCTACTCGCGGTCACAGCTATTCGCTTGCGGTGTCGCCGTTTGGGTATCGCAAAACTCGACGCCGGGCCGGCCGGAGTCGCCATCAATCTCCGGCCCGGAAAGCAGCTCACCCCAACTGCCGAGTTCGAACGCAAGGGAGAGCGCTGGATCTTCGCTCGGGCAAGCAGTGACGAACGCAACCGTCTGCAAACCGTCGAGGAAGCATTGGCTTCTCTGCGTTAGACAGGGCGCACCGCGCAAACGGCAGAGTTGAAACGCGCGCTTTCGCGCGAAGGGGGTTTGATAGTAGGCTCGATCGTCTCTATATTGCATACACGGCTCAGTTTTCAGTCGGGACGTTGGTTGCATAAGGAAGAAAGTTCCAACCATGCGGAACGAAGTTCTCACCTTTAAACGCGAGCGGATCCTCTCGGAAGCAAGCGCCCTGTTCTATGAACGGGGTTTCACAGCAACCACCCTGGACGACATCGCCGCCCGCCTCGGGGTCACTAAACCTTTTATCTATGGCCATTTTCGGAGCAAGGCGGACCTGCTGGCCGCGGTTTGCCGACCCCCACTCGAGCTGACCCTCGCCGCCGCCGCGCGGGTTGCAAAAGCCGAGGGCACAAACTCCGACCGGCTGAAACAGCTTATTGCCGAGCTGACCTCCATCTTCCTGGAGCACCGGTCCAATGTCTCAATCTATGCGCGAGACGCGCTTTCTTTGGAGCCCCCGGCGCGGAGCGAAATCGAGTCGCTCAAGAACCGGCGCAACCGCGTCATCATGGACCTGCTGCGATCCGGCGTGACGGCGCGCGAGTTCGACGTCGATGATCTGTCGGCGGCTAGTCTCGCACTGTTCGCCTTGATCGCCGGCGTGCCGCAGGCGGCGAAGAACGGCAGCAACCGGACGGTCGCGGAAAATACGCCGGAAGAAATCGCCAAGCTCGCACTTCGCATGGTGGGCGCGCGGGACGGCAAGTTGCCGCGGTCCGGCTCGTCCGTCCGCTCCAAACAAAGCCGGACATCCCACGCCGGCGGCACGCACTGAACGGCGCGCCGCAGGAAACTGGCTCGGCTACCCAGGGCTATTCAGTCAGCCCGAGGCCGAGGGCAATTGAGGGGCCGATCCGGACGGCGATTGCGGCCGGCCGCTGCACCAAGCACCTCCACTCGAAGAAGCACGAAAGCTCCCGATCCGAGAGCGGTCGCACGCCGCCCTCAGGCGGCGCGCGGCGCCGCTTGCAGCGCTTCCCACACCCGGGCAGGCGTGGCCGGCATGTCGAGTTGCAGGACTCCGCGGGACGAGAGCGCATCGAGGATCGCGTTCATCACCGCGGGCGGGCTGCCCACCGCGCCGGCCTCGCCCGCGCCCTTCACGCCGAGCGGATTGGTCGCGCACGGCACTTCGACGAGATCGACATCGATGTCCGGCAGGTCTCCCGCGCGCGGCAGCGCATAATCCATGAAGCTGCCGGAGAGCAACTGACCGGAATCCGGGTCGAACACGGTGTGCTCGAACACGGCCTGACCGATGCCTTGCGCGACACCGCCATGCACCTGCCCGCGCACGATGAGCGGATTGATCGCCTTTCCGACATCGTCCGAGACAACGTAGCGCACCACCTCGATGTGGCCGGTGTCCGGATCGACTTCGACCTCGGCGAGATGGCAGCCGTTCGGGAAGGTATGCGCGTCCACCTTGGCGACCTCGGCCGTGTCGAGGATCGTGCCTTCGCGGCCTTCCCGAATGGCGCGGTGCTGTTCGGCCGCGAGCGTCAGGATGTCGACACCGCGATCGGTGCCGACGATGGAGAAGCGGCCGGCCGCGAACGCGATATCGGCCGGCGCGGCTTCCAGCATCTCGGAGGCGGCGCGCTTGCCCTTTTCGATCACGGTCGCGGCGGTCGCCAGGATCGCCTGGCCTTCCGAATAGAGGCTGCGCGCGCCGCCGGTGCCGCCGCCGACGGGGATAGTGTCGGTGTCGCCCTGGCGAATGCGGACCCGGCTGCCATCGACGCCAAGCCGGTCGGCGGTGAGCTGGACATAGGCGGTTTCGTGTCCTTGGCCGGTCGACTGGGTGCCGACATAGACATCGACGAAGCCGTCATCCGCGAACCGGATCTCTGCCCGCTCGCTCGGCGCGCCGCCCGTCGCTTCCAGGTAGTAGGAAAGGCCGCGTCCGAGCAGTTTGCCGCGCGCAGCCGCTTGCGCCCGCCTCGCATCGAACCCGGCCCAATCGAAACGCGCCAATCCGGCGTCGAGCACGCGCAGGAAATCGCCACTGTCATAGGTCTTGCCGACCGGAGTCTGGTGCGGCATCTGCGTGGGCAGCACCATGTTCCGCCGGCGCAACTCGACCCGGTCGATGCCGAGCGCGCGCGCGGTTTCGTCGATCAAGCGCTCGACCAGGTAGTTGCTTTCGGGACGACCGGCGCCCCGGTAGGCATCCACCGGAACGGTGTTGGTAAACACCCCGACCACGTTCGCGTATACGGACTGGAAGCCGTACACGCTGGCCAGCACGCCGGTTCCGGCGAAGGTCGGAATGTACGGACCGAAATTGGAGAGATAGGCGCCCATATTGGCGATGTTGCGGGTGCGGAGCGCGAGAAAGCGGCCATCGGCGTCGGTTGCGATCTCGCCTTCGGTCACGTTGTCGCGTCCGTGGGTGTCGCAAAGGAAGGCCTCGCTGCGGTCCGACGTCCATTTGACGGGCCGGCCGAGCTTGCGCGCCGCGTAACAGGTGAGCACGTGTTCGGCGTAGAGAAACAACTTCATGCCGAACCCGCCGCCGACATCCGGCGTGATGACCCGGAATTTGTCGGCCTCGACATGGAACACCTCGGGGCCGATCTGGTCCTTCAGCAGCCATCCGCCCTGCGTGTTGGTGGACAGCGTCCAGCGGCCGGAGGACGCATCGTATTCGGCGAGCGCGGCCCGCGCCTCCATGGAGGCCACCACCACGCGGTTGTTGACGATGCGGAGCTTGGTGACCCGGGCGGCTTGCGCGAACAAGGCCTCGGTCTTGGCGCGGTCGCCGATCTCCCAATCGAACACCTGGTTGCCCGAAACGTCCGGCCAGACCAGCGGTGCGTCGGCCTTCAGCGCCGCCTCCGGATCGGTGACGGCGCTCAGCCCGTCATAGTCGATTTCGATCAACTCCGCCGCGTCCCGCGCCGCCTCCACCGTTTCCGCGACCACAAAGGCGACCGGGTCGCCGACATGGCGCACGGCGCCGTCGGCCAGCACCGGATGCGGAACGTTGGCGCGGTGGCTACCGTCGCGGTTGGTCATCGGCACCAGGCAGGGCAGGCCGCCGATGCCGTCCGTCTTGAGGTCGGCGCCCGTGTAGACGGCGGCGACCCCCGGAACCTTCAGCGCCTCCTCCGTGCGGATGCCGGTGATGCGGGCGGCGGCGTAGGGGCTGCGCACGACGACGCCGCGCAGCTGTCCGGCCGGCTGGATGTCATCCGTGTAGCGGCCCTCACCCTTGAGCAGGCGCGGATCCTCGACGCGGCGGACGGGCTGGGCGAGGCCGAAGGTGGTCATGTCGCGGGCTCCGCGGAAGGGTGGAAGACGGGGCGGGGAAAGGCGGCCGGCGTCGCCTCAGGGTCGCGCTCAGACCCTGCGGTTGCCGATCACGAGCCGGTAGACGCCGAGGATGATGATGGCCCCGACAACCGCGCCGATGAAGCCTGCGCGCTGGTCGGCCTGATACCAGCCGACCGCCTGGCCGAGCCAGGTCGCGACCACCGCGCCGCCGATGCCGAGCAGTACCGTCACGATGAACCCGCCGGGATCGCGGCCCGGCATGATGGCCTTGGCAATCAGCCCGACCACGAAGCCGATGATGATTGCCCACAGGAACGCGAACATGCGCCTACCCTCCGCACTGCGATTGCCGGGACGTAACAAGAGGCATCGGCGGGGCTTTCCGCAAGGGTCTATTCGCCGACGGTGGTGACCACCTGGCGAGCCCGCTTGCGGCGGCGGAACCGATGCTTCACCCGCTCGCGCATGGTCTGAAACGTCACGTACAGCATCGGGATCAGGAAGATGCCGATGGAACTTGCGGCGATCATGCCGGCGAACACGGCGGTGCCGACGGCGCGCCGGCTCATCATCGCGGCGCCATGCGCCCAGACCAGCGGCACCAGGCCGAGTATAAAGGCGATGGAGGTCATCATCACCGCCCGGAACCGCGCCTGCGCCCCGGCGGTCGCGGCTTCGCGGATGGAGAGCCCCTCCTCCCGCCGGTCCTTGGCGAACTCCACGATCAGGATGCCGTTCTTGGCGGCGAGCGCGATCAGCACGACCAGCCCGATCTGGGCGTAGAGATCGAGCGAAAGCCCGGCGATCACGATGCCCGCGAACGCGCCGAGCACGCCGACGGTGACCGACAGCAGCACCGGGATCGGGATCACCCAGCTTTCATAGAGGGCGACCAGGAACAGATAGGCGAACAGCACGGCGAGGCCGAGGATGTAGACCGTCTGGCCGGCCGCCTGGACCTCCTGATAGGCGGTGCCGGTCCAGTCATAGGAGTAGCCGGCGGGCAGCGTCTTGTCCGACACCTGCGCCATCGCCGCCAGCGCGTCGCCGGAGGAAACGCCCGGCTTCGGGCCGCCATTGATCGTGATCGAGCGGTAGTTGTTGTAGCGACTGATCGTTTGCGGCCCCAGCGCGATGCGCATATTGGCGATCGAGCGCAACGGCACCATGGTGCCGGTCTTGTTGCGGACATAAAGGCGGAAGATGTCGCGGAGGTCGCTGCGATCGGATGCCTCGCCCTCGATATTCACCTGCCAGGTACGGCCGAACAGGTTGAAGTCGTTGACGTAGTAGCCGCCGAGCGTCGATTGCAGGGCGGTGAACACATCGCTCATGGCGAGGCCGAGCGCCTGCGCCTTTTCGCGGTCGATATCGAGATAGATGGACGGGTTGGTGGCGCTGAACGTCGTGAAGACGCGGGTGAGGCGCGGGTCCTGGTTGGCGGCGGCGAGCAGCCCGAGCGCCACGCTGCCCATCTCGGCCGGATCACGCCCTTCGAGGTTCTGCAACTGGTACTCGAACCCGCCCGAGGTCGAGAGGCCGATGATCGGCGGCAGGTTGAACGGGAACACGTTGGCTTGGCGGATCTGCTGCAACTCGCCGAACATCTTGCCGATGATCGCCTGCGCGCTGTCGCCCGGCCCGGTGCGTTGGTCGAACGGCTTCAGCCGGATGACCATGAAAGCGGAGTTGGACTGATTGCCGCCATCGAGCAGCGAGAAGCCGACGATCGACAACACGCCCTGCACCTGCGGCAAGGGTTTAAAGAGGTCCTCGACCTTTTTCACCACTTCGCGCGTGCGCGCGACCGAGGCGCCATCCGGAAGCTGCACGTTGACGAAGAACGCGCCCTGGTCCTCTTCGGGGAGAAAGCCGGTCGGCGTGTGTGACGCGATGCCGTAGACGCCCGCCGCGAACACCCCGACCAGCACGAGGCTGAGCACCGCCAGCCGGATCAGCCGCCGCACCACGCGGGCGTAGCCGTTCCGCACGCTATCGATGCCGCGCATCACGTAACCCATCACGCCACGCCGTGGCCCGCTATGGCGAAGGAAGACGGCGCACAGCGCGGGCGACAAGGTCAGCGCGTTGATGGCGGAGATCACCATCGCGCAACTGACGGTGACCGCGAATTGCCGGAACAGCGTGCCGGACAGCCCGGGGATAAAGCCGATCGGCACGAACACGGATAGCAGCACGAGCGAGATCGCGATGATCGGCGCCGTTATCTGGCTCATCGCCTTCTTGGTCGCCTGCGCGGGGGTGAGGTCGGGCTCTTCCTCCATCACCCGTTCCACGTTCTCGACAACGACGATCGCGTCATCGACCACGATGCCGATCGCCAGCACCATCGCCAGCAACGAGATCGTGTTGGCGGAGAAGCCCAAGGCGAGCAGGAACGCGAACGTGCCGATCAGGCTGACCGGCACCGCAATCGTCGGGATGATCGTCGCCCGGAGACTGCCGAGAAAGAGGAACACCACGATCACGACCAGCACGAAGGCTTCGGACAGCGTGCGGATGACCTCGTGGATGGTGTCCGACACGAAGCTGCTGCTGTCCCAGAAAACGCGGGCGTGCAGGTTGGGCGGGAAACGTTGGCTCAGCCGGTCGAGCGCCTGCTGAACCCTCGCCGAGGTTTGCACCGCGTTGGCGCCGGGCGCGAGATAGACGCCGATGGAGACCGCCGGATTGCCGTTGAGCCGGCTTTCGCTGTCCATATTGGCGGCGCCGAGATCGACGCGTGCCACGTCCCTGATCCGCAGCAGCGAGCCGTCCGGGTTGGCGCGCAGAACGATGTCGCCGAACTGTTCGGGAGTGACGAGACGCCCCTGCGTCTGCACGTTCATCTGGAACTGCTGGTCTTCCAGCGTCGGCCGCGCGCCGATGCGACCGACCGGGGCCTGCACGTTCTGCTGCTGGATCGCGGTGATGATGTCGGACGGCGCGAGATTGAGGCTGATCAGCCGGTTGGTGTCGAACCAGATCCGCATGGAGTAGTCGAGCTTGCCGAACACGAAGGCCTGACCAACGCCGGGCGTGCGCGAAAGCGTATCGAGCACGTTGATCGTGATGTAGTTGCTGATGAAGAGCGGCTTCTGCACGCCGCCATCGCTGTAGAATTGCATAAAGGCGAGGATCGCCGACGAGCGCTTCTGCACGGTGACACCGCTGCGTTGCACTTCCTGCGGCAGCTTCGGCGTTGCCGCCTGTACGCGGTTGTTGACGTTGACGGTGTTGATGTCCGGGTTGGTGCCGAGCTCGAAGCTGACGGTCAGCCCATAGCTGCCGTCATTGCCGCTGTTCGACTTCATGTAGATCATCTTGTCGACGCCGATGACCTGCGCTTCCAGCGGCTGCGCGACGGTTGCTTCCACCACCGCCGCCGACGCGCCCGGGAAGCTCGCCGTCACCTGCACCTGCGGCGGCACGATGTCCGGAAACTGCGCGACCGGGATGCGGAGCATCGACAGCGCGCCCGCGAGCGTCATCACGATCGCGATCACGATCGCGAGGCGCGGGCGGTCGACGAAAACCGAGGAGATCATGGCTCAGTGCCCCGCCGAGGTGCCGGCGCCGCCACCGCCACCGCCGGCCGACCCCGCCGGCGCGCCGCTCGCGGGTGTCGCGGTGGCTGGGCTGGTCGCGGCCACAGCCGCCGGGCCGCCCGAGGGCGACTCGCCCGCGGCAACGGCGGCAGGCCGGGATGACGCATCGGCGGCGGGCGTGGATCCGCCGGCGGGCGCGGCCGTCGCGCTCTGCGGCACGCCCGGGCCGGGGCTGGCCGGGCCGGGGGACACGGGGGCGCCGGGCTTGACACGCTGGATGCCGTCGACGACCACGAGCTGGCCCTCGGTCAGCCCGGACATGACGATCGCGGTATCCGCCGTCGACTGGCCGAGTTGGATACGGGCTTGCTGCGCCTTGTTGTCGGCGTCCACCGTCCAGACATAGTTGCCTTGCTGGTCGGACAGTACCGCCGAGCGCGGGATCGCGAGCGCCTGCACCGGCTGGGTGCTTTCAACCAGCACTGTCACGAACTGCCCGTCGATGAGCGCGCGGCTCACCACCTCGCCCTGGCGCGGCTGGTGCAAACGGGGATTCGGAATAACCGCCCGCAGCAGGATGGTGTCGGTGTTGGTTGCAACCGTCGGGTCGATATAGTCGATCTTGCCGGTCTGGTCATACATCGTGCCGTCCGACAGCCGCAGCTTGACGGTGATCGCGTTGACGCCGCCTTTGTCCCGATATCGCTTTTCTTCCTCCTCGACCGCGCGGACCGAGACCGGAAACACGACATACATCGGGTCCTGGCTGACGATGGTCGCGAGCGGTCCCGCGCTCGGGCTGACCACGTTGCCGATGGTCAAGCGGGTTTGGCTGATCTTGCCCGCGATCGGAGCGTGGATTTCCGTGTAGTCGAGATTGATCTGCGCCTGCCGAAGCTGCGCCTGCGTGCTCATCACCTGCGCCGCTTGCGAGAGTTGGGCCGCGCGCGCGTCGTCCACCGTCGAACGCTGGCCCGCGGGCGTGTTGAGCAGCGCCTGCGCCCGGCCAAGCGTGATGTTGGCGTTGTTGAGTTGCGCGTTCGCCTGCGCGACCGCGGCACCTTGTTGCTGCACCGCCGCTTCGAACGGCGCGCGCTCCAGGTGATAAAGCAGATCGCCCTGTTGCACCTCGGCGCCTTCGGTGAACAGGCGCTCGTCGATGAACGCGGTGACGCGCGCCGTCAGATCGACGCGGTCCGTTGCCTGAACGCGGCCGATGAATTCGGACGTCTCGGTGATCGACTTCTTCTCGACGTGGACGACGCCGACCGCGGGCGGCCCGGCACCCGGCCCGGGCTGCGCGATCGCCGCCACGGGCAGGAGAAGCAGCAGCGCGAAACCAATCAGCACGCGCAAGCGACGTGTCATTCTACCTCTTTCAACCGGCGGCCGATCGAAGGCCCCGGAAGCCCGCCCGGAGCATACTCCCGCCCGGCCAAGTTTGTAGCATTACGAACGAGTGACCGATCGGTCAACTCGGCCGAGAGCGGCGTCCGCCTTCGCGGCGGGCCGGTTGACCGGACACGTTGCGACGCGTGTCGCACTTGACCTCGGCCACCCGATCACTTCACTGGGATGGCGGTTATCGCCAAGAGCAAACTGGGATGGCGATATCGCCAGGAGCAAGGAGGGCGCCGCATGCAGAGCCTCTACACCGCCGTCGCGACCGCCATCGGCGGCAGGCAGGGAAGCATTCGGTCCGATGACGGCGTGCTCGACGTCGCGCTCGCCTTGCCAAAGGAACTGGGCGGGCCGGGGGGCGCCGCCACCAATCCGGAGCAGCTATTCGCGGCCGGCTACGCCGCCTGCTTCGAGAATGCGGTGCTGCGTGTCGCCCGCGAGCGCAAGGCGCCGATCCGGGAGTCGAGCGTCACGGCGCGGGTCGGCATCGGCCGGGAGGAAGACGGCTATTTCCGCCTCGCCGTCGCGCTCCGCGTGTCGGTGCCGGGCCGGGACAAGGCGGAGATCACGGAGATCGCCCGCATCGCCCACGAGGAGGTCTGCCCCTATTCGCGCGCCGTGCGCGGCAATATCGACGTGCATCTAGAGGTGGTCTGACAGGCCGCCGGTCACGGTTCGTGTCCGGCGCCGGAGGCACGATCCATCCAGGCAAGCAGCAGGCCGGACAACACGAACATCATGTGGATGCCGACGCTCCATGCGAGTTCGCGGTCGCTGACCGTGTCGACATGCATGAAGTTCTCGAGCACGTGGATCGCCGAAATGGCGACGATGCTGGTCATCAGTTTCAGCTTCAACTGGGATAGTCCTACATGGTCCATCCAGTCGGGCCGGTCCCGGTGCGCCGCCAAGTCGAAACGCGAAACGAAATTCTCGTAGCCGGCGAGCACGACCATCAGCACGAGATTGGCCATCAACGAGAGGTCGATCAGCGACAGGATGCCGATGATCGTTTCGTCGCTTCCGGCATGGATCGCGTGAAAGGTGAGCGCCGCCGCCTTTTTCAGAAAAGCGCCGAGGATCAAAATGAGGCTTGCGGCCAGCAGCAGATAGATCGGCGCCGCGAGCCAGCGGCTGGCGAAGATCGTTCGCTCGATCAGCCGTTCGGCGGGGCGGCGTGACGCCGCGACATGCGGAGACGCATCGGTCATGCTGCCGCTAATGCCCGAAGCTACGCTGTTGCGGAAGGGTTTGGTTGCGGGGACAGGATTTGAACCTGTGACCTTCAGGTTATGAGCCTGACGAGCTACCGGGCTGCTCCACCCCGCGTTGTGTTGGTTGTGGTATTGCTTTGGAGGACCTGGCGGCGACCGACTTTTCCGCGGCTTGGGCCGCAGTATCATAGGCGCTGGAGGTTTTCACGGCCGAGTTCGGGATGGGATCGGGTCTAGTCCCTCCGCCAAAGCCACCAGGTCGTCCAAAGCGGTCCAGTTGCCAGTCGTCAGTCGCCAGAGAAGAGAGCTGGCGGCCGAGCGGCCGGGAGGTGTGTGTATGTTGGGTGCACGATCATCGGACGACTGGCGTCTGACGACTGGCATCTGCTGATTGCCTGAATGCTGTGCGAGGTGTCGCGGCCATCTGACGACTGGCGTCTGACGACTGACGACTGGTTTTGAGCCGTTTGGGCGATTAGGACCAGTTCGCTGCATGCGTTGCCGCACTTCTACGTCTGGCCTATCGACGTGCTGGTCTTGCACGGCCCTGTGGGGAGACCTGGTTTAGAGGGTGGTTTCCCGCTTAGATGCTTTCAGCGGTTATCCAGTCCGCACATAGCTACCCGGCTGTGCCGCTGGCGCGACAACCGGTGCACCAGAGGTGCGTCCATCCCGGTCCTCTCGTACTAGGGACAGCGCCTCGCAAGTCTCCTTCACCCACGGCAGATAGGGACCGAACTGTCTCACGACGTTCTAAACCCAGCTCACGTACCACT
>JAFAXA010000316.1 GCA_019241425.1 Acetobacteraceae bacterium | reverse complement strand
GACGCGCGGCGGATCGTGCTGCCCGCGTTCGGCGCCTATACGGGCGGGCTGGACGTCACGCACCCCTCCATCGCGCGGCTGTTCCCGCGCGGAGGACGGCTATTCCTGCTCGGGCGCGACCGCTTGTTCAGCTTCCCGCTGGCGGAGGCGCGGCGAATGGCGGAGGCGGATGACGCGCCTGCGCTCGCGCTATCAGGCGTTGGTCCGGCTAGACCTTCGCGCGTGTTTGAGTAGAGCTTTCATGCGGGCTGAGCCTTGGGTGAAGTTTCCGGACGCGGAGGCCTGATGCGGCCGCCCGTCAAGCCGCCGTCGATCACCAGCTCGGACGCTGTCATGTAGCGTGATGCATCCGAGGCCAGGAACAGCACTGCGGCAGCGACCTCATCCGCAGTGCCGGGCCGGCCGAGCAGCGCCCACGCTTCGGCTAATTGCTCCGGAAGGCCGGGGACTTCGCCACCAAACTTGGTCCAGAGCGGGGTGTCGATGACGCCCGGATGAATGGTGTTTATACGGATGCTGTCGCCCAACACCGCGCACTCCGCCGCCGCGCTTTTGGCGAGTAGCCGAACAGCGCCCTTGGTTGCGCAGTAAGCAGCGTTTAGCGGGGTGCCAAAGATCCCGGCGATCGAGGAGGTGATGATGATGGAGCCAGCGCCCGCGCGGCGCATGGCGGGGATTGCGTGCTTGAGCGAAAGAAATACGCCTTCTAGATTGATCGCCTGCACACGCCTCCAGTCCTCGAGTGGCGTCTCGACCAACAAGCAGCGCCTAGCGATTCCAGCATTGGAGTGCAGTACGTCTAGGCGGCCGAACCGGCGCTCGGTCTCCGCCACCACCTCCTCCCAGCGCGCCTCGTCCGTCACGTCCTGTTCGAGGAACACCGCCTCGCCGCCCGCGTTCGCGATCCGTGCGGCGACGGCGGTTCCGCCGCTCACGTCGATGTCGGTGACCACCACTTTCGCACCCTCGCGCGCCAAGATGGCCGCGCTGGCTGCGCCGATGCCGGATGCGCCTCCGGTGACAATGGCGACCTTTCCATCCACCTGGCCCATGGCGCCCCTCTCCCTCCCTTTTTCACTCACCGTAAATTGCTGTTGCCCCAAGCCATGTGACGCAGTTCACAGGGCCGGAGTGGAAGGGCGCGTAGGCTGTTGGGCTTTGCCCTGTTGTGGAGTTACCGATCCGGGCATAGACCGGAAAAGGGGTTCGTGTCATGTCCCTTGAAACTGACATCCTGCGAACGTCGGCGGCAGCGCCACCGAGCGAGCATTTCGACGTTCTGATCGTCGGCGCCGGCATGTCCGGGATCGGCAGCGCCTATCATCTCGCCGCGCGCCTGCCGGGCCTGCGTTTCGTGATCCTGGAGGCCCGGGAAAGCTTTGGCGGCACCTGGCGCGTCCACCGCTTTCCCGGCGCGCGGTCCGATACGGATCTCTACACCTACGGCTTCTCGTTCAAGCCCTGGTCCGGTCTACCGATCGCCACCGCGCCCGAGATCCTCAACTACATGGATGAGGCGATCGCGGAGAACGACCTTGCGCGCCACATACGATACGGCCATCGCATCGAAACCGCGCAATGGTCCTCGGCAGATGCGCTCTGGACGATCGAGGCCAGGCGCGCCGAGCCACAAGACATTGCCCGCTTCACCGCGCGTTTCTTCTGGATGTGCGGTGGCTATTACCGTCACGACGATCCCTACACGCCGGACTGGCCGGGGCTCGCACAATTCGCGGGCCGGATCCTTCATCCGCAGGCGTGGCCGGCGGATGCCGACCTCGCCGGCAAGCGCGTGGTGGTGATCGGCTCGGGCGCGACCGCCGCCACGCTCGTGCCGGCGATCGCGTCCGAATGCAGCCACGTGACGATGCTACAGCGGACGCCGATCTATTACAGGGTCGGCCGGAACGCGATCGACCGGCTTGCGGACGAGTTGCAGGCGCTGGAAATCGATCCGCGCTGGGTGCACGAAATCCTGCGGCGCAAGGTTCTGCGCGAAACCGGCATCTTCATCCGCCGGACCTTTTCCGAGCCGGACGTGACCCGGCAGGAACTGCTGGCCGGGGTTCGCGCCCATCTCGGTGACGACCCCGAAAGCGCCAGGCATTTCGAGCCGGACTATCGTCCGTGGCGGCAGCGCGTCGGCTATCTCCCGGACGGCGAGTTGTTCCGTGGCGTTGCGTCGGGGCGCGTTTCCGTCGTCACGGGCCGGATCGAGCACTTCACGCCCGCAGGCATTCAACTCGCGTGCGGGCGGCATATCGACGCCGACATCGTCGTGACCGCGACGGGCTTTCACCTGAGTGCGATGGGCGACATCGCCTTCAGCATCGACGGAGCGCCCGTCACTTGGGCCGACGCGGTGACCTATCGCGGCGTCATGTTCGCAGGCGTGCCGAACTTCGCGTCCGTGTTCGGCTATCTCCGCGCAAGCTGGACGCTGCGGGTGGAACTGGTCGCCGATTTCGTCTGCCGCCTGCTCGAGGAGATGGACGCACGCGGCGCCCGCGCGGTGCGCGTCGTTCTTCCGCCGGACGCGGACACATTACCTAGGCGTCCCTGGGTCGAACCCGATAATTTCAATCCGGGCTATCTCGCGCGCGGCGTTCACGTCTTGCCGCGCAGCCTGGATCGGCCGGAATGGCGGCACAGCCACGACTACTGGGAAGACTGCGAAACCTGGCCCGCCATCGACATCGGGGCCGCGCCGTTCAGCTATTCCTGAAGGGGGAACATCCGGTCACGTTCCCGCTCAGTACTCGGCCGCAACTTCGTAGAGAGCGGGGCTCGCCCGCACGCCCGGCTGCTGCTCGCGGATCTCCACCCGGCGAAAGGCTCCGTGATACGCCTCCTCGCTCTCCCAGATCGCGACGTTGACGAACCGGAACCTGGCGTCGGGCTTCAGGGAGCGGTGCAGCCGCGTCCCGATGAAGCCCGGCTGTTGCTTCACCTGCTCGGCCGTTTCTCGCCAGAAGCCGAGGAACGCCTCCTCTTCCCCAGCCGGTATCTCGAAAGGATTGATCAGGACGACGGTCATTCTCGCCTCTTTCCGTTTCCAAGCGGCAGTTCAGCCGATATGGACCGGGGAGCGCGGATCGTCAGAGGGCAGCCGGTGCGGCGCTCAGGGCGGGGTGGCGATGCCGGGCATCGGCCGGACGCCCAGGATGTGGGCGATGGCGTAGGTCAGGTCCGGGCGGTTCAGCGTGTAGAAATGGAACTCGTCGACGCCGTTCGCCTGCAACAGCCGGACCTGCTCGGCGGCGACGAACGCGCCCACCATCTTGCGGGTGTCCGGGTCGTTCTCCGTTCCCTCGAACAGATGACCGAGCCAGTCCGGCACGCTCGCGCCGCACATGGCGCTGAAGCGCACCGCTTGCGCGTAGTTTGACACCGGCATGATGCCGGGCACCACGGAAGCTTTGATCCCGGCCGCGTAGCAGCGTTCCAGGAAATCGAGATAGCGGGGCGCGTCGAAGAAATACTGGGTGATCGCCCTCGTGGCGCCGGCGTCGAGCTTGCGCTTGAGGTTGTCGAGGTCGTGGTTCGCGCTCTCCGCGTCGGGATGGGTTTCCGGATAGGCGGCGACCGAGATTTCGAAATCGGCGACCTTCTTCAAACCGGCGACCAGGTCGGACGCGTACCGATAGCCTTGCGGATGCGGCGCGTAGCGCTCGCCCGGGGGCGGGTCGCCGCGCAGGGCGACGATATGCCGGATGCCGGCCGCCCAGTAGCGATGCGCGACCGCGTCGACCTCCTCTCGCGAGGCGCCGACACAGGTCAGATGTGCCGCCGGATGGAGCGTGGTCTCGGCGACGATCCGGGCCACCGTCGCATGGGTGCGCTCCTGGGTGCTGCCGCCGGCGCCGTAGGTCACGGAAACGAAGCGCGGTTGCAACGGCTCGAGGCGGCGGATACAGGCCCAGAGCTGTTGCTCCAGCGCCTCAGTCTTGGGCGGAAAGAACTCGAAGGAGAGCGCCGGCGGCGCATGGCCCGCGCCGCGCGCCGGGATCGCCGGGACCCGCGGCCCGGTCATCCAGCGGTCGAGCGCGGCCTGAAAGGGGCCGGACGCGTGGGGTGCCGCGGGCGAAGCCGGGCTCAAGGGGTGATTCATACGCCTCCATGTCGCGAAACCGGCACTCTAGGCAAGCGCGGCCATGGGCCCGCCCTGAACCCGGCTGCTTTGTGTCACGTTGCGCCCCTTGTGGCCCGTGCTACAGTCTCGCAGCAACCGTTTGATGCTTGGTGATTATCCGCCGCCGCATCCCGCGTCCCTCGGGCCGATTTCAGGGTCCGTGTCCCGCTCCGATCCCGTCCGGCGAGGAAGTTGACATCCACGATGCCGTCCATTGCCCGCCTGCTGTTCGCCTCCTTGGTGGTTTCGGCCCTTGCGGGCTGCGCGACCCCTCCGCCCGCCGACGATCCGGAGGCAGTCGCCGAGTTCAACGAAACCAACGATCCGCTCGAGCCGACCAACCGGGTCTTCTACAAGGTCAACGAGGCGATCGACACCTACGCGCTCAAGCCGGCGGCCCAGGCCTACCGCTTCGTGACCCCGCAATCCGTGCGGGACGGCATCCACAACGTGCTGGTCAATCTTACGACCCCGGTCCTGCTTACGAACGACATCGCCCAAGGCAAGCCGCGCCGCGCCGGCGACACCACCATGCGCTTTCTCATCAACACGACCGTCGGCGTCGCCGGCATCTTCGATGTCGCCTCCGATTGGGGCTATCCGGCGCACGACACCGATTTCGGCGTCACCCTGGCACTCTGGGGCGTCCCCGCCGGGCCGTTCCTGTTCCTTCCGGTGCTGGGGCCGAGCGATCCGCGCGATGCGGTTGGCTTCGGGGTGAATATCGCGATGGACCCATTCACCTGGGTCGGCCAGGGCGAGATCGTCACGGCCCTGAATTGGAGCCGGTTCGTCGTGTCGGCACTGGACGCGCGCGAGCGCGTGCTGGATACCGTCGATCAGATCAAGAAGACGGCGCTCGATCCATACGCGACCTTCCGCAGCCTCTATCGCCAGCACCGGGAAGCGCAGATCGAGGAAACCCGCAACGACAACCGGACAACGATCCCCGTTTGGTTTCCCCAGGCGGCTGCGGCAGCCGGAACACCCGAGAACCCCTGAAGCGCCGGGTTCGAATAGAGCGAGACCCTCCCCATCATGCTGACACGCAGAACCGTTCTGACCGTCATGGGAGCCCTCGGCGTCATCGTCGCGGCGCCGCCGATCGCGTTCGCGCAATCGGCCGGTGCGGCCCCGGCTTTCGTCAAGCAGACGGCCGACCAGTTGGTGGAGATCGTCAACGGCCCCGGGACGCCGCAGGAGAAGCGGCCGCGTCTCCTCAAGGTGATCGACAGCGCCGTTGACGTCGAGGGAATCGCGCGGTTCTGCCTGGGCGCGTTCTGGCAGCGGGCGACGCCCGAGCAGCAGCGGGAATATATCGAGCTGTTTCACGACGTGCTGCTGAACAACATCACCGGCAAGCTCGGCGACTACCGGGGCGTCGCATTCACGATGGGACGGACCACCCCACGCGGAGAGACCGACGCCGTCAACACCCTCGTCACCCGCCCGAACGCGCAGCCGGCGAATGTCGACTGGATCGTCAGCAATGCCGCCAGCAACCCGAAGGTCGTCGACGTGGTTGCGGAGGGAACCAGTCTCCGCCTGACGCAGCGGAGCGACTACGCATCCTATCTACACCGCAACAACAACAGCGTCGCCGCGCTGATCGAAGCGATGCGGCATCAAGTCGCAAGCTTCGGCTCCGGCTGATTGGCCTTATCCGGCGATCGGATCCCCACGCCACCGCCGCAAGCTTTCGTACTCGATCATCTGATAGCCGTTCTGGAGAAATTCGGCGTGTTCGCGCATGCCGATGCTGCCGAGCACGGTGCGTGACGAAAAGTTGGTGTTCCGCGCAACCGCGATCACCCGCTCGATCTCGGCGCGGTCATGGCCGAAGTTCAGCGCGGCCCCGGCCGCCTCGCGGGCCACGCCATGGCCGCGATGGCGGGACCAGAATCCGAACCGGAGCGCGATGCCGCGCCCGTCCGGCCGCACCATGAAGCCCGTGAGACCGAGAAATGGGCCGCCGCCGAGTGGCCGCACCGCCCAGATGCCGAACCCACGCGCTCCCCAGAGCTGGACGTCGGCCGCCAGTTCCTCCTCGGTGCGGAACGGGGTCCGGACGCCGCCGAGCATCAGGGCGAACACGCCCGGATCGGCCTTGATGGCCTGGAGATCCGGCAGATCGCTCCACTGCACGGGCGTCAGCAGCAACCGTCCGGTGCGGACGATCCAGGCGGGGTTCATGCGCCCGCCACTAGCGGCCGGTCAGCGCGCGATCGGCCGGTATTTCAGGCGGTGCGGCTCCGTCGCGTCCGTGCCGAGCCGGCGGCGCTTGTCCTCCTCGTAAGCCTGGAAATTGCCCTCGAACCATTCGACGTGGCTATCGCCCTCGAAAGCGAGAATGTGCGTCGCCAGCCGATCGAGGAACCAGCGATCGTGACTGATGATAACAGCGCACCCCGCGAATTCGGTGAGCGCGTCCTCGAGCGCGCGCAGTGTATCGACGTCGAGATCGTTGGTCGGCTCATCGAGCAGAATGACGTTGTGTTCGGTCTTCAGCATCTTCGCGAGATGGACGCGGTTGCGCTCGCCGCCCGACAAGATGCCGACCTTCTTTTGCTGATCCGAACCCTTGAAGTTGAACGCGCCGACATAGGCGCGTGACTGCACCGCGCGCTTGCCGAGATAGATCACGTCGGTGCCGCCGCTGATCTCCTGCCAGACGGTCTTGTCCGCATCGAGGCTTTCGCGCGACTGATCCACGTAGCCGAGCTTCACCGTCTCGCCGACCGTCAATGCGCCGGCATCCGGCTGCTCCTGCCCGGTAATCATGCGAAACAGCGTCGTCTTGCCGGCGCCGTTCGGACCGATCACGCCGACGATGCCGCCGGGCGGCAGCTTGAAGTCGAGATCCTCGATCAGCAGCCGGTTGCCATACGCTTTGCGCAGCTTTTCCGCCTCGATCACCGTGCCGCCGAGACGCGGTCCGGGCGGGATGACGATCTCGGCGACGCCCGTCGCCATCTCCTGCGACTTCGCCAGCATTTCCTCGTATTTCTGGATACGCGCGCGGCTCTTGGTCTGGCGGGCACGCGGCGAGGATTGGATCCATTCCTGCTCGGCGGCCAAGGCGCGCTGGCGAGCGCTTTCCTCCTTCTCCTCCTGCGCCAGGCGTTTGCGCTTCTGCTCCAGCCAGGACGAGTAGTTGCCTTCGAACGGATAACCCCGGCCGCGCTCGATTTCGAGGATCCAGTTGGTGACGTTATCAAGGAAGTAGCGGTCATGGGTGATCACCATGACGGTGCCCGGATATTCCTTCAGCGTGTGCTCGAGCCACGCGACGCTTTCGGCATCGAGATGGTTGGTCGGCTCGTCGAGCAGCAGCAGATCCGGCTTTTCCAGCAGTAGCCGGCACAGTGCCACACGCCGCCGCTCGCCGCCCGATAGCGTGTTGATGGACGATTCGGCGGCCGGACAGCGCAGCGCGTCGAGCGCGATGTCGATCCGCCGATCCAGATCCCAGCCGTCCTCGGCGTCGATCTTTTCCTGCAATTCGGCCTGTTCGGCCAGCAGCGCGTTCATCTCCTCGTCCGACATCGGCTCGGCGAATTGCAGGGAAATGGCGTTGAAGCGCTCAACGGCCGCAGCGAGCGGACCGAACGCCTCGGCGACGTTCTCGCCCACGGTCTTGGCCGGATCGAGCTGCGGCTCCTGCGCGAGATAGCCGACGCGCACGCCCTCGGCTGCCCAAGCCTCGCCGCCGTGCTCGGTCTCGATGCCGGCCATGATCTTCAGCAGCGTCGACTTGCCGGCGCCGTTGACGCCGAGCACGCCGATCTTCACCCCGGGAAGAAAGGAGAGGGTGATGCCTTTGAAAACCTCCCGGCCACCCGGAAAGGACTTGGTCAGGTTCTTCATCACGTAGACGTATTGGTAGCTGGCCACGGCGGCGGCTCCTGCGAAAGGCGGGGTCGGGAAGGCTGTTTAAGGAGGCGAGGCCGCCCGGGCAACAAAGGCGGCGCCGCAGTCGGCGGGACGTGCCGCCAGCCTCCTGAATCGCGACGCGCCCACCATCGGCGGCTCGGCGCGGAACCTGCGCCCGGCAGGACTCGAACCTGCAACCTAGCCGTTATGAGCGGCCCGCTCTAACCAATTGAGCTACAGGCGCGGACGCGACCCTTCTGCGCCGCGCGCCCGGACGATGCAAGCCCGTGGTCTCCTGCCCTTCACAGCCTCCGCACGCGACTGTGTTCGTGACCACGGCGGACTGATTGCCTGGCCGACGGCCTTCTGGCATGGTCCCGCCCCCACCAATGCGTGAGCGTTCAGACCCGAATCGCTGATGGCGCCGGGAATGGTCGACATGCGCCTCCGGGAAGGAAGGACTGGATGATCGTTGCTTACCTTGGCGTGATTGCGTGCGGCGTGCTGGCGCTCGTCTACGGCTACATCACCAGCCGCGAGGTGTTGGCGGCCGACGCCGGCACCGCCCGGATGCAGGAGATCGCGGCGGCCGTCCAGGAAGGGGCGCGCGCTTATCTCAACCGGCAATACACGGCGATCGCGATCGTGGGCGTTGTCATTCTGGTCCTGCTCGCGCTGTTTCTCGGCATCAAGGTTGGAATCGGCTTCCTGATCGG
>JAFAXA010000169.1 GCA_019241425.1 Acetobacteraceae bacterium | reverse complement strand
ACGCTAAAACTTGTGACGTTGCCGTTGACGACGTGCTGGCGGAAGTAATCGTAATAGGCGACTCCCTGAACCGATGTCGAGTCGCTGATATCAGCGCTGCCGTTGAGGTTGAACAGCAGATACTTGTTGTACGTGGTGTTAGGCGCGGTGAACAGCAAAGCCGGATCAACGGCAACCAGTTGTACCGGGGACGTGCCCGGCGCGTTCAGCGTCGTGCTGGCAGCGACGACGTTCAGGTGCAATTCTGCATCGTCGCCGCGCCACCCGATATCGCCGAAGAAATTGTACAGGTCGGAGCTTTGCTGGTCCCGCCAGCCACCATCATGGGCGACGCTGCCCGCCACGTAACTCGCGACGTCGCCGCGCTGCAGCCCGTACTGAAAGTCGCCCTGAATGCGGCCGAACGAGCCGCCGAAGAGGGTTGCTTCTCCACCGTGAAAGTTGAAGCCGTTCTTCGTTTGCACCGATAAGCCGCCGCCGAGCGCGTTGAGGCCGAAAGCCGGGTTGGCGCCCACCAGATCCACGCGGTCGATCGCGACCTCCGGCAGCAAGTCCCAGTTCACGGTTTCACCGAAAGCCTGGTTGAAGCGGGCGCCGTTCAAATAAACGGCGAGCCCCTCCGCGTTGCCCTGTAGGGGAGACGCCTGAAAACCGTGATAGAACAGGTTCGGCTGATACGCATTGCTCGCCGCATTGTCGAGGGTGACGCCCGGTGTGTTCTCTTCGAGCGCGCGCACCAGGTTGGGCGTGCCATCGCGTGAAATGTCGGCGCCGTTCAGAACGCTGGTCTGCGCCGGAACCTTGTCGCGGTCGATACCGGAACCGAGCAGCGGGGTGGAGCCGATCACCTGGACCGGCGCCAATTCCGTGACCGGCGGTTCGCTACCGGTCCCGGCGGTTTGGGCTAGGGCGACGGCGGGCAGCAGAAGGGCCGCGGCGACAAGGTGGATGCGAGGCGGCAGGACTGTCCTCCGGAGGAACGAGTGGACCGCGCATTTGCCGGCCTCTTGCTTACGGGCACTAGAGGAACAATCATCGGGGAGGGTCAACACGACTGTTTGCAGCGGGCCTGCACTTTTTGCAAAGACGACAACCATGCCGAGACTGCATTCGCTGCGAGCACGATTGATCCTGATCCCGACCGCGATCCTACTCGCGGGACTGATTGCGAGCATTGCGGCTATCGTGACCGGCGCGCGCGGACGCGTGCAGGCCGAGGCTCAATCCGGTATGCGGCTCGGCGAACAATTGCTCGTCGACGCATTGCAGGACGTCGGCCAGTCGGCCGACCCGGAGCGCGCCTACGCCGCACTGATCGCGGACTTGCCGCGCGTCCGCCATGTCACGTTCACTCCGAGCAATGCGGCTTCCATGCAAGAAGCACCGGGGTTTCTCACCTGGGCCCTCGCGCCGACGTCGCTCACGCAGACCTTTCCGGTCGAGGGCGGCGGACGGCGCATCGCCGCCATCACCATGCGATCCAATCCAGCCGATGAGATCGGCGAGGTCCGTGCCGAGTTGCTGACCGTCACGGTTTTGCTCACCGTTGTCTGGGCGTCCACAATTATCCTGCTGCGCATCGCCGTGACGCGTGGGTTGCGGCCGTTGAGCATACTCGCAGACGCATTCGACAGACTGGAACACGGCGAAGCGAGCGTCGCGGTGCCGCCCATAGCAACCGCGGAGCTGAAACGGCTCGGCGCTCAGTTCAACAAGCTGTCGGAGAAACTCGCCGAGGCACATGCCGACAACCGCCATCTGATCGAGCGCTTGATGTCGGCGCAAGAAGCCGAACGTCAGGAATTGGCGCGCGAGCTGCACGACGAAATCGGGCCGCTGCTGTTCGGCATCCGCGCCGATGCGGCGTGCATCCAGCGCTGGTCGGCGGAGGGTAAAGTCGCGGGCATTCCCGCCCGCGTGCGCTCGCTTGCCCAACATGCGGACGGCTTGCAGCGGATCAACAGCCGCATCCTGGAGCGCATGCGGCCACTGGTGCTCGAAGAGCTGGGCCTGACCGAGGCGCTGCGAGCGCTGCTTGCGTCGTGGCGGGCGCGGTTGCCGGATATCGCCTGGACGCTCGCGGTTCCCGATCGCTTACTGGATCCCGATCCGGCAAGCGCGCTTACCGTGTTCCGAATCGCTGGCGAGGCCCTGACCAATGCAGCGCGTCATGCCGACGCGACTCACGTCGAGGTGGCGCTACGGAGCGAGGCAGGCGCGCTGACCGTTGTGGTGCGCGACAACGGGCGCGGCCTGCCGGAGGAGGCGCGGAGCGTCCGCGAACGCCGGGGCTATGGCTTGCTCGGCATGAACGAGCGCGCGCGGCAGTCAGGCGGCACCTTCAGAGCATGTCGCGCGGGCGGCGGCGGAACGGTCGTGGAAGCAACGCTCCCCGTCTCGGAGGCGGTATGCGAATCCTGCTGATCGAAGACCATCCGATTGTCAAGGACGCGTGCCGGCTGCTGCTTGCGGAACGGCCGGACGTGACGATCCTGGAGGCGAGCACGGGCGCCGCCGGCGAGCGGCTGTGCGCGGCCGAGAACCCGGACATCGTGGTGCTCGACCTGCATCTGCCCGACGGCAGCGGTCTCGACGTATTGCGCCGGCTGCGGACGGAGGATGGGGGGCGCCGCGTCATCGTATTCAGCATGTACGAGGAACCGAGCTTCGTATGGCGCGCAATGGACGCTGGCGCGATGGGCTACGTAACGAAATCCGACCACCCGGACGCGCTGCTGGAAGCGATCCGGCGGGTTCATTCCGGGGAGCGCTATCTCGGCGCCATTGCGGCGCGGCAGGTTGCGTTCTCGAACATGCGCGGCGGCACCCACCCGAAGCTTTCGGCGCGCGAGCGCGAAGTACTCAACTTGCTGGCCGACGGGCTCAGCATCAGCCGCATAGCGGAACGGCTGAGCGTCAGCTACCGGACGTCGGCGAGCCTGGTCGCGCAGTTGCGGACAAAGCTCGACCTGCCTTCGACCGCGGCACTCATCCGGCACGCCGTCGAAACGGCGCGTCAATAGGGCTGACCACAGAGCATTGCCAGACGGGCGCCCCGCCGCGAGGCGCACCCGCCGGCATCCGGCAGCCCTCCCCCGCCGTAGGTTGTGGGATCGCCCATTTTGGCGCGCCCGGGGTGTGTAACGATCCGCCAAGCCGATCGTATCTGTTGGCGTCCTCGATTGATCGGAGGAGGTGTTCAGATGACGACCAGACGCGTTTTTCTTATTGGCGCCGGGGGCGCAGTCGCAGCGATCGCCGCTCTCGGTGCAAGCTCCTCGGCGCCGGCGGGCAGCTTCGAGATCAGCATGACGGATGCCGAATGGCGCCAGAAACTGACGCCGGAACAATTCGCGGTCCTGCGCGCCAGCGGCACGGAGCGTCCGTTCACGAGCAAGCTGCTCGACGAGCACCGTCACGGCACGTTCACCTGCGCGGGGTGTGACCGCGCGTTGTTCTCATCCGATACCAAATTCGACAGCGGCACCGGCTGGCCGAGCTTCTGGGCACCGCTCGAAAACGCCGTCATCGAGGAGCGGGACCTGAGCTTCGGGATGCTGCGGACCGCCATCCGATGCGGTCGCTGCGGCGGCCACCTCGGCCACGTGTTCGATGACGGGCCGAAGCCGACGGGACTGCGCTACTGCATGAATGGCGTCGCGCTGGGCTTCCAGCCCAAGGTCGCTTGAGGGTCGGGCGATGTTCCTTCTGCTGCTGGCCTATCTCGGTGGTGCGCTGACGATCCTCAGCCCTTGCATCCTGCCGGTGCTGCCCTTCGTCTTCGCCCGCGCCGACCGCCCCTTCTCGCGCAGCGGTTTGCCCATGCTGGCCGGCATGGCCCTGACATTCGCCGCCGTGGCAACCCTGGCTGCCGTCGCAGGCGGCTGGGCCGTCGCGGCGAACCAGTTCGGGCGGCTCGCCGCGATCGTCCTGCTCGCCTTCTTCGGCTTGACGCTGCTCTTCCCCGGATTGTCCGACTGGATGACCCGGCCGCTCGTGCGCTTGGGAAACCGGCTGTCGAACACCGTCGCAAATGAAACCGCGGGCGCCTCGGTGCTTCCCTCGCTTCTGCTCGGTGTGGCGACGGGCCTGCTCTGGGCGCCCTGCGCCGGTCCGGTGCTGGGCCTCATCCTCACCGGCGCCGCGCTCGGCGGCGCGAGCCTCGGGACGACGCTGCTGCTGCTCGCCTACGCGGCGGGTGCGGCGACGTCACTGGCGCTGGCGCTGCTGGTCGGGGGCTGGGTGTTCGCGGCGATGAAGCGCTCGCTCGGCGCGGGAGAATGGATCCGGCGCGGGCTCGGCGTCGCGGTTCTGGCCGGCGTCGCGGTGATCGCCCTCGGTCTCGACACGGGGGTTCTCACGCAAGTGTCGCTCGCCAGCACCGCTCCGCTCGAGCAGAGCCTCGTCGACAAGCTGAAGCCGGAGACATCTCCGCCCTCGGCCGTCCTGCCGCCGGACGGGTCGGGCATCGCCAGGAGCGACAACGCGACGATGGCGGCGGAGCCGGTGGCTGCAAGGAGCGAAACCCTTCCCGTCGAGGGCACGCTGCCGAGCCTTGCCGGGGCGACCGAGTGGCTCAACTCGCCGCCGCTGACGGCGGATCAGCTCAAGGGCAAGGTCGTCCTGATCGACTTCTGGACCTATTCCTGCATCAACTGCCTGCGCTCGCTCCCGTATGTCCGGGCCTGGGCCGAGAAATACAAGGACCAAGGCTTGGTGGTGATCGGCGTGCACGCGCCGGAATTCGCCTTCGAGAAGCAGGTGGGCAACGTGCGCAAGGCGGTGGGCGATCTCGGGATCACCTATCCGGTTGCGATCGACAACAATTATGCGATCTGGCGTGCCTTCAACAACAACTACTGGCCGGCGCATTACTTCGTCGATGCCCGCGGCCGCATCCGCTATCACCATTTCGGCGAGGGCGAATACGACCGGTCCGAGGCGGTGATCCAGCAATTGCTGTCGGAGGCCGGAAAGCAGGTTTCGGCGGGCACCGTCTCGGTGGCTGCAGCGGGCGCCGAAGCGGCGTCGGAAGGAAGCGATGTCCTGTCACCCGAAACCTATATCGGTATCGAGCGTGCCGAGAACTTCGTGTCGCCCGGTGGCGAAGTGGCCGGGATGCCGCACAGCTACCAGCCCGGCTCGCCGCGACTGAACGAGTGGGGTCTCAGGGGCGATTGGACGATCGGGGGCGAGCAGGCCGGCCTGAACGGCTCTGGCGGCGGCATCGTGTATCGCTTCCACGCCCGCGACCTGCATCTCGTTCTCGGCCCCGGCCTGGACGGCAAGCCGGTGCGCTTCCGCGTCACCCTGGACGGCGCCGCGCCGGGCGACAGCCACGGCGCCGATACCGGTGCGGACGGGCGCGGCGTCGTCACCGACCAGCGCTTGTATCAACTCGTTCGCCAGACCGGCCCGATCGCCGACCAGACGTTTGAAATCACCTTCGAAGATGCCGGCGTGCAGGCCTACGCCTTCACCTTCGGCTAGGATCAGGAGTTTTCATCATGAACGTGACAAAGCTATCCGGCCGCCGTGGCCGCGCCGCGCTTCTGGCCGCCACCCTGCTCGGAACGGGAGCGGCGCTTGCGCTCTCCTCCCGCAGCTCCGCCGAAGCCTCCCGTCCGGTTCCGGCGGCGGCTGTCGATGAGCCGGCTCCCGGCACGGCTGCGAGCGAGACCGCGGTCCTCGCCGGCGGTTGCTTCTGGGGCGTGCAGGGCGTGTTCCAGCATGTGAAAGGCGTCGAGAACGCGGTGTCGGGCTATGCCGGGGGCGACGCAGCGACGGCGCATTACGACGAGGTCAGCACCGGGACGACGGGACACGCCGAGTCGGTGAAGATCACCTTCGATCCGCACCGCATCAGCTACGGCAAGATCCTGCAAATCTACTTCTCCGTTGTGCACGATCCGACCGAGCTGAACCGCCAGGGACCGGATGCCGGGACGCAGTATCGTTCCGCCATTTTCCCGACCAGCGAGGACCAGGCCAGGGTCGCGACCGCCTACAAGGCCCAGCTCAATAAGGAGGGTGTATTCGGGGCCGCCGTGGTGACGAAGATCGAGCCCGGGAAATCCTTCTATCCGGCGGAGGAGCATCACCAGGACTTCCTCGCCCGCAATCCGTATTATCCGTACATTGCGATCAACGACATGCCGAAGGTGGAAGCGCTGAA
>JAFAXA010000045.1 GCA_019241425.1 Acetobacteraceae bacterium | reverse complement strand
TCGACCCCGCCATTGTTGAATCCCATGCGGTTGATGATCGCCCGGTCCTGCGGCAGCCGGAACAGCCGAGGACGCGGGTTGCCGCGCTGCGGGCGGGGTGTGACGGTCCCGGTCTCGACGAAGCCGAAGCCGAGCCGCGCCAATCCGGGGACCGCGACCGCGTTCTTGTCGAAACCGGCCGCGAGGCCGATTGGGTTCGGAAACACGAGGCCGAGCGCATCGACCCGCAGCGCCGCCCCGGCGTCGGCCGACGCGCGACCGGCGACACCGAGCCTGAGCGCTGCCAGCGCCAAGCCATGCGCCCGTTCGGGGGCAAGGCGGCTGAGAACGGGAAGCACTGCGGAGGCAAGCGCGGGCGTCATCGCCGCGCGTTTCTGCCCGACCCGGCGCAGAGTGGGAAGCGCTGCGCCACGCCCGCGGCATTGCCTTTCCGCCGTTGAGCGCCGATGGTGCGCGCCGATGTATCGGGAGCCTTACCTCGAGACCTGTTGCCGCTCGGCGCTGCATCGGCTGACGCTGGTCGGTCCCGAGGGCCGCCCCGCCGGTCTGAAGGACGGGCCCTGCCTCGAGCGTCTCACCGGCATGGGTCTCGCTGAACAGCGGAGCGACGGCCGCTTCGGGATAACGTCGGCGGGGGCTGCCCGCCACGCCAGCGAGATCCTGAGGCGGTCCGCGGCGTAGCAGATCAGGCGAGCGCCGCCAGCTTTACGGCGTGGGCGGTGTCGGCGACACAGAGGATGCGCGCGCCGTCCCGTGCGGACAGCATCAGCATATCCCCCGGGGAAAGCATGTCCGCCGCATCCGCGAAATACCCGGGCGCTTCGACCGCGTGAAGCGTGTCCGCCGCTTTATAGTGCCACAGGGTGAACCCGTTGGCGTAGGACAGGACGGACAGGTTGCGGACGGCGAAGGCCATGGATTGCTCGCTCCTTCTGAACGAAGAAAGCCGCCACCCGGGCGGGCAGCGGCTTTGAGTGGTTGGGCTCAACGGTCGCAATTCACCCGTTGACAACCCTGTTTACGGAGCCGAGCGAGTCGAAGTCAAGGGATTCTTTCCTAGAGCGCAATCATTGCTGGGCGGCTCTGAATTGGCTCGACAGCGTCACCGGACGCGGCTCGTGCAAACGTCCATCGGGGTTTCGCCGGTTTGCGACGACACGCGCGCTGTTTGCTTCAGTCGCGCCGAGCGTTCGCCGTGTTGTCATGCCTTGCAGTTGAGAGCCGGGAGTTTCTGAGTGTCTGTACGACGAGGCCTCGCCTGGATGAGCCTGTCCCAGGGCGGTTTTTTCGTCATCCAATTCGGTGGGTCCGTCATACTGGCCCGCTTGCTGACGCCGTACGAGTTGGGCGTGTACGCTGTTGCGGCCGCGGTGATCGGTGTGATCGGTGCGGTGCAAGCGTTCGGTCTGGCGGGGTTCGTCGTTCGCGAACACGAGTTGAGCCCCGACCTTCTCGCGAGCACGTTTACGATCAACGCCTGTCTGGCCGCCATGCTGGCGGCCGCGATCGTCGGTCTCAGTTCGGTCAGCAGCAGCTTTCTGCGCGAAACAGGCGTGCGGAACGTCATGATGGTGCTGGCGACGCTGCCATTGCTCGGCGCATTCGAGTTCCTGCCGTCGACGAATTTGGAACGGCGGGGGCGTTTCGAACTCATCTCGCTCGTCAGCTTGATGCGCGCGCTCTCTGCGACCGCAGTAACGGTCGGGCTGGCATTCTGCGGCTTCAGCTTTATGAGCATCGCCTACGGCAATGTCGCGGGGGCGGTGGTGAGCATCGTTCTGTTCAACACACTTGGCCGGCAGCATGTCAGCTTTCGGCTGAGCCTTTCGGAATGGCGGCGTGTCACGAAATTCGGGCTGCAGATGGTCGCGATCTCCGGTGTGAATGCGTTGGGGGGACGTGCTGCGGAACTCGTGATGGGCCGGCTTCTCGGCCTCAGCGCCCTCGGGCTCTACGCGCGCGCATCCAGCCTGAACAGCCTGCTGTGGGACAACATCCATCTGGTGATCGGCCGGGTGGTGTTCGTCGACTTTGCGGATCTTCGGCGAAAGGGCGTGTCCCTCCACGACAGTTATCTTCGCACCGTCGATGTCGTCACCGCGGTGCTTTGGCCGGCTTTTGCAGGTTTCGCGATCCTTTCAGGCCCGCTGATCGAGACTGTGTATGGGGACAAGTGGGTCGGCGCCGCCCAGCCGCTCAGCCTGCTTTCCGTGGCGGCGATCGTGCTGGTCTCCATCACGATGACCTGGGAGGTTTTCGTGGTCTGTGGGGAAACCGGCCGCCAGGCGCGGTTCGAGGTGTTTCGGGCAGGTGCGGGTCTGGCGCTGTTCAGCATCGGCTGCACCGTGGGTTTGGTGGGGGCCGCGACGGCCCGGATCGGTGAGGCGATCCTCTCGTTGTTTCTTTATCGGCCGCATCTCGAGCGGCTGACCGAAACGCGGCTGCGCGAGTTTTTGCCGATCTACGCGCGAAGTGCGGCGCTTACATTGATTGCTGTCGCGCCCGCGACGGCGCTGATGGTTTTGCGTGGCTGGTCGGAGCATACGCCGCTTCTCTCCGTCCTTACGGCGATCGGTGCAGGCATTGCGGGCTGGCTACTGGCGCTGCGCTGGCTGCGCCATCCGCTGCAATCGGAGTTGACGCGGCTCGCTGGATCTTTCCGGACATTGCGGCAGGCAAGCTAGCCGACGATGCCCTTGATCCGGAGCGGCCATTCCAGGCGCTCGATCGCTTCGCGCCAGATCCGGGCGTCGCAGCTTTCCCGCGGGCGGCCTGGGTCCGGCGCCATCCCGCGCTCACCCCAATTGCGAAGAACACGCGCGTGCAGGAGATCGATCCGTCGCTGGCGATAAAGCCCGTTGAGGCATCGCACCACGTCGTCCGGCTCGCAAGGCCGGTGGATCGCGCCCTGATTGGCGGTGAACCGCGCGCCCTCGCGGCGGGCCTGTAACGCCCTGACCGCCCAGAACCACGCCTCGGCGGCGTCCCGGAACGGCTCCGCCAGCCGCCCGATGTCGGCGCGTGGGACGGGAGCGCCCCCGAACCGGATGGCGCGCGTGAGAGGCTTCGGGGCGGGGGCGGCCATGGCGCATCCTTGTGGCGCGGAGTAGGTTGAGCAGGGGTGGGTTGACTTAACCGGCAGTTGTTTCTCGTTGCAAGGTCAAAAGGGTGTTTTTTCCTATTTTCTTTGCCCGTCCATTCCGGTTAACTGGAGGTCCACTGACGAATCCGTGACCAGCGCAGAGTTCGCATGAAGCACGACGATATCTGGCGCGCGCTCGACACGCTCGCCGCCGAGAAGGGCTTGTCCGCCTCCGGACTCGCCCGGAAGTCGGGTCTCGACCCGACGACGTTCAACCCGTCGAAGCGGCGGATGCCGGACGGGCGGGCGCGTTGGCCGAGCACCGAAAGCGTCGCCAAGGTACTGGAAGCCACCGGCGCGACGCTGGAAGCGTTCACCGCCCTCGTTTCGGGCGCCCCCGTGCTGTCCAGCGCCGGAGCGAGCCGGGGCGCCTCGCCCCGGCGGGTGCCGATCATCGGTTTCGCTCAGGCCGGCACGGAAGGCTACTTCGATGACGGCGGCTTCCCGCTCGGTGGCGGTTGGGACGAGGTGGTGCTGCACGACATTACCGACACGCACGCGTACGCGCTGAAGATCAGCGGTGAGTCGATGGAGCCGGTGTTCCGGCATGGCGATACCGTCGTCGTCTCGCCCGCGGCTCCGATCCGCCGCGGCGATCGGGTGGTGGTCCGCACCTCCCGTGGCGAGGTGATGGCCAAGCAATTGGCGCGGCGCTCGGCGCGACGGGTGGAACTTCACAGCCTCAACCGCGATCATCCCAACCACGTCTTCGATCTGAAGGACGTGACCTGGATGCACCGGATCATCTGGGCCAGCCAGTAGCGCCGAGAGCCATTTCGGCTGCAACCGTTTGTGCGGACTACACGTTTCCGGTCGATGCCCCGCGCAGTCAGCGCCGAACGCGACACGTCGATCAGGACCTACAAGGCCCGTCGCGACTTTGCAGCGACGCCGGAGCCGGCACCCGCGACCGCTCCCCATCCATCTTCGGCCGCCATTTTCGTCGTGCAGAAGCACGCCGCGCGACGCCTGCATTGGGATTTCCGGCTCGAATACGGCGGCGTTTTGTGGAGTTGGGCGGTGCCAAAGGGACCGTCGCGGGATCCGGCAGATAAGCGGCTCGCCGTCCGGACCGAGGATCATCCGCTCGATTACGCCGACTTCCAGGGAACGATACCGGCCGGCCAGTATGGCGCCGGCACGGTCGAGACCTGGGACCGCGGCACCTGGGCACCGCAATTCGAGGGCGATCCGCAGGGCGCGCTCGATCGTGGCGAGCTGAAATTCACCCTCGACGGCGCGCGCCTGCGCGGCAAGTTCGTGCTGATCCGCCTGAAGCCGCGGCCGAACGAGCGGAGCGAGAATTGGCTCCTGATCAAGGAGCACGATCCGTTCGAGGCGCCGGGCGCCGATGCGGCGCGGATGGAAGCGGAAACGCCCTTTCCCGCGCCCGCCGAGGCGAAGCCTCCCGCCGCGCCGAACTCACCTCCTGCGCAAAGACGCGCCACGAAAAGGCGCGGCGGATCCCCTGTGCCCGGCGCGGTGAGAGCGGGCGATCAGGCCGATCCCCGGCCACAGCTCGCAAGCCTCGCCGACGATCTGCCGGAAGGCTCGGATTGGCTCAGCGAGGTCAAGTTCGACGGTTATCGCCTGCTCGCGGTCAAGACGGGGGACGCGGTCAGGCTGCTGACCCGCAGCGGCCTCGACTGGACGGCCCGGCTGCCGACCGTTGCGCGGGCGGTCGCAAGCCTCGGGGTGCCGTCCGCCATCCTCGACGGCGAATTGCTGGCCCTGCGGGAGGACGGGGTATCGAGCTTTGCCCTGTTGCAGCAGGCGCTGTCGGACGGCGTGGACGGCCAGCTGTTCCTTTATGTGTTCGATCTCTTGTTCCTGGACGGCTGGGATTGCCGGCCGGCGAAACTGATCGACCGGAAAGCGGCGCTTCACGGTCTTTCCGACTGGAAAGGCGCGCTGCGCTTCAGCGACCACGTGGAAGGCGAGGCCGACGCCATGCGGCGCCATGCCTGTGCCCTCGGTCTGGAAGGGATCGTCTGCAAACAAAAGGCGGCGCCCTACAAGGCCGGGCGCGGCCGGTCCTGGCTCAAGGTGAAATGCCTGGGGCGGGAGGAGTTCATCGTTCTCGGCTTCACGCCGCCCGCCGGGCAGCGCACCGGCCTCGGCGCCCTGCATCTCGGCTATCGCACGCCGGAGGGCGGCCTCGAATACGCGGGCGGCGTTGGCACCGGCTTCACCGAGCGCGAACTCGCGGCCCTGCGGCGGCGCCTCGACGGGCTGGCCGCCGACGCGCCGCCCGGCCTCCGCTACGCCGGTGAGAAGCCGGACCGCACGATCGCCTGGGTGAAGCCCGAACTGGTTGCGGAAGTGCAGTTTGTCGGCTGGTCCGGCAGCGGCCGCATCCGGCACGCGACCTATCTCGGGCTGCGGGAGGACAAGCCCGCCGCTGAGATCACCCGGCCCGCCGCCGATCCCGCGGCGGTGCGCGTGACCCTGCCCCGCCGGGTATCGGGCAGCGTCGTGAGGGCCGTGTCGCCGCCGCGTCTTTCGTCCCGTGGCAAGCCGAAGCCGGGGCGCGCCGCGCCCGCCACAGCCGCCGCGGTGAGTGGGCGCGCCATCGCAGCCCGCGGCGCGGATGTGCTGGAAGGCGTGCGGCTCACCCATGGCGAGCGCGAATTGTGGCCCGGCATCAGCAAACGCCAGCTTGCGGAGTATTGGCAGGCGGTGGCGCCGGCGGCGTTGGGCGAGATCGGCGGCCGGCCGCTCGCCCTTGTGCGCTGCCCCGAGGGCATCGAGGGCGAACGCTTCTTTCAGAAGCGCGCCAAGAAAGGCTTCCCCGCCGGAATCCGGACGGCCGAGGCCGATGGCGCGCCGTATCTCGCGCTGGACGGGCTGCCGGGCCTGATCGCCTGCGCGCAGGTCTCGGCAATCGAGCTGCACGCCTGGGGCGCGACCGAGCGCGACGCGCTGCATCCCGACCGGCTGGTATTCGACCTCGATCCCGGCGAGAGCGTGTCGTTCGGGGACGTGGTGACGGCGGCGTACGACGTCCGGGAGCGCTTGGGCGCGGCCGGGCTTGAAAGCTTCTGCCGCACCACCGGCGGCAAGGGCCTCCACGTGGTCGCGCCGCTGCGTCCCCGCGCGGACTGGACCGAGACCCGGGCCTGGTGCCGCGCATTCGCCGAACGGATGGTCGCCGAGCAGCCGGAGCGCTACGTCTCGCGGCTGGCGAAAGTCGAGCGGCGCGGCCATATCCTGGTCGACTGGCTGCGCAACGGGCTCGGCTCCACGGCGGTCGCCTCGTTTTCGCCGCGGGCTCGGCCGGGTGCGACCGTCGCGACGCCGCTCGCCTGGTCGGAAGTGACGGCGACGCTCGATCCCCAGCTCTTCACGGTGGAAACGGTTCCGGCGCGGCTTCGAAAGCAGAAAGCGGATCCCTGGCGTGGTTTCGACACACTCGACCAAACCTTCGCCGCGACCGATACTCCGCGGCGGCCTGTGAAAAGGAAACGGTGATGGCCGAGCGTCCCATCTGGCGCGGACATCTGCGCCTCGCTCTCGTGTCCTGCCCGGTCGCGCTCTTCAACGCGCGCCACGAACGGGCGGCGCTGCGCTTTCATTTCATCAACCCCGAAACCGGCCATCGGGTGAAGATGATCACCCAGGACGCCGAAACCGGGCAGGAGCTGTCCCGGCGCGATCTCGTCAAAGGGTACGAGTTCAAGAAGGAGCACTACCTCATCATGACGGATGAGGATTTCGAAAGCGCCCGGGTCGAGAGTTCCGGTGTGATGACGATCGACAAATTCGTGCCGGCAAGTTCGATCGACCCGATCTTCTACGATTCGAGCTACTACCTCGTGCCGGACGGCGATGCCGGCAAGGACGTCTACGCCGTGCTGCGCGAAGCGATCCGAAAATCCGGGCGGATCGCGCTCTCCCGGGTTGTGATCGCGCGCCGGGAGCGGGCGATCGCGCTGATGCCGTCGGAGAACGGCATGGTGGTGCATACCTTGTATGAGGAGCGCGACATCAACAGCCCGAAGGCCCTGTTCGAGCGGGCGGCCGACCTCAAGCCCGAGGCGGACATGGTGCAGCTCGCGACCCAGCTCATCGACCGCCAGACGGGGGTTTACGATCCGGCCGACATGGAGGACCGCTACGAAGCCAAGCTCCGCGCGGTGATCGAGGCCAAGCTGAAGGGCGAAGGCATCGACGTCGAAGCCGAGGAGGAGCCGGACCGCGGCAATGTCATCGACCTGATGGCGGCGCTGAAGAAGAGCCTCGGTCAAACACCGCCCGCGCCCGAGCGGACCGAAAAGAAGGCGCCGAAGAAGGCCGCTGCCTCGCGCGGCAAGGCGGATGACGAGGCGCCGCCGCGCGCCGCTGCCGCCAGCGCCAAGCGGGCGACCCGCAAGCGGGCCTGATCTCCGCACCTTGCGGTGCGGCTGCCTGCGAGCTGCGTGCCCCGGCGCTTGACTTGGCAAAGTCACGCCCCTAGGTTCCGCGCCCTTGGCGAAGCCCGGCTTGTCCGCGGATAGCCGTCGTTTACAGGCCCTTGAGCAAGCGGCGCCGTCGTCCCGGTTCATCCGGCGACCAAGGCCGCGGGCAGCTTGAAAACCCCGCCGGGTGGGACCGTCCCACGTCGCGCGGGCGTTTGCCTGTGAAGCGCGGCAGTGCGGCGAACGGCATGGCCGGGAACGGGTGACGAGATGAAAGAGGGCCTATGCCGACCATCAACCAGCTGATCGCGAAGGGCCGCGAGCCGCAAAAGGGCCGCAACACGGTCCCGGCCTTGCAGGGCTGCCCGCAGAAGCGGGGCGTCTGCACGCGCGTCTACACGACCACGCCGAAGAAGCCGAACTCGGCGCTGCGCAAGGTTGCGAAGGTCCGGCTGACGAATGGCTACGAGGTGGTGAGCTACATCCCGGGCGAAGGCCACAATCTCCAGGAACATAGCGTGGTGCTGATCCGCGGCGGCCGCGTGAAGGACCTGCCGGGCGTGCGCTACCACATTCTGCGCGGCGTGCTCGACACCCAGGGTATCGCCAAGCGCCGTCAGCGCCGGTCGCTGTATGGCGCGAAGCGGCCGAAATAGGGAGAGCCGGGGATGAGCCGCCGCCGCCGCGCCATCAAGCGCGAAATCCTGCCGGACGCGAAGTTCGGCGACATAGTCATCACGCGCTTCATGAATGCGCTGATGTATGACGGCAAGAAGTCGGTCGCCGAAGGCATCGTCTACGGCGCGCTGGACGTGCTGAAGCGCCGCGGCGGCCAGCAGGCCGATCCGGTGCGCATGTTCCATGAAGCGCTGGACAACGTGAAGCCGGCGGTCGAGGTGCGGTCGCGCCGCGTCGGCGGCGCCACCTATCAGGTGCCGGTGGAAGTGCGGACGGAGCGCCGGCAGGCGCTGGCGATCCGCTGGATCATCGACGCCGCGCGCAAGCGGGGCGAGCACACGGCGGAAGACCGGCTTTCGAACGAACTGCTGGACGCGGTGAACAATCGCGGCTCGGCGGTGAAGAAGCGCGAGGATACCCATCGGATGGCAGAGGCCAACAAGGCCTTCAGCCACTACCGCTGGTAACGAGCACGTAACGGACCGATAGGGGCTCCACGGAGACAGGACGATGGCGAAAGCGAAATTCGAGCGCAACAAGCCGCACTGCAACATCGGCACGATCGGGCATGTCGATCACGGCAAGACGTCGCTGACGGCGGCGATCACCAAGGTGCTGGCGAAATCCGGCGGCGCGACCTTCACGGCGTACGATCAGATCGACAAGGCGCCGGAGGAGCGCGCCCGCGGCATCACGATCTCGACCGCGCATGTCGAGTACGAGACGAAGAACCGCCACTACGCGCATGTCGATTGCCCCGGTCACGCCGATTACGTGAAGAACATGATCACGGGTGCCGCGCAGATGGATGGCGCGATCCTGGTCGTGTCGGCGGCGGACGGCCCGATGCCGCAGACCCGCGAGCACATCCTGCTGGCGCGTCAGGTCGGCGTGCCGGCGCTGGTCGTCTATCTGAACAAGGTCGACATGGTGGACGATCCCGAGCTGCTGGAGCTCGTGGAAATGGAAGTGCGCGAACTGCTTTCGTCGTACCAGTTTCCCGGCGACGACATTCCGATCGTCAAGGGTTCGGCGCTGAACGCGCTCGAGGACAAGAACCCGGAGCTTGGCGAGCAGTCCGTGCTCAAGCTGATGGAAGAGGTCGACAAATACATTCCGCAGCCGGCGCGCGCGACCGACCGCCCGTTCCTGATGCCGATCGAGGACGTGTTCTCGATCTCGGGCCGCGGCACGGTGGTGACCGGCCGTGTCGAGCGGGGCGTCGTGAATGTCGGCGACGAAGTGGAAATCGTCGGCATCCGGCCGACCACCAAGACGACCGTCACCGGCGTCGAGATGTTCCGCAAGCTGCTGGATCGCGGCGAGGCGGGCGACAATATCGGCGCGCTGCTGCGCGGCACCAAGCGCGAGGACGTGGAGCGCGGCCAGGTTTTGGCTAAGCCCGGCTCGATCACGCCGCACACAAAGTTCAAGGCCGAGGCCTACATCCTCACCAAGGAAGAGGGTGGCCGCCACACGCCGTTCTTCACCAACTACCGGCCGCAATTCTATTTTCGCACCACGGACGTGACCGGGGTCGTGCAGCTTCCGGAAGGCACCGAAATGGTGATGCCGGGCGACAACGTGTCGATGGATGTCGAGCTGATCGCGCCGATAGCCATGGATGACGGGTTGCGCTTCGCGATCCGGGAAGGCGGCCGCACCGTCGGTGCGGGCGTGGTGGTGAAGATCACGGCCTGACGGCGGAAACGCGGGGCGTTCTGCATAGCCGCCCCGGTCGTTTTCCGCGCAACTGGAAATTCGGAACGATGGATAGCCAGAACATACGCATCCGCCTCAAGGCGTACGATCACCGCGTGCTGGACAACAGCACGAAGGAGATCGTGAACACGGCCAAGCGCACGG
>JAFAXA010000004.1 GCA_019241425.1 Acetobacteraceae bacterium | reverse complement strand
ACTTCGAGATTGCCCGGCGGATCGCCCGGCAGCGCGACCTCGTCATTCGACCAGACCCCGGCCGCCTCTTCGTAGTCGGCCGGGCTGAAGCGGTAGATGCGGCGGTGGCTGCCCTCGTCCAGATATTTCTGGCACTCGGGAATCTTGCCGAGCGGAATGTTCGGCGTCGGCAGCATCTTTTCGATCGCAACCCCGGTCAGCTTCTTGAGCGCCAGCGCGTAGGCGTGGGCGTGGACCGAGCCGCGCACGAGGAGATAGCCGCACACCTCGCGGCCGGTCGGGTCGGACAGCGTTTCGTAAACCCGCAGCTTGTGAATGCGCGCGCCGCATTCGAGGTGGAAGTTGTGCAGCAGGTCGATGATGATGTTGCCCGTCGTCGTCACCATGTCGACGTTCCACGACTGGGCGTTCGAGTTCACGGGCGTGGCGCCACCGCCATTGCTGAGAAAGGCGCCGGCGAGCCGGATGTCCTGCATGGCCTCAAACGGCGCTTTCGATATGTCGACGTTTTCGGCCGGATCGCCCGGTCCGTTGTTCAGCATGGCGACGCCGGTGCTGACCAGTTCGACGTGCCCGAGTTCCTCCGCGAAGATCGCGCTCACCAGGCTGTAAAAGGGCCGGAGATTGCTTTTGTTCCGGAAATTGAAGCTCTGGAACATGTAGTTGCCGAGGGTCGACATTTCGCCGTACTTGCCGCCGAGCAATTCTTGCAGAGCCGCTGCGGCATTCGGGTTCGGGGCTTTCGGTTCGGGCAGGGCGGCCTGTAGGCGGTCGATCCTCATGAACATGGTGTCCGATCTCCTTTCTGGGTGCCACAACCGAACGCATTTCAACGGGCTGATGGCGTACGGGTTCCATGTCGTGCCCTTTGGCTTTCGCGCAACGCGAGAAAGCAACCATTGAACTTCGCCCTTGTGTTTCGGCGGGGATCGGACCATGTAGAACGGAATGTGCTACATGCGAGCGGAATTGCCGATGCCGAAAACCATCACCCTCCGTGAGGCCAATCAGGGTTTCGCCCGCTGCATCCGGGAGGTCGAGGCCGGAGAGGAGTTCGTCGTCACGCGCAACGGCGCGCCGGTCGCGCGCATCGTGCCGGTCGCCGCCGGTAAGCGGGTGCTCACGCCTGAGCAGGAAGCAGCATTGGAACGATTGCGGGCACTGATGGAAACGGGCTGCCAACTCGGGGCAGGCCCATTGGACCGCGACGCCCTGCATGAGCGGTGAACCGTTTACGCTCGACACCAACATCCTGGTTTACGCAATCGACAAGAGCGCAGGAGACCGGCACATCGTCGCCGTCGAGATCATCGAGTGGGCGGTGAAGGGCCGGTGCCGGCTCACGCTTCAGGCCATATCGGAGTTCTATTCTGCTGCGAGCCGCAAGCAGATGCTTGCCCGTCAGCACGCGGCCGACACGGCCAAGCAGCTCCTGGTGCTCTTTCCCACCGTGGCCGCCTCAGCGAGTGCGGTCGGAACCGCGCTTGCGTTGTCTGTCGCCGGTCGGGCGAGCTACTGGGACGCTCTGCTGGTCGCGACGGCGGCCGAGGCGGGCTGCACAACGGTGCTTACCGAAGATATGGCGGATGGCTCGGAGCTCTGCGGTCTGCGCCTCGCCAACCCTTTCGATGGCCCCAACCTGAGCGCCTTTGCCCGGCGGTTGCTGCCGGAATGACCACGTTCAGCTTCACCGTACGCGCCACGGACGGCGCGGCGCGGCTCGGCAAGCTGCACACGGCGCACGGTTCGGCCGAAACACCGGTCTTCATGCCAGTCGGCACGGCGGGCACCGTTAAGGCAATGACCGCCGACGCGGTGCGGGCGACGGGCGCCCCCATCGTGCTCGGCAACACCTACCATCTGATGCTGCGGCCGGGCGCCGAGCGGGTGGCGCGGCTCGGTGGCCTGCATCGCATGATGGATTGGCCGGGGCCGATCCTCACCGACTCCGGCGGCTTTCAGGTCATGTCGCTCGTCAAGCTGCGCAAACTCGACGCGGACGGCGTCACCTTCCAGTCGCATCTCGACGGCACGACGCACCGCCTCACGCCGGCGCGCTCCGTCGAGATCCAGCACATGCTGGACGCGACGATCACTATGGCCCTCGATGAGTGCACGCCGTTTCCCGCGACCCGTGAAGAGACCGATCGGTCGCTCGGCCTTTCCATGCGCTGGGCGCTGCACTCGAAGGAGGCGTTCCGGCCGCGTTCCGGCTACGCGCTGTTCGGCATCGTGCAGGGCGGGGTGTTTGCCGATCTGCGCGCCCGCTCGGTGCGCGACCTGCTGGCGATCGGCTTCGAGGGCTATGCAATCGGCGGCCTGGCGGTAGGCGAGGGCCAGGAAGCGATGCTCGCCGTGCTGGACGGGACGGTGCCACTGCTGCCGGCCGACCGGCCGCGCTACCTGATGGGGGTCGGCACGCCGGACGATATTCTCCGCTCGGTCGCGCGCGGCGTCGACATGTTCGATTGCGTCATCCCGACCCGGGGCGGCCGCACCGCACGCGCCTATACCTCCGGCGGCGTGCTCAACCTGCGCAACGCGAAATTCGCGGACGATCCGCGTCCGCTCGACCCGGCTTGCGCCTGCCCTCTCTGCACGCGCCACGCCCGCGCCTATCTCCATCATCTGTTCAGGGCCGAGGAGATGCTCGGGCCGATGCTGCTGACCTGGCACAATCTGGCCTATTATGCGGATCTGATGCGGGGCATCCGTGCGGCGATCGCCGGCGCACGGCTCGCCGCATATGCCGATGCGGTGCGCCGGAAATGGGAGAGCGCCGATGAGTGAGGGGAACCGCTACGCCGGCCTCCAGCAGCTCGGCCAAGCGACGCGGCAGCCCGCCAACCCGGATGACGCAATGCTGGAGCGCGTATCCAGCCCGGCGACCGGGCGCAACTACGTGGTGCGGTTCACCGCGCCCGAATTCACCTCGCTCTGCCCGCTGACCGGGCAGCCGGACTTCGCGCACATCGTGATCGACTACATCCCGGATGGCTGGATCGTCGAAAGCAAGTCGCTGAAGCTGTTTCTCACCAGTTTCCGCAATCACGGCGCCTTCCATGAAGCATGCACCATGCAGATCGCGGAACGCCTCGTGGCGCTGCTCTCGCCCAGGTGGCTTCGCATCGGCGCGTATTGGTATCCGCGCGGCGGCATGCCGATCGATGTGTTCTGGCAAACCGGCGCACCGCCTGAGGCCGCCTGGATCCCCGCACAGGACGTGCCGCCCTACCGTGGCCGCTGATCCGAAAGCCGCGATCCGCGATCGGGCGCTGGCGGTCGGCTTCGACGCGGTCGGCTTCTGCGACGCGGCGCTCGGCCCGAATGCGCGCGTCCGCCTCGCCGATTTTCTGGCCGCCGGCCAGCACGGCGACATGGGTTGGCTCGCCGACCGCACGGAGCAGCGCGCCGATCCGCGCGCGCTATGGCCGGAGGCCCGCAGCGTGATCGCGCTCGGCCTTTCCTACGCGCCCGAGGACGATCCGCTGGCGGTGCTCGACCAGCCCGATCGCGGCGGCATTTCCGTCTACGCCCGCAATCGCGACTACCACGACGTCGTGAAGGGCATGCTGAAGACGCTGGCGCAGTTCGTGGTGTCGCGGTTCGGGCCGGACGTGAAGGTGTTCGTCGATACCGCGCCGGTGATGGAAAAGCCGCTGGCGATGCGGGCGGGCCTGGGCTGGCAGGGCAAGCACACCAA
>JAFAXA010000287.1 GCA_019241425.1 Acetobacteraceae bacterium | reverse complement strand
GCGCTTGCTCACGGAGCACAGCATTCGGCGGCAGGAGGACGGGTCGTATCGGATGCTGTGCGACCCGGGAATCGCGCGGGCCTTCCGGCCGGCCTTGTTCTACAATGTGAGCATGTGGCGGCATTGGGATGCGATCGAAGCGCCCGTTCTGCTGATTCGCGGCGCGCACTCGGATCTGCTGCCGCAAAGCACGGCAGAAACCATGCGCAAGCGCGGTCCAAGGCCGGATTTTGCGGAGATCGCCGGCGCGGGCCATGCGCCCGCCTTGCTGGACCGGCAGCAGATCGATCTCGTCGTGAACTGGATCGATGAAGCGTCATGATCGGCGCTCCCTTTGCGCAATTGATGGCCGCGTACAACGCCGAGATGAACCGGCGCATCTACGGGGCGGCCGCGCGCCTCGGCGAAGCGGAGCGGCGGCGTAATCGCGGCGCGTTCTGGCATTCGATCCAGGGCACGCTCAGTCATCTCCTCTGGGCCGACCGGGTGTGGATGTCGCGGCTGGCGGGCTGGGAAAGGCCGGACGTGCCGCTGGCGCAGAGCCATCACTATATCGAGGATTTCGCAGCCCTCGCGGCCGAGCGAGGCAAGGCCGATGCCGCGATCACCGCCTGGGCCGAACAATTGGACGACGCGGCGCTCGCCGGTGACCTGCGCTGGTTCAGCGGCGCGGCGGGGCGTGAAATCGTCATGAGCCGCGGCCGGCTCGCGGTGCATTTCTTCAATCATCAAACGCATCATCGTGGCCAGACCCACGCGATGCTGACCGCCGCCGGAGAGCACACGGGCGAGACGGATCTGTTCCTCGTCGTGCCGGATTCCTGAGCTGGCCGCCTTGCGGCGGCTCGCCCTTGCGCTCCTGCTGCTGACATTTGCGTCCGGGGCGGCAGCGGCCCCTTCGGCGGACCGGCTGGCGGCATTGCGCCGGGGCGTCAATCTCACGAACTGGTTCCGCTTTCCGGCCAGCACCGCGCCTTCTGCCCTGCAAACCTATATCGGCGATGCCGCGCTCGCCGATCTGCGGAATGCCGGGTTCACCTTTGTCCGCCTCGCCGTCGATCCGGCCTTTCTTCTCGGTGCCAACGGCGCGCTCGACAGCGCCCGCTTGTCGCTCGTTATCGCGGCGATCGGCCGCATCGAACGGCAGGGGCTTGCCGTGGTTGTCGAACTGCATCCGTCCAACTGGCAGCCGGAGCGTTCGGCGGCAGATGGTGCCCGCTTGCTCAGCGTGTGGCGCGAACTCGCACCTGCGCTCCGCCCGTTCGACCCGCGACTGACGTTTCCCGAAATCCTGAACGAGCCGGTCTTCACCGCCGATCCGGCGGATTGGGATTCGCTGCAACGATCGGCCGCCGCCGCCATCCGCGCCGCGCTGCCGGCCAACACGCTGGTTGCATCCGGCAACGATTGGAGCAGCGTCGACGGCCTGCTCCGTTTGCATCCGCTTGCCGATGCAAACATCGTCTACAGCTTCCACTTCTACGAGCCGGCGGTGCTGACGGGGCTCGGAACCTACCAGGCGGGCCTGGATGCCGGAGCGCTTGCCGCCTTGCCGTTTCCTGTCGTCGATGTGGCGCCCTGCGTCGCGACCCCGGCCAATGCGGCGACGCGCGGCGCGGTTCGATACTACTGCGGCGGGCAATGGGACGCGTCGCGCGTCGCCGCCCGCATCGCGCTTGCGTCCGGCTGGGGCCAGCGCCACGGTGTCCCGGTCATCGCCGGCGAGTTCGGCGCCCTCCAGCAGCTCAACGCGCCGGCGCGACTAGCGTGGCTGCGCGCCGTCCGGCAAGCGTGCGAGGCGAACGGCCTCGGATGGGCGTTATGGGGCTACGAGGACGGTTTCGGCTTTGCCGTCCCGCGCCCGCCGGGCGACCGCCCCCGCCTCGACCCGACCATCCTGGCGGCCCTCGGCCTACACTCGCCGCCCTGAGCCGCGCCTGCGGCGCCGATGCCCGCTCAACGCCGAGGGCCGCTCGGATCGATCTGCACCGTCGCGGTCTGTCCTGCGACGAGCGTGACGCCGTCGGGAACGGTGTCGATTTCGATCCGCACCGGCACGCGCTGCGCCAGTCTGACCCACGTGAAGATCGGATTGACGTCGGCGAGGCCGGACTGCCCGGGCGTTGCGTTTGAAACCGTGATGCCGCGCGCGACGCTGCCGACATGGCCCGCAATCAGCGCGTTGTATCCCATCAGCCGGACCTTCGCGTGATCGCCGGGACGCAGGGCGGCCAGCGCGGTTTCCTCGAAATAGCCGTCGATCCAGTAGGAATTCGCGTCGACCAGCGAAATCACGCTGTGTCCCGGGCTCGCGTAGTCGCCGAGCTGGCTTTGCAGATTGGTAACCCAGCCATCCACGGGAGAGCGAATGGTCGCGCGCTCCAGATTAACCCGGGCTTGCGCCAGCGCCGCCACCGCCTGTCGCTGCTGCGCGCTCGCGCTGATGGCGTTGGAGGCGAAGGTCTGCCGTTCCTCGAGTGATGTCGACAGATCGGAAAGCTGTTCGCGCCGTTGCGCCTCGCGTTGCGCGTTTTCGGCCGCGGCGTTCGCCCGCGCCGCCGCGGCATCGGCGTTCTCGACGGCGATCGCGTAATCGCTCGGATCGATCGCGACCAGCAGATCGCCCTTGTGCACGAACTGATTGTCCTTGACCGGCAAATCCACGATCCGGCCGGACACTTCCGGCGTGACCGTGACGACATAGGCACGCACCCGGCCGTCACGGGTCCAGGGCGCGGCGACATACGAGCCCCACATCGCCCACAGCGCCAGGCCGGCCAGCACGACAACAATCCCGGTGACCAGAAACGGCACCGCGCGCAGCCGGCTCGGCGGCGGCGCTTCGTCCGCTGGGGGCAGCGGCGCTGGCCGCGTGTCGCGTGCGATCGGCCGGGTGCGAAGGTCCGTGTCCGCCATCAGCCGGCAATCTCCCCCGCCAGCAAAACGGTAAGCGACAACAGGATGATGTAGCAGGCGAGCAGGAACAACGCCGGATGCCAGACAAAGCGCAGCAATGCGAAACGATCGGCGAACCGCCGCACCGGGATCAGCAGCAGCCAGGCGATGATGAGCATGGGCGCGATCGGCGCGACATAGACCCCGAACAGGTTCAGCTCCGTGTATCTCATGCGGCCACCCGCGCGTCGAAATAGGTGCCGTAGTGACGGAGCGCGTCGGTCACGGAAAGGATCGTGCCGCGTGCCCGCAGCCGCACCTTGCGGCCCGGCCGGTCGGGCGAACAGCCCGCAAGTGCCGCGTCGAAGACCGCCAAGGCGCGGATCGCGGCGGCGCTGTCCCCGGCGGCGACCGCTGCGATCGCGGCGTCGAGATCCGCCCCGAGCCCGAACCGGCTCGCGATCCGGCGGAGCCGGATCAGCCCGATGCCGACCGGCAACATCGCGGCCAGCCGTGACGGCTGCAGGATGTCGGCGGAAGCGGGCAGCGCCGACAGCCGTCCATACACGTGCTGCTCCCACTCGGCCGCGCGCCAATGCCGCGTTCCCCGGCAAAGCCGCCGCAGGTCGCGCAGCGTCAGTGCGAGCAGCCGCTGCGTGCGCGCCGCCGGAGTCAGCGGCGGCACCAACCGGAACATGAGCATGGCAAGCGCAATCCCGGTGAACAGGGCGAGCGCGAAATTGTAGTAGGTCTCCGGATCATAGGCCATCAGATTGGCCGGTCCGAGCAGCGGCATGAAATTCGCCGCCACCGCCGTGAACACCACCGGCTGCCAGCCCTGCGTCAGCAACGCGCCCGCCGGGACCAAGACCAGCGCGAGCGACGCGCAGAAACCGGCGAGCGTCGTCACCTGCGGCAGGATCGCGAAATCAACGATCGCCGCGCAGATGGCGGTCAATCCCGTTCCGATCGTAAAGGCACGCGCGGCTGCGAACGCCATGTCCTCCTGCGGCGCCAGCAGCGTGATGATCACCGCCCCGAACACGATCGCCGTGGAGCCGCCGGGCCAGGCCAGCCAAATCCAAAGCAACGACACGCCGCCGACGGTGAGAAACGCCCGCACTCCATTGATCAGCGGCGGCAGAAGGTCCGGCACCCGCAGCCGGGCGACCTGCCTGGGCGAGACGGAAAGGCGCGGCTCTCCTAGCGCCAACACGCCGGTGAGCGCGCGGGAGAGGCCGAGCAGACCGGCGGCGGCGCTATCGGCGAGCATGCGCCGGCCGGGCGTCTCGGCCCGCATCGCGACCAGCCGCCGCGCGGCCGCGCGCAGAGTGGCGCGAGTCGGTCCGGCATTTTCCATCGCACGCGCGGCGCCGTCTTCGAGCGCCAGTACCTCCGGCGACAGGCAGCGGCGCACGTCCGCTCTGTCGGCGTCGGCCTCCCCCGCATATTCCAGATAGTTGGCGATAACGCGCCAGGCCAGCAGCGCGCCGGTCAGCCCCTCGACGGCGGCCTGCAATGTCCGCGGGCGGAACGGCAGCGTCGCGATTTCGCCGGAAGCCTGGTCGATCACCGGGTCGAGGCCGGAAACCCGCGCGAGCAATCGCCGCCGCGCCGTTCGCGAGGCGGCCTGCGCCGCACCGCTGACCCCGAGCGTGCGCATGAGGCCGCTCGCGGTCTCGGCGGCAAGTCCGGTCAGCATCGACGCAAGGCGGCGGCGGGTGCCGCCGAGATCGGTGGTCGCCAGCACCAGCCCAGCGCACACGATGCCGACCCAGATCTCGGTCCCCCGGGTGAGTGCCAGGTTGAACGCATCGCCGTTGGCGCCGCCGACCGACCCGAGTTCGTTGCCGGCGATGATCGCCAGCGTGTAGCCGGCGAGTGCCGCGGCGTAGGATGCGAAGTTGCGCAACAGCGTCGCGACGAACGCGCAAACGCCAGCCCACAGCGCCAAGCCGATCAGGAACCCGGCCCGGCTTTGCGGAAAGCAGGCGGTGAGGACCACGGCCCCGATCGCTCCGACCACGGTGCCGATCAGGCGGAACCAGCCCTTCCGCAAGGACGCGCCGAGCACCGGCTGGCAGACGATCGCGGCCGAAGTGCCGGCCCAGGACGGATCATCGAGTTCCAGCCAGAAGGCGACGATCAGCGCCAGACAAACCGCCGCCCACAGGCGGATGCCGAACAGCAGCGGCGGCAGGATCGCGCCGACCGAGCGGCCAAACTTTGCCCAGATCCGGGGCGCCGTTGCGCGCGGGCGGGCGCTGGCGCTCACCGAAGGCCCGTCCTGCGCCCGGCAGCGGCCGGATCCGATCTCTCAGCCATCTTCGGTCAACGGCGCTCTCCCTTCTGCTCCCAGCTTAAATTCCGTGCCATCCGATACGGAAGCTTCCTTCTGCCCGGAGCGGCCGAGGGCTGCGGCATCTCGTGGCACGGCGAGCAGCGTGTTGCATCCATCAAGGCTCACCGGCAGGCTCCTCCTCCGTTATGCCAAAGGGAGGCGGATCAATGGCCGGCGTATCGCGCGACCTCATCCGGGCTGTGCTCGAAGTCCGGGATCACCGGCACAACGAGACGCACGCGGCGCTGGTGGGCTTGTTCCAGGCGCTGGCGGCGGAGCTTGTGCAGAGCGGCGACGTGCGCGCGGAGGCGCTCGCCGACCGGCTGGACCATGTTCGCCGCGACGTCACCGCCGATCCGCATGGCGAGGCCGCGCGCGCCTTGCTCGAACACATCACCGGCTGGCTGCGCTCGATCGAGCCGGCCCCCCGCATCCCCCATCCGGTGCCCTGGGAGGCGCCGCCGATCTCGGTGCCGGTGCCGCAACCGCCGCCATTGCCGGAAGACGCGTAAGCTCAGGAGCGCCCGAGTTCCCCGAGCAGGAAATCGCGGAACACCGCGACCCGCTTCGAATTGCGCAGCTCTTCGGGGTAGACGAAATAGACGTCCACCTTCGGCGACGGCACCTCGTCCAGTAGTCGCACCAGATGGTTGTCCTCGCTCAGCATGAAGTCGGGCAGGGCGCCGATGCCGAGACCCGAGCGGATGGCAAGGCCCATGGCACTCGTGCTGTTCACCTCAAGGATCGGCCGGCGCGGGCTGCCGGGCCGCCGGCCCACTTCGGCCAGCCAGTTGATGTCCTCGACCGGCGGCCGGTAATGGCCGAACAGGATCAGCTTGTGGTCGTCGAGGTCTTCCGGACGCTGCGGCGTGCCATGCGCCTTCAGATACTCGGGCGATGCGCAGACGACCCACTCCATCGCCATCAGATGCCGCTGCACGAGGTCGGGCTGTTTCGGCGGGTGCATCCGGATCGCCACGTCCGCTTCGCGCATCGCCAGATCCAGATCCATGTCGTCGAGCAGCAACGTCACCGACACGTCGGGGTAGGTTTCGAGAAAGCGCGCGAGTCGGGGCGTCAGCCAGGAGCCGCCGAACCCGACGGTGGTCGTCACCTTGAGCCGCCCGGCCGGCTTTTCCTTGCTCTCGGTCAGCATCGCTTCCGTCATTGCGAGCTTGCCGAAAACCTCGCGGACGGTGCGGTTCAGCGTTTCGCCCTGTTCGGTGAGGATGAGGCCCCGCGCATGGCGGTGAAACAGCGGCACCTGCAACGCTTCTTCGAGCGCCGAGATCTGGCGGGACACGGCGGACTGGCTGAGATTGAGCGTATCGCCCGCATGCGTGAAGCTGCCCGCCTCGGCGACGGCATGGAAGACGCGCAGCTTGTCCCAGTCCATGTCTCAGACCCCTTCGACGGCAGGCGGTTCAGCCTGCACCAGGCTCGCGCGATTCTCTCCCCGAAACCGATCCCAACCTACTCCGCGGCGAGCCTCGGGCGCTCCGCCCGCTCGGCCAGCCACTTCTCCGCTTCCAGCGCCGCCATGCAGCCGGTGCCCGCCGCCGTGACCGCCTGGCGGAACACCTTGTCCTGCACGTCGCCCGCCGCGAACACGCCGGGCACGGATGTGCGGGTGCTGCCCGGCTCCGTGCGCACATAGCCCTCGGCATCCAGTTCCAGTTGGCCCTTGAAGACCGACGTCGTCGGGTGATGGCCGATCGCGATGAAGAGGCCGTCCGTGGGCAGGACGCGCTCGGCGTTCGTCACCACATCGCGCAGCCGCACGCCGGTGACGATCTCGGGCTGGCCGCCGCCGATCACCTCCTCCACCGTGCTGTTCCAGACCACCTCGATCTTCGGATGGGCGAACAGCCGCCGTTGCAGGATCTTCTCCGCGCGCAGGCTGTCCCGCCGATGCACGAGGGTGACGTGGTCCGCGTGATGCGTCAGGTACAGCGCTTCCTCGACGGCCGTATTGCCGCCGCCGACCACGACCACGCGCTTGCCCCGATAGAAGAAGCCGTCGCAGGTCGCGCAGGCCGACACGCCGGCACCTTGTAGCCGCTTCTCAGACGGCAGGCCGAGCCAACGCGCCTGGGCGCCGGTGGCGATCACCACGGAATCGGCGAGATAAAGGTCGCCGCCATCCGTGCGGCAGCGGAAGGGGGTGGCCGAAAAATCCACCTCCGTCACCAGATCGTGGACGATCCTGGTTCCGACATGAGCCGCCTGAGCGTCCATCTGCTCCATCAGCCACGGCCCCTGGATCACCTCGGCGAATCCCGGATAGTTCTCGACATCCGTGGTGATGGTGAGCTGGCCGCCCGGCTGGAGCCCGGCGATGAGGGTCGGCTCCAGGCTGGCGCGCGCGGCGTAGATCGCCGCCGTGTAGCCCGCCGGCCCTGCACCGATGATGAGCACGCGCGTGCGGAGCGTCTGAGACACGTCGAATTCCCGGTCAACTGTTCGGGGACCATATCGGTCCCGCCCGCCCGCAAGCAAGCAAGGGCCGGGTCCGGTCCTTGCGCGCCCTCCATTGTGTAATATTCTTTCGTCTTCATCCCGGCCGGCTCGACCCGGAGCGAATGAGGCATGAAGCAAAACGCCGAAACGCCACCGCTTGACGCCATCGACCGCCATATCCTGGCGGAACTGCAAGGCGATGGACGGATCACCAACGTCGAACTGTCGCAGCGGGTGAAGATCTCGGCGCCCCCCTGTCTCAGGCGGGTGCGACGGCTCGAGGAGTCCGGCGTCATCCGCGGCTATCACGCCGACACCGACCCGCAGGCCTTGGGCTGGGAAATCGTGTTCTTCGCGATCGTCGGCCTCGAAAGTCAGAAGGAGACCGCGCTTTCTGCGTTCGAGCAGTTGGTCGCGACCTGGCCCGAGGTGCGGGAGTGCCATATGATCCGCGGCGGCGGCGACTTCCTGCTGCGGCTGGTCGCGCGTGACACCGCCCACGAGAACCAGTTGACGCAGCGCCTCACGGGACTGCCGCCCGTCAGCCGCGTCCAAACGCTGCAAACCATCCGCACGAGCCGCAGCCTGACAGGGGTGCCGTTGTGAGTTCCTCCTTCCGTTCCCTCTACACGCATGGTTTCGCGCGCGTCGCGGCTTGCACCGTCCGCTGCGCGCTCGCCGATCCCGCCGCCAATGCCGAAGCCGTGCTCGCCAGCGCCGCCGAGTGCGATCGCGCGGGTGCCGCGCTCGCCGTTTTTCCGGAACTCGCGCTGTCCGGCTACGCGATCGAGGATCTGCTGCTTCAGGATACGCTGCTCGATGCCGTCGAACGCGCGGTCACGACCTTGCTGGCAGGCAGCGCGTCGCTGCGGCCGGTGTTGCTGGTGGGCGCCCCGCTTCGCCACGCCGGCCGCGTCTACAACACGGCACTCGTCATGCATCGCGGACGTTTGCTCGGCGTCGTTCCGAAGATCCATCTGCCGAACTATCGCGAGTTCTACGAACCGCGGCATTTCGCATCCGGGGCCGACATCGCCGATGCCGAGATCCGCATCGGCCCGTTGGCGGCGCCGTTCGGCACCGATCTGCTGTTCACCGCAACCGACATGCCGGCGCTCACAATCCACGCCGAGATCTGCGAGGATTTCTGGGTGCCGACGCCTCCGAGCAGCGCCGCCGCGCTCGCGGGCGCGACCGTGCTCGCCAATCTGTCGGCGAGCAACATCACGATCGGCAAGGCCGAGACAAGGCGCATGTTGTGCCGTTCGCAATCGGCGCGATGCATCGCCGCCTATCTGTACGCAGCGGCCGGAACCGGCGAATCGACGACCGATCTCGCCTGGGACGGTCAGGCCTCCATCTTCGAGAACGGTGTCACGCTCGCGGAAACCGACCGCTTCCCGTCGGGCAGCCAGAAGGCCGTCGCCGATGTCGATCTCGATCTGCTGCGGCAGGAGCGGGCGCAGATGACGACATTCGACGACAACCGCCGCGCGCTCGGCATCGACCCGGAAGATTTCCGGCAGGTCGCGTTCACGCTCGATCCGCCGCCCGACGATCTCGGCCTGCTGCGCCGGATCGAGCGCTTCCCGTTCGTGCCCGCCGACCCGGCCCGGCTCGAACAGGATTGTTACGAGGCATACAACATCCAGGTGTCGGGCCTGATGCAGCGGCTCGGCGCGATCGGTGCCGAACGGGCGGTGATCGGCATTTCCGGCGGCCTCGATTCGACCCACGCGCTGATCGTCGCAGCGCGCGCCTTCGATCGCCTCGGCCTGCCGCGCGCCAACATCCTCGCCTACACCATGCCGGGCTTCGCGACCGGCGAGCACACGAAGGGTAATGCGCACCGGCTGATGGCGGCGCTCGGCGTGTCGGCGCACGAGTTGGATATCCGCCCTGCGGCGCGGCAGATGCTGGCAGATATGGGGCACGGCTTCGCGCAAGGCGAGGCGCGCTACGACGTCACGTTCGAAAACGTGCAGGCGGGATTGCGCACCGACTACCTGTTCCGTCTCGCCAACCAGCATGGCGGCATCGTCATCGGCACCGGCGATCTGTCGGAATTGGCACTCGGCTGGTGCACGTATGGCGTCGGCGATCAAATGTCGCATTACAACGTCAATGCGGGCGTGCCGAAGACGCTGATCCAGCATCTGATCCGCTGGGTGGTCAGCTCACGTCAGTTCGACGACGACGTGTCGGAAACTTTGACCGCGATCCTGGCGACGGAGATTTCCCCCGAATTGGTACCCGTCGAGGCGGGCCAAACGCCGCAAAGTACGGAAGCGCGCGTCGGTCCGTACGAGCTCCAGGATTTCAATCTGTACTACACGCTGCGCCACGGCTTCCGTCCCGCGAAGATCGCGTTTCTGGCCTTGCACGCCTGGGGCGATAACGCGGGCGATGCGTGGCCGCCGGGCTTTCCGCCCGAACGCCGGCGCGCCTACGATCTGCCGCAGATCAAGAGCTGGCTCCGTGTGTTCCTGCAGCGCTTCTTCGGCTTCAGCCAGTTCAAGCGCTCGGCAATGCCGAACGGCCCGAAAGTATCGGCCGGCGGCTCCCTCTCACCGCGCGGCGACTGGCGCGCGCCCTCCGACGGCAACGCCCGCATCTGGATCGAGGCTTTGGACCGCGACGTGCCGGATGAGGAGGGTTAGGCCGCACCACGCCGTCATTTCGGCCGCAACGTATGCCACGGGTCGCTTGGCGTTCCGCCGATGTGCGTGAAGGGGCGAAATGCCGTCGGGTGGGGAGGGCGAAGATGCCGGACGCAAGCGGGTGCAGCACATCATGAGAGCGATCTCAATCTCGGCCGCGCCGTATGACGGCTACGAATTTCCGCGCGTGCTGGACAGCATGGCGGGTTGCGGCGTGCGCCATGTCGAGCCCGCCTTCATCGTCGGCTACACCGAGCCGTTCGGCGAGGACACCTTCTTGCCCGCGAATGCCCGCCGCTACCGCGCCTGGCTCGATGCGAGCGGGCTCCGTTGTTACGCCTTCTCCTCGCATATCGATCTCGGCCGGGACGATGCGATCCCGGTGTTCAAGGGCCGGATGGATTTCGCGGCGGCACTCGGGGCCAAGGTGATCGCGACCAACGCCGCCTTGCGCAGCAACCGGGATCGCTTCCTCAGCAACATCGGGCCGCTGGCCGAGCACGCCGCCTCGCTCGGCCTGACCATCGGCCTCGAAAACCCCGGCAACGGTGAGGCCAATCTGTTCAACGACGCCGCCGGCGGCCTGGCGCTGATCGAGCAGCTCGGCCTTCCTGCGGTCCGGCTGAACTACGACCCCGGCAACACCATGTCGCATCGGCCCGGGCGGATCGACGCCGCGCAGGATGCGATCGCCGCCATGCCCGGCTGCGCGCATTTTCACCTCAAAGACGTCCGCCGCGACGCGGAGGGCTGGTCTTTCACCGTTCCCGGGCAGGGCGAGATCGACTGCCGCGCCATCACCGGCGCGCTCAAGGACCGGCCCGACCTTCCCTTCGCGATCGAGCTGCCGCTCCGGATGCGGCGGCGGAACGACGCCCAGCCGGTCCGGGCGGCGGAGCCGGTGCCGCTTCCCGAAATCGAAGCCGCCATGCGGGCGTGCCTCGCCTATCTCCGGCGCTGGTTCCCGGATGTCTGAAAACGCGAATGGATCGTTTTCGCGTTCCGCGCGTTGTGTCCGCCAACCAACCAACAGGGACCCAAGCCATGAAGCGATTCTCCATTCCCTTGGCGGCGTTTGCGTTCGCCGCCGCCGCCGCCCTGGCACCGATCGGCGCCCATGCGGCCGACACCGACTCGACGCACCGGGCGCAGCGCGCCAACAACGAGGGCACCGACGCCGGCAGCACGACCCCGGTGACGAATCCCCGACCCGGTGCGGGCGCGATGACCGGATCGCATTCCGACACGACCAGCGCCCCGGCCGCGGGCGCGCCGCCGACCAATCAGCCGTCCGCCCCAGTCGGGCACTGATCGCCGGCGCTTCAAGCCTCCCAGGCTCCTCGCTCCGCGCGCAGGCCGTGCAGTCCGGCATAGGCGGCGCGCGGCGGCGAGGACCAGCCTTCCAGCAACGCCGGCGGCAGGTCGTACACCTCGACGCCGAGCGGGCGGCAAACGGACAGCGGATCCTGCGCCTCTGGTCCCCATAGCGGCACCGACAGGTCGCCGCCGGGGCAGGCGGACAACGCGCAGAGCAGGTCGATTTCCGCGAAAAACTCGATGTAGTCGCCGGCCCGGGCGGGCGAGGCGCTCATGAAATACATGTCATCCGCGTTCAGGCCGGTGACCTGAAAGACGTTCAGCACGTCGTGCACGTCGAACTCGGTCAAGCCGAACGGCAGCACCGCGCGCGTCAGGTTGGAATGGCAATGGAAGTGGAAATCCTGCCCCGTCAGCATCCGGTTCACGTACGGATCGCAACGGGTGCCGAGCAGATCATGCACGCGGCCGCCATCCGCATCGACACCGTATCCGGCCAGGCTGTCGGCCGTGATCGTCACCATCGGCCGCAAGAACGGCAGCGTCGACCATAGCCGGTCGTGGGTGCTGACATGGGCGCCTTGCAACTGGCGGGTCCGCGACGCCCAGAGCCGCTCGCGCGGATCGTGCCGGTTCCATAGATTGAGGTCGCCCACCTGTGGCCCCTCCGGCGCCGTGATGCGGAAAACCTGCCCGGCCGCCACCTCCCACGCCCGGCCGGAACGGATCGGCACCGTGATCGCGTCGCGGCGAACGCGCCCGCCGGTTTCGATCGCGATCCGGTCGTAGAACGCCCGGTCGATGGCAAGCGCCGACCCTTCGGTTGCCTGGTAAGCGGCGGGCGGGCTCGGCATGGCGGTTCTCCGGCGCAAACCCTATCGGCGGCCGCCCATCCGGGGCAGGTTCGCCGTGGGCCTAATGGAGAACCTGCGTGCCGAAGAAAGCGAAATTCAAGCCCTTTGCCGGCCTGCCGGCCCGTGCGCAAACCGATCTGGAGGGCGCGAAGGTCGCAATCCTCGGCATCGCCGAGGCGTCGCCCTACGACCCCTCGCAGCCAAGCCACTCCGCGCTCGCGCCCGCGGCCATCCGCCGAGCGTCCCGCCTGTTCGTGGGGCAGACCCAGCAACTCGATTTCGACACCGGCGCGACCTTGTTCGAAAACCCCGCCGAAACGCGCGGCATCGTCGACCTCGGCGACCTCGACGGGCTTCGCCTGACGGACGCCCCGGGCAACCGCGCCCGGATCACCGAGGCGGTGCGCGCCATCCTCGACGCGGGCGCCGTGCCGGTGGTGCTCGGCGGCGATGACTCGGTGCCGATCCCGATGTTCGCCGCCTATGAGGGGCGCGGACCGCTGACGGTCGTGCAGGTCGACGCGCATGTCGATTGGGGCGACGTCATCCGCGACAACCCGTACGGGTATGGCAGCACGATGCGCCGCGCCGCCGACCTGCCGTGGATCAGCAACATGGTGCAGATCGGCATCAGGGGCCTCGGCAGCGGCACAGCGGACCAGATCGCGGACGCCAAGGCCTGGGGTTCGCAGCTCTTCACCGGCACCGATCTGCGCCGTCTCGGCATCGAAAGCGCGATCGACCGCATTCCGGCCGGCACCGATTGCATCGTCGCGATCGATTGCGACGGCATCGACCCGTGCGCCATGCCGGCGGTCGCGATGCCCACGCCGGGCGGCCCCGGCTATCAGGACATCCTCGACCTCCTGCACGGGATCGCGGGCAAGGCCCGGATCGCCGGGCTGGCGCTCGTGGAACTGGTGCCGGAGCGCGACATCGGCGACATCGGCGCGCTCCACGCCGCCCGCATCGTGCTGACCGCGGTGGGGCTGATCCGGAACGCGATGTGAGGGACGCCTTTCCGGGGCGCCCGTCGGGCGTTGCGCGATCGGTCGGGCGTCACGACATAAACGGTCCAACAATCCATGGCAGGGAGAGAACCGGCGATGGCCGAGATCGAGCAATCCGAGGCGGAATGGAAGAACAAGCTGACGCCCGAGCAGTACAAGGTGCTGCGCGAGCATGGAACGGAACCGGCGGGAACCAGTCCGCTGAATGCCGAGAAACGTTCCGGCGTATTCGCGTGCGCCGCGTGCGGAACGCCGTTATTTGATTCCGACACCAAATACGAAAGCGGCACCGGCTGGCCGAGCTTCTACAAGCCACGCGAAGGCGCCGTGGAGACGGCCGAGGACCGCAAGCTGTTCATGGTGCGGACGGAGGTGCATTGCCGCAAATGCGGCGGCCATCTCGGCCATGTGTTTCCGGATGGCCCGAAGCCGACAGGCGAGCGCTACTGCATGAATGGCGTGGCGCTGAAATTCGAGCCCTCGGGCGCGGCGACGCTCGAGCGGAAAAGCTGAGCGGCCTGCGCGCGTCGCGCTACTGACCATTGTGAAACAGGAAGTGGCCGAAGCGGGAAGCGTCGTCCTGCGACCGTCTTCGGCCACGTGCTGGAACCGGTCGGCCGCCCATCAAGGAGCGGCGGCTGACCACGCGCAACGTTATCGCGCGATCATCGGTCCCATCGACGGCACCGCGTTGCCGAGGCTGAACATGCAGGACGCGAACGCGTTGTCGTACTGAGCCTGAATCGAAGCGTTCGCATTGCTCGAGTTCCTGGCCGCAAGCGCTCCGCCGCCCAAGGCGCCGGCAGCCGCGCCGATACCCGCACCCCGACCGCCCCCGACGGCCGCGCCCAGACCGGCCCCGAGTCCCGTTGTCAGAGCCGCGCCGCCAAGCCCGCGAACATTCGCGCCGCGGGCTTGGTCGCGCACCGCCTGGTCGGCGAAATTGCGGCACACCGCTTGATCGTTCTGGAATTGAGAGAAGGAGGTGTTCGGACCAGGCAGGACCTGCACGGTGGGTCCCATCGGGTTTTCGGCGCACGCCGCCAGAAGGCACGTGCCGGCCAGCGCGCCGATCAAGGGGGAAATCCGCATCACGTCTGTGTTCTCCCGATTAGAAAGTCACGATAGCGCAAACGCCAAAGGGATCACTGAACGGCTCTGGCGCGTAGCCGTCCGTACTCTTCCTCGGAGATCGCGCCTGCGGTTTTGAGCCGATTGAGTTTTTCGATCTCGTCGGCAACGCTGTATCCGATCACATGCCGAAGCTGCTCCCGCGCATGCTCGGCGCGTTGAGCGTTTCTCTGAGCCATGCCGCGTCCTTGCGAGACGAGGTAGATGAAGATGCCAAGATAGGGAAAGACCACCAGGAAAATGACCCACGCCGCCTTGCCCAAGCCGGACACGTCATGACGCGGGAACAGGTCGCTCGCGACGGTGACGAACAGCCAGAACCAGAGCACGAACATGAAGACCGTGAAAACGTCGGCAAGGAAATTACTGAAGCTGAACCCACCCTCGAACAACATGCCAAGCGCTCTTTAGCTTTCCCAATAGTATGATGTCTTTAATGGACGCCGGCCGATCAGTCGAGAGGCTGATTAGGCGCCACGCGGCCGCCACCGAACCGGCGGTGCGACAGGTCTGCGGGCGCGCCCGATCTGCGCGAAACGGCGGCGCGGCGTTGCTGATCGGCGTTTCGGGTGATTTCTACCGTCATCATCCGAATGTGCTGCCGGCTCGGCACTCACGGCCGCGGAGACGGGGTCCGATTTGACCGGCCGGGCTGCACATTGTCGCTCTGCACGGGAACCCCTCCGCACACCGGTCAAACGCTTTCGCAAGCCCGGCATTGTCCTGGTCAAAAGGATGTTGTTCCTAGCAGCGCGGCTCAAACGACTGTTCAACCGACGCGCCGATCGGCCCTAATCTCGGGTTTGCCAAACGGAGTCGCCCCCATGCCCCTGCCGCGCCGGGCCGTTCTCGGGCTTGCTGCCAGCGTGCTTGCCTCGCGAACGCGCGCCGAGGTGCCCGCGCAGGTCGTGCGTGTCGGCATCGACATGTCACTGACCGGCTCCGATGCGCAGGCCGCCTTGAAGTCGCGCGCCGGCGCATTGCTCGCCTTCGAGGAAGCCAACGCCGCCAACGCCATCCCGGGCGTGCGCGTCGAGCCCGTCACCTTCGACGACGGCACCGCGACCGCAGGCCAGTACGATCCCGCACAGGCGGCGATCAACGCCCGCCGGATGGTCGGCGACAAACGCATGGTGGCGGCGATCGGGCCGCAGATGAGTGGCGCCGGCAAGGCGATGGCGCCCATCCTGAGCATGGGCAATCTCGCGACGATTACGCCCTCTTCCACCAGCCCCGACATCACCGACCCGGCCTTCGCCGCCCAATACCGGCCGGGCGGCAAGCCCGTCTATTTCCGAACCGTCACCACGGACGCCTATCAGGGTCCGAACATGGCGAATTTCTACGTGGAGTCGCTGAAGGCGAGCCGCATCTTCGTGCTCGATGACGGCGGCGCCTATGGCGTCGGCATGGCCGATGCGTTCGAAGCGCAAGCACGCCGGAAGGACGCCGCCATCATCGGTCGCGACCGGCTCGATCCCAAGGCCGCCGACTACGCGCCGGTGCTGACCAAGATCAAATCGCTCGGTGCGGACGCGCTCTATTTCGGCGGCGTCAGCCAGGCGGGCGTGAAGCTGATCAAGCAGGCCTTCGACATCCTGCCGGACATCAACAAAGGCGGCGGCGACGGCATCTACGCCCCGGACATCCTGACCGGCGCCGGCTTCCCGGCGGCCGAGGGGTGGTACGTGACGGTCGCCTCGCCGCACGCGCTCGACAGCGCCGACGCCCAGGATTTCGTGCGCCGTTACGCGGCCCGGTTCGGCATGACTCCGGACGATCCCGCGATCACCTCCTATGACGGCGCGCTTGTCATCATCGACGCGCTCAAACGGGTATCGGCGGCGGGCCAGACGATCACGCGCGAGGCGGTGCGCGACGCCCTCCAAACGGCGCGCGTGCCGACCCTCCAGGGGTCGTTTCATTCGATGAGAATGGCGACTTGCAGGACCGCACGATCAGCGTGTTCCAGATCCGGCGCGACGATCGTTATCCGCCCGACGACGTGCTGCACCAATACCGCTTTATCGGCACGGCGCCGCAGGCGTGAGTGGCTCCGCGCTCTTTCTCCAGCAGGCGATCAACGGCATCAGTCTCGGCGCGATGTATGCGCTGCTGGCGCTCGGCTTCACCCTCGTCTACGGCATCCTCGAACTGATCAACTTCGCGCATTTCAACGTGTTCATGATCGGCTCGTTCGTCGGCCTCTGGACGCTGCGCGCGTTCGGGCTGTCCGGGCAGTCGACGGTGCTGACCGGCCTGCCGCTCGCGGCGACGCTGCTCGCCGCACTCGCCGCCTCCAGCCTCGCCTGCGGCGTGCTCGGCCTCGCCATCGAGCGCGTCGCGCTGAGGCCACTCCGCGACGTCTCCGGCCCGTCCGCGATGATCACGACGATCGGCGTTTCCACCATCCTGTTCAACACCGTGCTGCTGACGGTCGGCGCGGAAGCGCAGAATTATCCGAACCCGCTGCCGCCGTTCCAGCTACGGATCGGCGGCGCCACGCTGCGGCTGCGCGAAGTGCTGATCTGGGCCGTCGCGGGCGGCCTGATGCTAGCGCTGCATTTGTTCGTCGGCCGCACCCGCCTCGGTCGCGCCATGCGGGCGACGGCGCAGGACGCGGAAGCCGCCCGCATGATGGGCGTCGAGGTGGATCGCGTGATCGCCACCGCCTTCTTCATCGGTTCGGCATTGGCCGGGGCCGGCGGATTGATCTTTGGCCTTTACTACAACGTGACCAGCTTCACGATCGGTTTCGGTGCCGGTTTGCGCGCATTCACCGCGGCGGTGCTCGGCGGCATCGGCAATCTGCCAGGCGCGATGGCGGGCGGACTGGCGGTCGGGCTGACCGAGGCGTTCGGTGCGCAGATCGTGTCGGTTGCATGGATCGACGCCGTCATCTTTTCGCTGCTGGTCCTAGTCTTGGTGTTCCGCCCGGGCGGCCTGTTCGGCCGGGTTGCGCCCGATCGTTCGTGACGCGGCGGGCGTTCAACAATCTGCTGCCGCCCCTGCTGCTGGCGGCGGCACTCGCCTTTCCGTTGCTCTATGACGACGACGCCGCGATCGACGCCGCGGCCGACGCCGCCGTGTTCGCAATCCTCGCCCTCGGCCTCAACGTCGTGCTCGGCTATGCGGGCCTGCTCGATCTCGGCTATGCCGCGTTCTTCGCGATCGGCGCTTATGCGTATGGTATTTTCACCAGCTACCAGGTCCAGCCGCATTGGAGCGGCTTCTGGCAACCCTTCGCAGCGGTCGGGCTGGTCGCGCGCACGCCCAACGACTTCGTGCATTTCACGCTTTCGTTCTGGCTGGCGCTGCCGCTTTCGGCGCTGCTTGCGTCCGGTTGCGGCGTGGTGTTCGGGGCGCCTACGCTGCGGCTGAAGGGCGACTATCTCGCGATCGTCACGCTCGGCTTCGGCGAGATCGTGCCGATCGTCGCCCGCAATCTGCCGTCCGTTACGAACGGGGCGGCCGGGCTGAACGGGGTCGCGCCGCCATCGCTGTTCGGCCATAGCTTCGGCATCGCCGCGACGCCGTATTACGAGGTCGCGGTGGTCCTCGTCGCCGCCTTGATGCTGGTGTCGGTACGGCTTCGCGGTTCGCGCATCGGCCGGGCCTGGATGGCGATCCGCGAGGACGAAACCGCAGCCGCCGCGATGGGCGTCGACCGCGTGCGGCTGAAGCTGCTCGCCTTTGCGATCGGCGCCGCATTCGCTGGGATGGCGGGCACCGTCTATGTCGCGAAGCTGCAAACCGCGACGCCCGAGATGTTCGGCTTTCCGGTCTCGGTGATGGTGCTGGTGATGATCGTGCTCGGCGGTCTCGGCAGCGAATGGGGCGCGGTGCTCGGCGCAGTGATGTTGTCGTTGCTGCAATCCTGGTTTTTGCCGGGGCTCACGGAGTGGCTGCACGCCCTCGGCGACGCCATCGGGTCGGCATGGCTGCGGCAAATCGAACTCGCCCCGGCAACCGAGCTGATCTTCGGGATCGTTCTGGTGCTGACCATGCTGTTCCGGCGCGAGGGGCTGCTTCCGGCTGCCCGCAAGCAACCGGCCCTGAGTTTCGAGCAGCAACACATTGAAATGCGGCAGGTCGAACCCGGCTTGGCGCGTCCCGCCGATCCACGTCCGGCTTCCGTTCCCGCGCTCGAGGTCGCGGATCTGACGGTCCGGTTCGGCGGCCT
>JAFAXA010000250.1 GCA_019241425.1 Acetobacteraceae bacterium | reverse complement strand
ATCGGGGACGTGGTAAAGACCCGCATCGAGCAGCAGGAACACGAGGTGGACAGCCTGCGCTCGTACGTGGTTGGCGGCACGCCGGACTCCCACGTCCTGGTCTGAACCGCAGCGGGATCGTTGCGGACGGATCTTTTGCGCCCTGCTGAACCGCGTCCCATCCGGGTGGACTTTCAGAGCGCGGGCGGGCTACTCGCCTGACAGCTCGCGGCGGCGGCGGTCGAGTTCCTCGCTGTAGCGCCGGAGCGCGAACTGCTCCGTCAACAGGCCGATCACGCGCTTGCTTTCCGGTCCGTCGATCACGGCGAGAGCGTCGCTTTCCGCCGTTTCGAATAAGCCGACCGCCTGCTTGATCGTCATTTGCGGCAGCAGCGCCGCGTCCGCGTAGTGCAGCAGGTCGCGAACGCGGGTGCCGTCCGCGACTTCCGCATGGGCTTCCGCGAGCAGCACGATGCCGGCGTAGCGATCGGCCTCGTCGACCGCGACCACGCGCTGGGTCGCGCCGAGCGGAAAGTCGCGCCGGAACACGGTGAGCGGCGTGTCGGCGCGCACCGTCCGCACTTCCCGCCGCATCATCCGCCCGACCGTCAGATTGCGCATCCAGCCGATATCCACGGCGCTGCGGATGCTTTCGCCCCGCAGGTGAAACCGCCAGGTCGCGAAGGAGTAGCCGAAGATGCGGCGGACGGTGAGGGACGAGATCACGCAGGCGGCCAGAACCGCGACCGTCATCGGCAGGCTGCCCGTTTCCTCCAGCGACAGAAAGCCCATGGTCAGTGGGCCGCCGATGATCGCGACGGCCATGGCGCTCATCGCCACCAGCGCGCACACCACGGGAGGGATCGCGTGCGCGGTCGTCACCATCGCGAGCACGGTCGCGAACAGCTTGCCGACCATCGCGCCCAGGAACAGCGAGGCGAAGAACAGGCCGCCGCGAAAGCCCGACCCGATGGACACCGCGGACGCGGTCGCCTTCAGCACGATCAGCAGAGCGACGTGGTTCAGCGGGTAGGGCGCGTCGATGCCGACGGCGAGTGCCGCATGTCCGGAGGACAAAACGGACGGGGTGATGAGGGCGAGGGCGCCGATCAGCAGGCCGCCGATCGATGGCCGCAGCCACACCGGAACCTTGCTGCGGCGAAACGCCTCTTCGGTCAGGGTGACGCCGCGCATGATGGCGATGCCGACCAGCGCGCACAGCATCCCGAGCGCGATCAGCGCCACGTAGTCGATGGCTTCGATCCGGCTCGGCACCTGCAACTCGAACGTGCCCGGTGCGCCGCCGAGCGCGTCGGTGACCGCCACCGCGACGATGGACGACACCACCACGGGCGCCAGCGAGACCAGGGTGTAGGTGCCGATCACCAGTTCGAAGGCGTAGAACGAGCCGGTGAGGGGGGCCTGGAAGGCCGCCGCGATCGCACCGGCGGCGCCGCAGCCGACCAGCATGCGCAGATCGCCGCGGCGGACGCGGAAGCTGCGTCCGAGCCTGGAGGCGACCGCGGCGCCGATCTGGGTGTAGCCGGCTTCCAGCCCGACGGAGGCGCCGACCCCGGTCGATACGACCGTCTGCAGGACGACCACGAGACTGTCCACCACGGACATCGTGCCGCCGTAGAGCGCGTTGGCTTCGATCGGATCGACCGCCCGCCGGGGCCACCAGCGGATGATGGCGAGGCCGAGCAGCCCGAGCCCGAGGCCACCGGCACTCGGCACCAGAACGGCCCTGACCGCATTGATCTCGACCATGCCGGACAGGCGCTGGCCGGGCAGCAATCCGAACAGCAACTCGTGGATATGCTGGGTGACGAGGGTCATGGCGGCGACCGCGAAGCCCGCGACGGCGCCGACCACCGCCGCCAGTGCCACGAGCCAGATCTCGTCCGCCCGGACCAGCGCCCGCAAGGTCTGCGGGACGTGGGCGATCGCTTCGCTGAAAGGGCGGCGGTTGCGGGAAGCGGCGCCCCGGTCGCTCGACGGCTCTGTTTCGACCTCCGGCCGCGGCCCCGGCGGGGCGCCGGCCAGTGTCGTGTCGCCGGAGGATGACGGCATGGAGCGTCCCGAGCGTGGCAGCGGAGGCGCGGCACCGCCGCCCCGTCCTTCATGGAACCGGATCTCGTTCGGATCAACTCTTGCACGCTCCGTCCGGCTTAAAACACGTTAAGGTGGACGGCCGTGGCACAGCTTGTCCGGCTCGCATGATGCTGATAGGCGGGCCGGGCTCCGGCGCGGGCACCGAGCAAACCGGGGACGCCATGTCTCAAACCACCATAGCCGTCATCGGCGCGGGGTTCAGCGGCACGCTGCTCTCCTTGCACCTGCTCCGGCGATGCGGCCCGGGCACCCAGATCACGCTGATCGAGCGCAACAGCCAGTTCGGGCGGGGGCAAGCCTATTCCACGGGCAATGCCAGCCACGTGCTGAACGTGCCGGCCGGCCGGATGAGCGCCTATCACGGCCAGCCGACGCATTTCCTCGAATGGGCGCAGAAGCGGCAGGGCGAGGCTTCCGGGGATGGCGGCCTCGCCGCCGGCAGCTTCGTGCCGCGCCGCCTCTACGGCGACTACATCCGGGCGCTGCTGAAGGAGGAGCTGAAACGCGCGCCCGAACGCCGGCTCGACCTGCTCCGGGGCGATGTCCGCGCGATCGACCGCAGCGGCGCGCGGCTCGGCCTGCACCTCGATCGCGGCCGGGTGGTGCATGCCGATTTCGCGGTTCTCGCGGTGGGCAATTTTCCGCCCGCCTCGATGCCCGTTGCCGACCCGAGTTTCTACGACACGGCTTTCTACCGTCCGGACCCGTGGGCGTGCGATGCGCTCGCCGGCCTCGATCCGACCGCCCCCGTGCTGTTGATCGGAACGGGGCTGACGATGGTCGACGTGGTGATTTCGCTGCTCGATCAAGGTCACGCGGGGCCGATCTACGCCCTTTCGCGCCGGGGTTTGCTGCCGCACCGTCATGCCTCGGGGGCCGGGCAACCGATCGCCGCCGAGCACGCATTCCCGACCGTGCTGACCGAATTGCTGCGCTTCATGCGCGAGGAAGCGCAGAAGGCGCGGCGCGCCGGGGCGAACTGGCAGCCGATCGTGGATGAGATCCGCCCCTTCATGCAGGATGTCTGGCAGATCATGTCGCCGGCCGATAAGGCGCGGTTCGTGCGGCATTTACGGCCGTGGTGGGACGTGCATCGCCATCGCATGGCGCCGGCCGTCGCCGACCGGATCGAAGCGGCGCGCGCCTCCGGCCAGCTCCAGATCATCGCCGGGCGGGTGCAGAGCTACGCCCCGGAAGCCGGCTCGGTGCGGATCGCGTACCGGCCGCGGGGCACCGACGGGGTGCGGACGCTCGCGGCGGCGCGGGTTATCAACTGCTCGGGACCGACCGCCGATTACGACCGCATTTCGGATGGGCTGATCCGGTCCTTGCTGGCCGACGGCACGGCCCGACCCGACTTTCTGCGGCTCGGTCTCGATGTGACGGGAACCTGCGCGCTGCTCAGCCGATCGGGCGCGATCTCCCGGCGTTTGTTCGCGGTTGGGCCGGTGACCAAGGGCGCGTTTTGGGAGATGACGGCGGTGCCCGATATCCGCCGGCAATGCGAGTTCCTGGCCCAGCATTTGTCGGGCCTGGTCAAGCCGGCCGCGGCGGCACCGGCCGCTGAGCGGCCGCTCACGTTCAGCATCTGAGGCGAGATTGGGGGTTGGCGCGAAAAGACCCCCCGGCCAGTCTACTTCAAGTCGCAGAAATAAGATTATGTAATCTCGTAACGGCGCTTGCGAGGAGGCCAGGTGACGGTTCAGGGTTCGGCGATGCGCGGGTTGCCGATTCTTTGGCCGGTGCTGGTCTTCCTACTCGGGTCTCCGGTGATGGCCCAGCCGCCCGGCTTTCGCATCCACGACCATCTCGGGCCGGACGAGATCGAGGAAACGACGGCGCTCTATCTCAACGGCGAGTTGGTGCGCACCTTCCGATTGAACGCGGATCACCAGGAGGATGTCGCGGAGTTGCCCGCGCCGGTGAGCGCCGATGCGGTCACCTATGCGCTCTGCGGTCAGATCACGGTTCACGGGGCGGACGGCCGCGCTGAAACGCGCCCCGTCGACGGTTCGGGCATTCTGACCGATGTCGCGGGACGGGATTTTGATGCCGTGGCCTCGCACGACTTCACGGTCTTTTTTCTCACGGACGTTACGGTGGGACGGCCGGCGTCGCCGATCGGTGTGCGACGGGCCCGGTCCTGCGCCGAGGCGATATCCTGATGCGCGTGTCTACTTCCGACGTAGCGGTTGCAGTGACCGGCGCTTTGCGTCAGGAACACCGCCACGCCCGGCCTCATTTCACAGGAGTCACATTGATGCGCGTTGCCCGCCCGCTTGAGACGATAGTCACAGGCAATCGGCGTGCGCCGGCATGAGCACGCTTCAGGCGATCATCATCGCGATCATTCAGGGCGCAACAGAGCTGTTCCCGGTTAGCAGCCTCGGTCACGCCGTCGTCTTGCCCGCGATTCTGAACTGGCCGATCGACGAGCAATCGCACGCGTTTCTGCCGTTTCTTGTCATGCTGCATCTCGGCACCGCGGTCGCGTTGCTCGTTTATTTCTGGCGTGATTGGTGGACGCTCGGAACCGGCCTCCTCGGACTCGCGCCGCCGCATCAAATTGCCGAAAGCCGGCGCGTGTCGCTGCTGATCGTCGTTGCCACGATTCCGGCGGTGATCGTCGGCCTCGTGCTCGAAAAATTCTTCCGCAGCCTGTTCGGATCACCGGTCGTCGCGGCGGCGTTTCTGGTCGTCAACGGCTTGCTGCTGTTGTTCGGCGAGCGGTTGCGCGGGCGCGGCGGCATGCGCCCGCTGTCGACCCTGACTCTGCGCGATGCGCTGACGATCGGCTGCTGGCAATGCACGGCGTTGGTGCCGGGCATTTCGCGTTCCGGCGCGACGATCGTCGGTGGATTGCTGCGTGGCATCGACCACGGGGGTGCGGCGCATTTTTCGTTTCTGATCGCGACACCGATCATTCTCGGCGCAACGGTGCTGGAAGTGCCGAAGCTGCTGCATGAAAATATCGCGCCCGGCGTTTTCGGTCAGTCGGTCATGGCCGCCGTGGTCGCCGGACTGGCCGCGTTCGCGACAACCGCCTTTCTGATGCGCTACTTCCGCAATCACGATAACTGGGCGCTGAACCCGTTCGCTTACTACTGCATCGTTGCGGGTCTCGGCAGCCTCGCCTTCCTGCTCCTGGCCTAAGGTGAGAGAGGCGCGGCGTCTGCTGGCGTGCGCGTTCGGCGCCACGCTCGCGGGCGTTGTTCCGCTGGCTTCCGCCCGCTTGTCGGCGGCTCAGCCGCCGGCGGCGGTCGCTCGCACGCCGGTTCCCCTCGCCGCGACGCCGATCGCGCGCCTCGATCTGCCGTGGTGGCGCGAGCGGCACGAGGCGGTGCTGACGCGCGTGCGTTCGGGCCGGGCGGATCTGATATTTCTCGGCGATTCCATCACCGAGAACTGGGAAAAGCGCGGGCCGGAACCGTGGCGCAATTTTCAGCCGGGCTGGACGCGGTTCTATGGCGACCGCAACGCCGTCAACATGGGCTTCAAGGGCGATACCACCGCCAGCCTGTTATGGCGCATTCGCAACGGCGAGGTGGACGGCATCACGCCGAGTGTCGCGATTGTGCTGATCGGCGCCAATAATCTTGGGCGTGTGCATTGGTCGGCGCCGGACACCGTTGCCGGCATAGACGCCATCCTGGCCGAATTGCGGCGCAGACTGCCGACCACCAAGATCATCCTGCTGGCCGTGCTGCCGAGCGCGCGCAGCCCATGGGTGACCCGTAATACGGCCGAGATCAACGAGGCGCTTGCCCGGCACTACGCGGCGCGGCCGGACCTTGCCGCGTATATCGACCTCGGCGCCCTGTTCACCAAGGAAGGCAGCCTCGACCGGTCGGCGTTTTACGATCCGTTGCTGACGCCGCCCGACCCGCCGCTGCACCCGACCGCCCAGACGCAGGAGCGCATGGCCGCGGCCATCGAGCCGACCGTTGCGCGGCTGATGGGCGACCGCAACCATCTGGACGAGCCCCGTTAGGCTGCGGGCTGTCTAGCTGCTAACTATCCGTTTCACGCTCTCTCGGGGGGTCGGTCCATGCGTTTCCTGGTCGTCGGCGCCGGCGCGATCGGCGGCTATTTCGGCGGCCGCCTGCTCGAGGCGGGCCGGGACGTCACGTTTCTCGTGCGTCCGGGCCGGGCCGAACAACTGGCGGCAACGGGGCTCGCGATCAGGAGCCCGCGCGGCAACGCGGACCTGCCCGCGCCGACGGTTCTGGCGGATCGCTTGCACGACGCGTTCGATGTCGTGCTGTTGAGTTGCAAGGCGTATGATCTCGACGCGGCGATGGATGCGCTGGCGCCCGCGGTCGGTGCCGGTACCGCAATTCTGCCGTTGCTGAACGGCATGCGGCATCTCGACACGCTCGATGCAAGGTTCGGTGCCGACCGGGTGCTGGGCGGCGCGTGTTTGATCTCGGCGACCTTGGACGCGGAGGGGCGGATCATCCACCTCAACGACTCCGATGGCCTGGTGTTCGGCGAGCGAGGCGGCGGCCGGTCGGCGCGCGTCGAGGCGATCGCCGCTGCATTCGCGGGAGCCAGGTTCGATGGGCGGCTCAGCGAGGCGATCCTGCAGGAGATGTGGGAGAAATGGGTTTTCATCGCCACCTTGGCCGGCATCACCACGCTGATGCGCGCGACGCTCGGCGATGTCGTCGCCAGCGGCGGCGCGGCGTTGGCGGCGTCGCTGCTTGACGAATGCGCCGCGGTCGCCGCCCGGCAAGGCTTTGCGCCGCGCGCGGATTGGATGGCCGGCACGCGCCGGTTCTTCGGGGCGCCCGGCGCGTTCGTCGCCGCTTCCATGCTCCGCGATATCGAGCGCGGCGCCCGGCCGGAAGCGGACCAGATCCTCGGCGATCTATTGCGGCGGGCTGGGGCCGAGCCCGAGCGGGATGCGCCCCTGCTGCGCCTCGCGGTTGCGCACGCAAAGGCCTACGAGGCGCGGCGCGAACGCGAGCAAACGCAGCGGGGTGCGCCGGTTTCGGGCGGATACACAGGCTAGCATTACAGTTGCGGTGTTTGGCTTTGGCGGGGGCGCGACAGTGCGTCTGCGCCGCGGTTGCCTGATGGCGCCTTCGCCATTGTGACCAAGCCCATTTGGACCCTCGAGGGCAGCAAGTGTTGGGTTCGATCCACTAAGGCGGCGACCTTGTCCGCACATTCCAATCAATTACGCCACTTAGACTGGAGCGAGTAACATGTCCGCAGAACAGTTGTCCGTCGCTACGGTCGTCCAGCGCCAACAAAAACCCATCCTGCGGAAGGTTGACCGGCGAAGGGGACAAGCAAGGTTTCGGTTCCTGATGCGCTCCATAGACAACAACTGGTCGGCGCTCGCCGATTTGCTGTCGGAATTGCACCTCGCCTTCCTCCGTTCCGTGCTCGCGAGAAGGCAAAACTTCGCGCTTGAGTTTAACCCCATTCACGATCAGATCCGCGCCGTCAGCAGCGACCATGTCTCCCGGAACGGCGATCACGCGAAAAGCGTCGTGATGAGCAACTGTCCGCAAAGCTCCTCCCGCTAGCACCCAGGGGTGGCCGGCGTTCTTAGGGTAGACAGTGACGACCTCACCTGGCCGTGGATCACGCGCTGCGAGGACCCAGCGATCTATATGGACGATGTCGGCCGGGTCGATTCCGGGTTTCATTCCAATAACTCCAGACACCCACAGGTCTGGCCCGGCATCAGCGGCCATGATGAGTATTGCCCAGAACGGCACGCCGGCTATCAGAAACGCCGGCAGTGCGCGTAACTTGCTGGTCCGACATTCGTCAACATACTGGCGGAATGTCCAATCGTTCAGAAACAAATAGCTTAGCAGCCAAACGAGAGTGGCGACTTGGTCTGCGACAAGCGGCGCCGATCGCAGAGTAAATTGAGCAACCACATCGGGAAGGACAAGCACCAGGAGCACGACACTTTGAACACCGCTGCAATAGGCTGTGTGCCGCATGGCTGCCTGCCAGGTCAGGCGCAGTCGGAAGAGCCGAAACGCTGCCCATGCAAAAACGGCTGCGACACCGGCGAAGGCCACACACAAGAGAGACTCAATGTTTTTTCCCAGCCCCGATACCACTTGCTGCAGCAACGAGGCTGCTTCAGGCAACTCCATTTCCGGGGCCTTCAGCCCGATCATGGCATGTACGACCCCGAATGCCGCCGCACCGGCGAACATGAAGGCGATCGGCGAAAGTGAACGGTCAGGGCTGAGTGGAGCGTCGA
>JAFAXA010000309.1 GCA_019241425.1 Acetobacteraceae bacterium | reverse complement strand
ATGCCCAGCGCGGCCGTCGTGGTCCGCGCGCCGGCGCAGCAGCCGAGCACGATCGCCGGGTCGAACCGGAAGACGTAGCGCCCGATCAGCGCCCCCAGCACCAGCGGCACCGTCGTGGCCAACACGCCCCAGAGGAACAAGCCGATGCCGAGCTTCTCGATGCCGGCCACGAAGCTCGGACCCGCAGTCAGGCCCACGACGGCGATGAACACGTTCAGCCCGACCGAGTTCATGAACCACACGGTCGATGACGGGATGCGGCCGAACGTCGGATGCACGGAGCGCAGCCAGCCGAACACCAGGCCGGAGATCAGCACGCCCCCCGCCGTCGACAATGTGAGGGGCACGGAGCCGATGCGCCAGACCAGCGCGCCGACCAACGCGCCGAGCGTTATGGCGCCGCCGATGAAAGCGACATCGGCGACGCTGGTTGCATGGTCGGGGTAGCCCACGGCGGCGGACACCGCCGCGATATCCTTGGTGCGTCCGATCAGCGTCACCACGTCACCGCGCTCAATCCGTGTTCCGGGCAGGATCGGAATATCCGTCCCGATCGCGCCCCGCCGGATACGGCGCAGAAAGACGCCGTGCGTCACCGGAAGTTTCGCGAGTTCCGCGAGCGTCTTTCCGGCCGTGACCTTGGACGTGACGAGCACGTCGACGCCCTCGAACGGAACGCTCAGCAGTTCGGGGTCGTTGACCTCTTCCGCCCTGGTGCCGATCTGCTGCACGAGCACATCCGTCGGACCGGCGACGGCCACGATGTCACCCCCGGCGAGAACCGTGTCCGGCGTCGCTTCCAGGATCTTGCCGTTGCGCCGGATGCGTTCGACGAACAATCGTGCGGCCGTGTAACCGCCTTCCGCTTCCGCCGCCGTCTTGCCGACCACGGCCATACCCTCGCGCAACTCATAGGCGCGCAGCACGAAGTGGTGCCATGCCATGCCTTCGCCGCCTGATTCGGGCTTGCCTCCCATGCGCTCCTCGTACGCCTTGCAGGCGGCGGGAAGGTCGATCCGGAGCAGCGCCGGTCCGGCGATCGCAAGCAGCAAGGCCGAGCCGATCGTGCCGAAGATGTAAGTGACGGCGTAGGCGACCGGCATCGCGTTCAGCATCTGCTGGGCTTGGTCGGCAGGCAGGCCCAGCCTGTTGATCGCGTCTGTTGCAAGCCCCATCGAAGCGGAAATTGTTTGCGATCCCGCGAACAGCCCGGCGGCGAAGCCCGGGTCGTACCCCGCGATCTTCGCCGCGATCCATGTCGAAACGAGGCAGAACAGGCAGACCAGGACGGAGAACAGCGCTTGCGGAAAGCCGTCCTGCGCGATGCCTCGCACGAATTGCGGCCCGACGCCGTAACCGACCGCAAACAGGAACATCAGAAAGAAAAACGCTTTCAGGTTCGGCGAAACGGTTATGTGCAGTTGGCCGATGACAATGGCGGCGAGCAGCGTGGCGGTCACCGCGCCGAGCCCGATTCCCTTCCAGGTAAAGCGGCCGACCCAATAGCCGATGGCGAGCGACAGAAAGACGGCGATTTCCGGATAGGCCTGCAGGGTGGACACCAACCAGGGCCACATCGGTGCAAGCCTCCTCGCTGCTATCCGGACAACAAAGAACGGTGACCGTCTGCTGTGTTACGATAGAACAAGGCTCGTCGTACCTATACCGTTAGTTGGATGGACTCTCAAGCGCCGCAAGAGGGCGCCTTTATTTCGGCAAGTTTCGGCTCGCGCGCGCCGTCGCCGCCAGCAGCGGAATCCCCGGCGTGTTAAGCCCAGTCACGCTCACCAGCTTCCGCTCGAAATGCGGTGCGGGACAGCCGCCGTGTCTACGAGGCGGCTGAAGACGCCTCGCGTGTGGCCGTGCTTGGGCGCAGCCAGGCGCGATATCTCGACCGGGAAAGAACTAGGTACGTGCACCTGATGAGTGGCGGGATCGCCGACAATTTTGCGATGCGGGCCAGTAATCATAAGCGTGGATGGTCAGGCCGCCAGGGACCCGACGCTTTTCGCAAGGGCGGGTTCGTAAGAGGGCGTGCCAAGATGTTCTCAGCCGTATCGGGGAGTCGTGTGACGACGTCCGCGGCGCGTTCATCCCTCTATCGCTGTCGAATGTGACGAACGCGGCCCAACGCGAGCGACTGCAAGCCG
>JAFAXA010000284.1 GCA_019241425.1 Acetobacteraceae bacterium | reverse complement strand
CAGCGATCAGGAAATCCGCGAATGGATGAGCGGCAATATCTGCCGCTGCGGCGCGTACGCGAACATCGTCGCCGCTGTGCAAAGCGCGGCGGAGGGCGGCTGAGATGCGCAATTTCCTGCTCGTCCGGCCGGACAATGTCGAAGCTGCGGTCAACGCGGGCGCCGGTCCGGACACCGCCTACATTGCCGGTGGTACCGACCTCATGCAGCTCATGAAGCAGGAGGTCGAGCGTCCAGCCCGACTCGTGGATCTCGACGGCGTGCTGCCGGATGCGATCGAGATTCGACCCGAGGGGCTGCGCATCGGCGCGCTCGCGCGTATGGCGGACGTCGCCGCACATCCCGAGGTGCAGCGGAATTACCGGGCGCTCTCCGAATCGCTGCTCTCAGCGGCCTCGCCGCAGATCCGCAACATGGGCACGATCGGCGGCAACCTGCTGCAACGGACTCGGTGCAGCTATTTCCGTGACACTGGTTTTGCTTGCAACAAGCGCGAGCCGGGCTCCGGCTGTCCGGCGATCGGCGGCGACAACCGGATTCTCGCCGTGCTGGGCGTCAGCGAGCATTGCATCGCGACCCATCCGTCCGACATGCCGGTCGCGCTGATGGCCTTCGACGCCACCGTCGAAGTGAGCGGCCCCGACAACGCGAACCGCACGATCCCGCTCGCGGAGCTCTACCGCGTGCCGGGTGACTCACCGAAAACGGAGACGACCCTGCGCCCGGGCGAAGTCATCGTCGCGGTGGTGGTGCCGGCATCGAGCGCGGCGAAACGGTCGGCCTACGTGAAGGTGCGTGACCGGGAAAGTTTCGCTTTCGCGCTCGTCTCGGCGGCGGTCGGAATGGAGATCGCGGACGGCACGATCCGGGATGCCCGGGTGGCGATGGGCGGCGTCGGGACGATGCCCTGGCGGATGCCGCAGGTCGAAGCGGCGCTGCGTGGCCAGCAAGCCCGCCCGGAGGTGTTCGCCGCCGCCGCGTCTCGCGCGTCGGAGGGCGCCCGCGCGGCGAGCGGGAACGGGTTCAAGCTCCGCCTGATGCAGCGCGTCGCGGAACGCGCGCTCCAATCGGTCGCGGTCTGAGCGGAGAACGTATTCATGTATGTCGGACAGCCAATCGATCGCATCGACGGACGGCACAAGGTCACCGGCGCGGCGCTCTATGCGGCCGAATTCCCGCAGCCCGATCTCGTCCACGCCGTGCTCGTGCAGAGCACGGTTGCCGCCGGCGAAATCACCGGGTTCGACCAATCGGCCGCCGCCGGAATGCCCGGCGTGCTCGCGATCATCACCCCGGACAACGCGCCGAAGCTGAACACGGACAAGAAGGCCCAGCAGACCGTCACCGCCCCGCTGCTCCAGGACCGCTCCGTACTGTACAACGGGCAACATGTCGCGGTCGTGGTCGCCGATACGTTCGAGCGGGCGACCGCCGCCGGCGCGACGCTGCGCGTGCAGTATCGGGCCGGCGAAGCCGTCACCGACATGCACGCCGCCTTGTCGCAAGCCTATCCGCCGAAGCGGTTCCGCAATGGCGAGCGTTCGCCGGACAGCACGCGCGGCGATCCGGACGGCGCCTTCAACGGCGCGGCGCTGAAGGTCGAGGCAACGTACGAGACCCCGACCGAGCACCACAATCCGATGGAGCCGCACGCAACGATCGCGCGCTGGGATGGCGACCGGCTGACCGTCTGGACCGCGACGCAGGCCATCAGCGGCGCGCAACGCACGCTCGCGACGATGTTCGGCATCGATCCCGAACAGGTTCTGGTGATCTGCCCCTTCGTCGGCGGCGGTTTCGGATGCAAGGGAAACACGTGGCCGCCGGCGACGCTCGCTGCCATGGCCTCGCGCGTGGTCGGGCGGCCGGTGAAACTGGTCGTCACGCGCCAGCAGATGTTCACCTCGAACGGCTATCGGCCGGCGACGGTGCAGCGCATCCGGCTCGGCGCCGACGCGGACGGCAGGCTCGTGTCGGTGCGGCATGACGGCATCACCCAGATGTCGCAGCCCGCGCTCGGCGAGTTCGCCGAACCCGTCGCCCTCGCAACCGAGATGCTCTATGCGTGCCCGAACGCCGCCATCACGCACCGGCTGGTCGGCGTTCATGCGGGACTGCCGACCTATATGCGTGCGCCCGGCGAAGCGTCCGGCGTGTTCGCGATCGAATCGGCGATGGACGAACTGGCGGTCGCGGCCAAGCTCGATCCGATCGAACTCCGCTTGCGCAACTATGCCGAAGCCGATCCCAGCAACGGCAAGCCGTTCGCGAGCAAACCGCTGCGGGATTGCTATGCGCGCGGCGCCGACGCGTTCGGCTGGGCGAAGCGCGACCCGGCGCCGCGTTCCATGCGCGACGGACGGGTGCTGATCGGATGCGGCATGGCGACCACGACCTACCCGACCAATCGCTCGCAAGCCGAAGCCAAGGTGCGGCTGAACGCGGACGGGTCGGCGATCGTGCAGACCGGCAGCCAGGATCTTGGCACGGGCACCTACACGGTGCTCGCGCAAGTCGCGGCCGATGCGCTCGGGCTGCCGCTCCACCGCGTGCGGGTGGAACTCGGGGACAGCCGGTTGCCGCCCGCGCCGGGTTCGGGCGGCTCGCAGACGGCGGCAAGCGTCGCCTCCGCCGTGCTCGCCGCGAGCGAGGCCGCGCGCGCCGAAGCGATCCACCTCGCAATCGCCGATCGCGGCGCGGCGTGGGGCGGCGCCGATCCGGGCTCGTTCGATTTCCGCGACGGCATCATCAGCGGCCCGCCCGGACGGGTTGGTTTGAGCGATGTCCTGGGCCGGCATGGCGTCCGTCAGATCCAGCAAAGCGCGACGACCTCGCCGGGCGACGCCAAGAAGACGCATTCGCTGCATTCGTTCGGCGCGCATTTCGCGGAGGTCCGGGTCGATCCCGATTTCGGCACGATCCGCGTCAGCCGCTGGGTCGGCGCCTTCGACTGCGGCAAGCTGCTGAACGCCAAGACCGCCGAGAGTCAGTTGAAGGGGGGCATCGTGTTCGGCATCGGCATGGCGCTGCTCGAGGAAACACGCACCGACCCCGAAACGGGCCGGATCACCAACGCAAACATCGCCGAGTATCTGGTGCCGGTGAACGCCGACGTGCCGGATATCCGGACCATTGTGGTGGACAGCGCCGATCCGGTGACGACGCCGCTCGGCATCAAGGGGATCGGCGAGTTGCCGACGGTCGGTGTCGCCGCCGCGATCGCCAACGCCGTCTACCACGCGACGGGTGTGCGCGTGCGGCGGCTGCCGATCCGGCTGGAAGACGTGCTGATGGCGTAACCCCCGCGTGGGGCGGCGTGTGGCAATACGTCGTGATCAAACCCACAGTAGCTTTTTTGGCTGCCATGCGACCTTCGGTAGCACTCGCAAGTGGATCAACTGCAACGAAAACGTAGTTTTCCCCTCGGTCCAGATATGTGCTTTGATGCGAAACTTAAATCGCGTAAGGTATCCTTCGTGACTGAGCGGGACGCGAACAAGGTCTCCATCCATTTAGTCTGACTTTTCGCCTGCGGAGGACTCGCTCCTGACGGAAGACGGCCGGCTGCGCAAATTCCGCGCGGTGACTCCGACCTACGGCATCGACCTCAAGGCGGCCCGACACGTCGCACCGCATCCGGGCGGACACGGCATCGGTGCCAACGGTCACATCTGACCCACGCACCGGAGCCTTCCGATGTCGCCCGACGCGGCCGCACTTATCCTCTCTCGTATACAGTTCGGCTTTACCGTGTCGTTCCACATCATATT